>NZ_JBHRWV010000001.1:0-487251 GCF_042648145.1 Salinicoccus sesuvii | reverse complement strand
TATTAGGCACGCCGCCAGCGTTCATCCTGAGCCAGGATCAAACTCTCCATAATTGGAAGTTCGCTGACTCCGTTGCGGTTTTACTTGACGCCCAAGTTGAATGGTCACCCATTCGTTTATCGGAATTAAACGTTGACATATTGTCATTCAGTTTTCAATGTTCTGTTTGAAGCACTCTTACTATGTTACGCTATTTATCAAAGTTATTCAAGAGTCAATTTTACACCATCGAATAATTTAATGGAGCGGGTGATCGGAATCGAACCGACGACATCAGCTTGGAAGGCTGAGGTTATACCATTTAACTACACCCGCGTAGTTTATATAATTAAATAATGATGCGGCTGAGAGGACTTGAACCTCCACGGGATTTAACTCCCACTAGGCCCTCAACCTAGCGCGTCTGCCGATTCCGCCACAACCGCATGTGATTGATATCTCTTTTAAGCGACAAAAAATATTGTACACTTTACAGTATGCATTGTCAATGCTTTTATAAAAACTTTTTAAAAGTGACCCGTACGGGACTCGAACCCGTGTTACCGCCGTGAAAGGGCGGTGTCTTAACCGCTTGACCAACGGGCCATATGAATAATGCAACGTTATTTATAATAAAGCCATTTGACGTTAAAGTCAATACGTTTTTAATACTTTTTTACAGAAACTCAATAATTGCTGATTCATTTTCTCAGTAGATACTTTTCTTCCTATATAATGACTTTTGGAAATCTCCATATGCTTCATTAACATTCTCCTCCTCAAGCCACCCTCTTAGTATATCATGAATACATCTAAGAAAATATTTATAGCTTTTAGTATTGTTTTTTGCTAACAATGTGTTACTATTTATTTATAATAATTCTAAACAAGGATTATGAATATCTTCTTGGAGGGATTTATCAATGGACTTTGAACAGCCAAAAAATCAGCCCGGTGATGCGCGTGCAGGTGGCGGCACCGAACCTAGAGAGCAAGGTAAAAACCAACCTGGCGATCGTCTAACTACACTATTCGGTGCACCCGTTGGAGATCGAGAAAACTCCATGACTGCTGGCCCACGTGGTCCTATGGTCATGCAGGATCCATTCTTCCTTGAACAGATGGGCCACTTCGACCGTGAAGTTATTCCTGAAAGACGGATGCATGCAAAAGGATCCGGTGCTTTTGGTACATTTACAGTAACAGACGATATTACCCAATATACAAAAGCAAACATATTCAGCGAAATTGGTAAGAAGACGGAAATGTTTGCACGTTTCTCAACTGTAGCCGGTGAACGCGGTGCCGCAGATGCAGAAAGAGATATTCGTGGATTTGCACTTAAGTTCTACACTGAAGAAGGTAACTGGGACCTTGTCGGGAACAATACACCTGTATTCTTCTTCCGCGATCCTAAACTTTTCCCAAGTCTCAACCACGTCGTCAAACGTGACCCTAAAACCAATATGCATAATGCTGAAAGTAACTGGGATTTCTGGACCCTGTTACCTGAAGCGTTGCACCAAGTGACAATACTTATGACAGAACGCGGTATTCCTAAAGGATACAGAACTATGCACGGTTTCGGTTCACACACCTACAGCATGGTCAACGCTGACAATGAACGTGTATGGGTCAAGTTCCACTTCAGGAGCCAACAAGGAATTGAGAACCTTTCCGCTTCAGAAGCCGAGCAAGTAATCGCAAAAGATCGTGAATCTGCACAAAGAGACCTTTTCAATGCCATTGAGGAAGGCGATTTTCCTAAATGGAAGATGTTTATCCAGGTGATGACTGAAGAACAAGCGAAAAACCACTACCATAATCCGTTCGACCTGACAAAAGTATGGTATAAAGATGAATTCCCACTCATTCCAGTCGGTGAGTTTGAATTGAACCGCAACCCTGAAAATTACTTTGCAGAAGTTGAACAAGCTGCATTTGCACCAACAAATATTGTACCTGGTATCGGCTTCTCACCTGACAAGATGTTACAAGGCCGTCTGTTCTCTTATGGAGATACTCAGCGCTACCGTCTTGGTGTTAACCACCACCAGATTCCAGTTAACTCTCCTAAGGGTGCAGCAAATGTCTGCCCATTCAGCCGTGACGGTGCAATGCGTGTCGATGGTAATATGGGTTCACATACAAACTATTATCCAAACAGCTATGATCAATATAAAGATGATGCCAATGCAAAGCAGCCAGCGCTCGAAATGGAAGGACTTGTCTATGAGCATAACTTCCGTGACGACGATGATAACTACTACGAGCAGCCGGGCAAACTCTTTAATCTTCAGTCTGATGAAATGAAACAAATTATCTTTGAAAATACTGCAAATGAAATGGACGGTGTTTCCGATAGAGTGAAGCATCGCCATATCAGAAACTGCTACAAAGCAGATCAAGCTTATGGCCGTGGTGTTGCAAAAGCAATGGGCATCAGTATCGATGATGTCGACCTTGAAGGCGATAAGTAAATATCAGAAAGCTCCCAATCGATCGATTGGGAGCTTTTTTATTTCATACTTAATGATATTCTACCCTTCTCGGCATCAACACCGGTGACTGTTACATCGACAATGTCTCCAACGTTTACAACTTCCATTGGATGTTTGATGAACTTGCTCGTCATCTTTGATATATGCACTAGACCATCCTGTTTTACTCCTATATCCACAAATGCCCCAAAATCCGTTACATTACGTACCGTCCCAGATAACTTCATTCCTTCAGTCAAATCTTCCATCTTCAAAACATCTGATTTAAGCAATGGTACTTCGTAATCATCACGAATATCCCGAGTTGGTGCTTTAAGACTATCTATAATGTCCTTTAGCGTTGGAACACCGATTTTTAAATTTCTTGCCGTCTGATCAAGATTGATTTCTTCAACTGCGTTGATCAGTGAATCTGTACCAAGATCAGAACGCTTCATTCCTAAAAATTCAAGCAGCTGATATGTTTCTTGGTAACGTTCAGGATGAATTGGCGTACGATCAAGTGGTTCCTCCCCTTCGAATACTCGCAAGAAACCGATACACTGTTCGTACGTTTTGTTACCAAGACGCGGCACTTTTTTGATTTCCTCACGTGATTTGAAAGCAGACTGTTCTTCGCGATACTTTACAATGTTTCTGCTTATTGTAGGAGAGAGTCCAGCTACATGCTGTAGCAGGATATGGGAAGCCGTATTTACATTTACACCGACTTGGTTTACTGATGTTTCAACGACGAAGTTAAGCGATTCATCGAGAAATTTCTGATTAACATCATGCTGATATTGGCCAATGCCGATTGCTTTTGAATCAATCTTAACAAGCTCGCTCAGAGGATCTTGCACTCTCCTTGCAATAGATACCGCACTACGCTCTTCTACATTAAAATCCGGGAACTCTTCCCTTGCAACATCTGAAGCAGAATATACACTGGCTCCGGCTTCATTAACGATGATAAACTGCACATTCAGATTCTCATGTTTAACAATTTCACTGATAAACAGTTCTGTTTCGCGCGACGCTGTTCCATTTCCAATCGCAAGCAATGTAACCCCATAATCAGCTATGATATCCATTATTGTTTTACGTGCCTGCTCTTTTTTTGCTTGTGGTGGATGTGGATAGATTACGCCCTTATAAAGAAACATACCAGAAGCGTCAATTACAGCGAGCTTGCACCCTGTTCTGAATGCAGGGTCGACTCCGAGAATGATGTGATTCTTCAAAGGCGGTTGAAGAAGCAGTCGCTTGAGATTTTCTTCGAAAATATGTACAGCATGTTTTTCACTGGACTCAGTCAAGCTTTGTCTAGTCTCCCTTTCAATAGAAGGCATAATTAGACGTTTCAGAGCATCTTCAATTGCCACCCTCATGTATGTTGCAGTCTTCGACTTTTCTTTCAGGACCTGGTTACCGATATAACGTTTGAATCGATCAATATCATAATCAAATCTGACATTTAAAATTCCGTTGTTTTCACCCCGATTGATAGCCAGTATACGATGGGGCACAATTTTATCAATCGGTTCTGCATAGGCGTAGTACATTTCAAAAACACTATTCTGATCTTCGGAATTTTTCTTTTTATTTGTCGTCAAGTCAGCTGTTTCTTTAAAAACTTTCAATATATAGCTACGATACTTGGGATTATCTGATATCTCTTCAGCTATGATATCTTGCGCACCCTTAATCGCTTCCTCTGTAGATTCTACTTCGTCACTGAGAAATTTAAGTGCTTGCGCTTTGATATCCTCTGTCTGCTGTTTGGAAATGATTTCAGCCAGACTCCCTAGACCCTTTCTTCTCGCTTCTGTCGCCCGGGTCTTCTTTTTTTGTTTGAACGGTCTATATAAATCCTCTACCCTATTTAGTACAGTTTGTTTCATGATGTCTTGCTCTAATTGTTCTGTCAGAAGACCTTGTTCATCAATGCGCTTTAGAACTTCGTTTTTCTTTTTTTCTAGGCTTTGAAGATATGCGAACCGGTCGTGGATAGTTTTAATTTCCTGTTCATCCATACCACCCGTCATCTCTTTTCTATAGCGGGCAATAAAAGGAATTGTGTTACCCGCATCAAGAAGATCAATGACACCTCGGATGTATTTTTCCTGCTTATCCACAGAACTTTTCAGTTCTCTAATTAATACTTCGTTCATCTAATCTCTCCTAGTTGCTTTGATATCTAATAAATTTAGCATACCTTCTATAAAATTAAAAACCTCATCCCTAAAGATGAGGTTCGGTGCATACTAATTATTCGTTGACTGCCTGACGCAGTTTGTTGATTGCCGTTCGCTGCAGTCGCGATACATGCATTTGGCTCAAGCCGACCCTTTCACCGGTTTCCTTTTGACTCAGACCTTCCATAAAGGTGAACTGAATAATTTCACGTTCGCGTTCTGAAAGAATCGGAAGGACTTTCTCCAGTATAAGCCGCTTCTCAGAAAGATCGTAGTTGTCATCTGCCTGTCCCATCACATCAAGGAGTGTGACGGTAGAGCCATCCTTGTCTGCTTCTATGGAGTGATCGACACTGAGCGCATTGTAGCTCTGCCCCATCTCCATGGCTTCAAGAACATCCTCTTCAGATACCTCAAGGTATTCTGCAATTTCATTAATCTGCGGAGAACGTTCCAGACGGTTCGTCAGTTCATCGTTAGCATTCTTAATTTTTGGACCAATCTCCTTGATCCTGCGAGGAACATGCACACTCCATGTCTTATCCCTCAAGTACCTTTTTATTTCACCCACAACAGTAGGTACAAGAAACGCCTCAAATCTTCTATCATATGATGGATCGAATCTTTTAATCGCTCCGAGAAGACCAACCATCCCGACCTGTACAAGATCTTCGTGGTGGCTTTGCCCTTTTGAATATCTATATGCAAGCGATTCGATCAGCTTCTGGTAGTGTTCAACAAGTCTCGACTGGGCAGTCGGATTTTCTTCTTCCTGATGGCTCCGAATCAGCGCATTGATATCTTCAGCAGCAAGTCCTCTATCGATTGACGATTGTTTCTCCATTCGAATGCACCTGACTTTCGTTAATAAACTTCGTCATGCTGATTGTGACGCCAGGATCTTTTTTAAGATAAACTTCATCCATTAATGTTTCAATCAAGAATAGACCTAGACCGCCTTCTCTTAAATAGTTCACATTATCATCTTCTGAATATGGACCAAGCTCCTCTCTAACAGATTCGTAGTTGAAGCTTTGACCGTGATCCGCAACAATGATTTCCACTTTATCACTATAAATCGCGAAGCCGATAAGTATCTCACCTGTCTCGTCTTCGCCGTACGCATGTTTAACAGCATTCGTTACAGCTTCTGAAACAGCAATCTTAGAATCTTCGATTTGATCATAGCTTGCTCCGGCCCTTGACAAAACCCCTGAGAGTGTCAATCTAATCAAACCAACGTATTCTGCACTGGACGGAAATTTCATTTCTATATAATCGTACTGCTGTGCCATACTTACTCAACCTCCGAGGCTTCATTAATATGCATTAGATCTCTTAGTCCCGTTATTTCAAACAACCTAAGTATTCTTTTGGATACACCTATTACATATAGCTCCTTGTCATGCTGATTAAGATCTTTAAGAGTACCTACGAAAATTCCAAGACCTGTAGAATCCATATAATTTACATCTGTTAAGTCTATCTTTATGTCGTGGCTTCCTGATTGTCTAATTGGTTCCAGAACTTGCTGCAGTTCTGGTGCAGTATAGACATCCAGTTCACCTTCAATTACTATTAAATACTCTTGCTCATTCTCTGTTGTATTGATATTAATGTTCATAAAAACTACACTCCCATTCAGTAGAATACATATGTCCTTAGTCGTTTACCCCTTGTTATACGGAGTAAAACATAATTAATCTATCTTTTTATTATTTTTCAATATGAAAAGCGTTAAGTCATCCTTCTTGTTTGGATTTTGTATGCGCATTAAAGACTCATAGATATATTGAACAATATCCTGGGGGTGGTGATCGCGCGCCTCGCGAATCATATCCTTAACGTTTTCGAAATCTATGAAAGTATCATCGTGCTTCCTGAGCTCGGTAACACCATCTGTGAAGACAATAATCATATCTTGCGGACCAATTTTTGTTTCTCTTTGTTCATATCTGGCATGTACCTTGACACCAAGGACTACACCCTTCGCATCAATTTCTTCAAACTCATCCTCTTCATAACGATAAATGAGCGCTGGCTCATGACCTGCAGAAGAGTAATACATCAAATCGGTACTGTGGTCATAAAGGCCGTAGAACATTGTGACAAACATATTCTGGTTGACGTTCTTCTCCACAACACGATTCAACTTCCTTAGGCTATCGCTCGGTAACTGCGAGTACCCGTAGGAGTCCATGCCAAATTTAATCATACTCATAGCAATTGCCGCAGGTATACCCTTGCCGATAACGTCAGCTACGGCGAAACTTAGCATGCCATCCTTATGATCAATAATGTTGAAGTAGTCGCCACTCACTTTTCTCGCCGGTACACTGATTGCACCGAGCTGCATTGTATCGAATGTTGGAATAGCAGTCTTCAGCATCGTTTCTTGAAGGCTCGATGCAACATCCATCTCTTTGTCGTGAATCTCGAGTTTGTTCATCATGGACTTGTAGTCCCTGTAAGTAAAACCGAAAGAAATGATAACTTCCTGTAGTATATCCAAGGATTTCTTGACCAGTTTTCCATCGTGAATACCCATGTTATCCAGTAACTCTATATGAAGTGACACGATTTCATCCGGAGAGGCATCCATTTCTATGACCTCTTCACTAAACGTTTGGCATTTCTCAATAGCTTCTTCCTGCTGGTCTCCATACAGATACAGCTGGATAATACTTTTATAGTTGTTTACGATATTATCAATATATGTCATGCCAACACCTCACACTGAAAAAAGACTTTTGTACACAAAAGTCCATCAGGATTTAGATTGCGATTTCTTGGATTTGGAGATTACAAGGTCAAGACTGATCATCAGGGCCTTATCCACTTCCTTCATCTTATCTTCGTTTAAATATGTAAGCTTTTCCCTAAGCCTTTTCTTGTCCACTGTTCTAATCTGTTCCAGAAGAATCACCGAGTCCTTGTCCAGATTATATGCATCCTTCGAAATTTCAACATGCGTTGGTATCTTCGCCTTGTTGATCCTACCGGTAATCGCGGCAACAATCACTGTGGGACTGTGATGGTTGCCAACATTATTCTGGATGATGACGACCGGGCGCTTGCCCCCTTGTTCCGATCCTTGAACCGGCGAAAGGTCGGCAAGGTATACTTCTCCTCTTTTCATCTATTCACCATCTTTACTATAAACGAGAAAATCTTCATTACGCTGCCAGGCTTCACACTCTACTTCGTGGTTTTCTGATGCAATCGCAAGGTTGATCTCACTCATTTCAATATATCCGTGCTCAAGAGAATGCTCGATGCTACTTATCAAAGTCATATTCGTCATTGCCAAATCACTCCTCAATAACATCTTTAACTTATATTAAGGATAACATGTGCATACCATCTTTTCTAGATTATTTTAAAACTTCGTTATTGACGGAAGGAGTACCTTCTCCACGGTAGATACGTGGCAGACGCCTTGACAACATGCACAATGATTCATATGGTATTGTCCCGACATAGTTACTGTAAGCTTCCATGGATTGCTCAGAATTTCTGTACGGGCTGATGACATTGACAGCATCTCCAAGTTGTACGGAATCAGGCACCTCGATCATGATGTAATCCATGCACACTTTTCCGACAACAGGACAGGAAGTCCCATCTTCGAGAGAGACAATATATCCTGTTCGTGCTCTTAGAAAGCCATCCGCATAACCTAACGGCAACGTGGCTATCTTTTGGCCCGCCCTAGCATTATAATCAAGGCCATAACTGTTACCCTCTCCCGCCTCGAGCACATGTGTATCTACTACCTCAGTCCTCAAGCTAACAGAAGGCTTAAGCTGCACCTTTGAAATCCTCTCAACGTAATCGGATGGGTAATAGCCATACATCGATATGCCTACCCTTATTGCATTACAGTAGTCATCGGAAAGACGGAGTGCTCCAGCGGAGTTCTGGACGTGGATGTACTGCGGCTTTTTGACTAAGGAAGTGATATGCTTGAACTTTTCATACTCTCTATCGTTCTGGGTAGAATCAATGTCTGCGGAACTGAAATGGCTGTAGATTCCTTCGTAAACCAGATGGGTCGACTCCTCTATGATATTGACCATTTTCTCAATTTCATCAGTATCGGAGGTGCCAAGACGATTCATACCACTATTCACTTTGATGTGAATCCATACCTCCTTGTCATCCATGTCTCCGACGTACGATTGTGCATGCTGGAGCCAATCGAGACTCGGTGCAGTAATTGCTACACGGTGCTGAATAGCCTTGTTGATATCCTTAGGAATGATAGGCCCGAGTACAAGAATCTTCTTTTTTATACCATGCATTCTAAGTTCAATGGCTTCATCCAATGTTGCCACTGCAAAAAATTCAACGCCTCTTGCTGCAAGATACTCTGCTACCCGGGCGCTTCCGAGACCGTATGCATTTGCCTTTACTACAGCAATGAATGTCTTGCCTTCATGCAACGACTGGATAGCTTTAAAATTATGGTGTACCGCTTCCAAGTCCACTTCTACTACAGAATTCCTATAATATTTTTCCGACATGGCCATGCTCCTTAATCTTCAATTATGACTGTTGCTACCACGTACGCTTTGGAATGTGAGATGGATACGTGGGCTCTAGGATTATTCGCAATGAAAGGCTTTCCTTTCTCGTCATTAAGACAGATGATATCCTTGAAAGCAGCGTTGCTCCCGATGCCTGTCCCGAGCGCTTTGCTATATGCTTCTTTGACGGCAAAACGACCTGCCAGATACTCCATTCTTCTACTAACCTTGGATAGACCATTGTATACATCCATTTCTTCTGGTGCAAGGATTCGTGCAGAAAGTCTCAGATTTTCACCTTCCACACTTCTTATACGATCTATCTCTATTATATCTGTTCCGAGTCCTTTAATCATAGTGTTTGCCTCGTATTTTCATTGATCAGCTTCCTAATATCATTACGTATCATATCCGCTTCCTCTGATTCAAGTTCCGGTATGTGAATGCTCTCAGCAGATGTTTTCAGTGTTACACCCTTCAGTCCATACCGTTTCATCAATGGACCGACCGTCGTATCGATGTTTTGAACACGGAACAACGGCACAGCAAGCTTCTCTTTGAAGAAGATGCCTTGATGGATCCGAATTTCATCCATCGACACTTGGAAACGAAAATACTTGTACTTCAATCTCGGCAGTAGCCATACGTGAACTACTGAAATATAAATAGCAACGATGAATAGCACCAACGATATCCACCAAGGGAACGCTTCCCAGACAAACTGACTGACAATCAGGGCTGCCACTGCAATCAATAGTACAATGCCAGCAGCAATCCCTTCGCGGATACGCCACACCTTAATTGCTTTTGGAGAAATCTTCTGCATGTGAGGTACTCCTTTCCGCCCAGTCCCAGATTGTATTTATATCTTTCTGATCAATGAATTTGAGTGTCGCTCGTGAACCGAGCATACCTGCCGCAGTAACGAGTGTAATGATGCCAAGATTGTCTCGACGCAGAAACGGATTATTGATCCATTCCGCTTCGATTAGCTTCTCTTGCTTGATGACATAATGAGAACGTTTGAAAAAGCCGACAGTCATCAGATTAATATCCTCGTCGTGAATTTCATATCCACTATTACGTGCACTATATATACCTGATGTGACGTGGATCAAAATGAGCACTAGTCCGGCAATCCAAGCGTACTCGAACCAAAAATACTGAACCAATGCTGTAAACAGCAGAAATAAAGTCGTTAGAATTTGAAAGTACCTTCTATAGCCCCGTGCTGGCACTTTAGCTGGTGGGGCTTGTACGTGATAGTTGGGAAAGATATGGTGAACGATTTCGTAGAGCTTATCCCGCTTTATGAATGGAAGCAAGTCGACCGTACCGTCGATGTCATCACTATCGAGTGAATCACTTGTTATGGTGACCGACAACGAATAATATCCAAGTAGTCTTCGAATGATGGAATCTTTGATAATAATGTTTTGAACTCTAGCGATATTAACACTCTGATGCTTCTTCTCGAGCAGACCATACTCGACAATCAAGTCCTCCTGCTTCATCTTAAGAGTATAGTTATAGTACTTCATTGCCATAATCAAAGTACCGATAGCGTACCCGACGACCATGAAAAGACCAATGGCGAGTGTGACGGCTAGCGCAACACTGGCGATTGTCTCTTCGAAATAATCGAAGTACCTTTCAATCAAGAAATTAGCACCAATTAAATTGATAAAACCAAACACCAGGGCAATAAATGTACCCAGTGCGCCACTCGTCATACTCATCAGTAAAAGCGCCCTGCCACTCATACGATACAGTGGCTCAGAGCTCGTTTCTTTAGCATGACTCTCGTCTTCTTTCTCCCTCGGCCATTCGCTCGAGTCACCTACTTCCACCGTGTCATGGATGTGGGATTTTTCATTATAGAGTATCTCCTGTAGTGAAATTGCCTGGGATTTTTTCATGGTGTCGATTTTTATACTGTCCCCAGGCGTAATGATATCCAACTTTACTGCACCAAAAATACGGTGAAAAATCGGTTCACTGAAATCGATTGACTGGATTCTTCTAATATCAAGTTCTTTTTCCCGATTAGTAATGACACCGTCTTTATAGACGAATTTGCCGTCCTCGATCCAAAAACGCGTACGATACTTGTTCAAAAAGTCCATGCCACCAAAAATAATGACTGCGAGAACGATAGCACCCGCAACTATAAGTACATACTTGAGCAAGAAGCTACCAGAACTGATTGAGTCCCATGATTGAAATACAATTATAAGCAGAGGAATCCATAGATTTTTAAGACCATTAACCACACTTCCAAGGTAAGCAATGGGATGGAGTTTCTGAGGACTATACATCGGTATGTTCCTCCTTTACTAGTTCGATGACTTCTTCTTTCAGCCTTGAAGCATCTTCGGTTTTCAAAGGTGGTAGCATAAGTCCCGCGCTTGCTGTCTTTACTTCTAAGGCAGCAAGATTATACTTTCTTGAAACTGGGCCTGTAGAGAGCTTCACCCCTTGGATGCGCCTAATTGGTACCATGCGTGTCGATACTTTAAAAAATCCTTTTTTAACCAAAATATAGTCTTCCTTCAACAGGTAACGAGTTACCTGATAATAGACACGCGGGCGGATTAAAGTGTTTACGACAAGGAATATAGATAACCAAATCAAGGCGCCCCAATATACCCAGTCCGACCAATTGAAATGGTAGGCAGCGACACTTGCAACAATAGCTGCAATCACCCAGATAAGAAAGGCCCAAAAAGATCTGATCCTCATATAACGGACGACATCCCCATGTACTTTATTCATATTTGCCTCCAATGATAACGCTTATGTATTAATTATACTTTAAATTAAATATAGGTATTCTTCAATCATACTATTGTCACTTGGAATATAGAAATAAAAACATCCCCCGTCAACAAGACGGGAGATGTTTAGATGTTATTTGATATGGTCTTTGAAAGTGCGGCCGCCCTGGCTGCGTTTCTGGTTGCCCTGCTGCGGACGTCCACCTTGACGTTTATTGTTGCGTCCACCGCCGCCTTGACCTTGTTGGCCTTGGCTGCGTCCTTTACGGAATGGCTTTTTGCCACCACCCTGACCTTTGCCTCGACGTTGGCCGCCTTTGCGTGTCAGAGGTTTTTCAAAGGACAGCTGGATGCTGTCGTCTGTTCTGCTGAATAGGAACTCATTGAGCAGAGCCGCAACAACTTCCTTCGCTTCACCTTGTTCGAGCAGACGTTCAGCAACTTCAAACGTGTGCGTATTTGTATTTTCTGACTTCCATTGTTCAATCTTATCGAAAGTCTCTTTCTCACGAGATTTTTGTACTTCTTTCTTGTGAGGGGGTCTAAGCGCAGTGATCGTTTTCTTCTTGTCGTTCTCGATCATTCTCAAGTAGTCCATCTCTACCGGGTTAACAAATGTGAGTGCTGAACCCTCTTTACCCGCACGACCTGTACGGCCGATTCTGTGCGTATAACTTTCCGCATCCTGTGGGATATCGAAGTTGTATACGTGTGTGACACCTGAGATGTCTAGTCCTCTTGCTGCAACATCTGTCGCGACAAGAATATCGAGTGCGTTGTTTCTGAACTTTTTCAGAACTTCAAGACGCTTCGACTGCGTGATGTCGCCATGAAGTCCTTCAGCACGATATCCTTTGGCAATCAATGCGCTAGTCAACTCGTCTACACGGCGCTTCGTACGACCAAAGACGATTGCGAGTTCCGGCTGATGAACATCAAGGAAGTCTGTAAACACTTCAAGCTTTTCAAGTTCTTTTACGATTGTGTAGTTTTCTTCGATCTGTGGATCACTACCACCCTGCTTCATCGTCTTGACGATGGTCGGGTCTTTCATGAAGCGTGTAACGAGCTCCTGGATTGCCGGTGGCATTGTCGCTGAGAATAGCAATGTTTGTCTGTTTTCGGATGGCATTTCAGACATAATGAATTTTACATCATCGATGAATCCCATGTTCATCATTTCATCCGCTTCATCCAATACAAGCGTGCGGATACTTTCAAGCTTCAATGTTCTTCTTTTGATGTGGTCGATGATACGGCCAGGCGTACCAACGATGATCTCAGGCTTTCTCTTGAGATCTTTGATCTGACGGTCAATGCTCATACCGCCGAATATTACGGATACACCAAGCTTCTTATGTTTAGCAAATGTTTTCAGCTGTTCGCTGACTTGCACTGCCAATTCACGTGTCGGTGTTAAAATAAGCACTTGTGTGCCTGCCTGCTTCTCTGTGTTCTCTATAATAGGAATACCGAACGCACCCGTTTTACCAGTACCTGTCTGTGCCTGGCCAAGAATATCTTTTCTCTCAAGGGCAAGTGGTATGCTCTCTTCTTGAATCGGGGTTGGGGTTTCGAATCCTATATCTTCCAGTGATTTTAAGGTTTCATCACTGACACCTAATTGTTTAAAAAACTTCAAATTAGAGTCTCCTTTGACTATTCGTTCTCATTTTACGTTACGCATAACTTCTCTATTCTAACACTTCCAGACTAATAATACAAGCTTACATCTGCTCTTTGAACAGAAACCGCTCCGACAGTACATTTAACTCCAATTGACTGTGATCGGAGAAGGCAAAAAGATGTGGTGTATCCTCAATCAGTTCAAGGCGGGCATTCGGAATTCTTTTCGCCACTTCGACACTCGACTCATATGGGACGAGCAGATCCTGTTTACCATGGACAATCATCGTCTTCGCTCGGATATTTTCAATGCCTTCTTTTTTTGCTGCCGTAATACTTTTGAATTCCTGATATGCTCTTATCGGCACATTTCTCAGACGTTTTTTGATTCTCTGGTAGTTTTTCATCTTCACATGTTCCCCGAAATGGCGGGGGATAAGGTGAAGTTTGTCAATCTTAGGTATACCGATGTGCTCAAATGCTGGTGCGATAAGGATTAGCTTCTCCACCGGTTCATCCTGGGCGAGGTAACTGGCGAATACGCCCCCCATCGAAAAACCGATGATACATACACAATCCACGCGCTGCTTAAGATTTTCATATGCGTTCAAGGCTTCACCGTACCAATCCTCACCGTCCACTGACTTTAGATCCAAAATACTACCGTGCCCAGGATATACCGGAAATTCATACTCGAATTCGTAACGCGACTTCAAGTAGTCGAACAGGGGATCGAGTTCATACCTGCCTCCTGTATAACCGTGCAGAAATAATATTCCGACTGATCTAGATATGGTCAATCACCCGCTCGAGCGCCATACCCCTTGATCCTTTTAGGAGCACCACGCTATCTTCAGTAAGCACCTGTTTGAGGCTTCGTGCTAAAGATTCGATGTCATCGTGATGAGACTTATTCTCTAAGGTCGTTTGGTCGTTGATGATTCTCGACGCCTCCCCTATTGTGAATATTTGATCATAATAATAGTTTGAGTCGTTTAAATGTTGCGCTATAGACTGATGCAGTGCCTGTGAGTAGGAACCGAGCTCAAGAATGTCTCCAAGTACAAGAATCCTTTTGCCTACTTCCATGCGTCCGACAGTATCAATTGCACTCTTCATACTAGAAGGACTGGCATTGTAGGCATCATTGATGATGGTCGCACCGGACTGATGATGTATTTGCTCCATACGCATACTGGTGACGACCAGTTCTTCAAAATGATGCTTTGCTTCATTAATATCAAGTCCAAGTGCTTCAGCAGCAAGGATAGCGAGTGATGCGTTTGCTGCATTGTGCGTGCCAAGCTGTGGTATCCCCACATTGATTCCCATTGGAAGCAGCTCGAAACGTGTACCGTCTTGTGTCTGTTGTACATTTGCAATCTGCAGATCGTTCTCTTCATTCTGACCAGCGGTCCGAATGGTGTAGCCTGCACTCCGCTCCACAATGTCTTCGAGAAGCGGATAATCCCGTGAATAGATAAACGTCCCATTTTTCTGCAATCCATCAACGATTTCGTATTTGGCATGAGCAATGTTCTCTCTCGACCCCAGTTTTTCGATATGAGACTCACCGACATTGGTGAGTATGGCAATATCTGGTGTTGTCATCTCGCTTAGAAAACGGATGTCTCCTTTTGCATTCATGCCCATCTCCAGTATCGAGATCTCAGTGTCCTCATCCAACTGCAGAATAGTAAGCGGCAGACCAATTTCGTTGTTATAATTGCCGATTGTTTTTTTTACTTTGAAGTAAGGAGAAAGCAGACATTCTACCATATCCTTTGTTGTCGTCTTACCATTGGATCCTGTAATTGCAATCACTTTCGGTGCAACTTCCTTCAAGTAGCCCTGCGCAATATCCTGCAAGGCGCGAAGACCATCCTCAACATGAACAAGCGGCAGATTTTGCTTTTCATCGACTGGTTGTTCGGTCAGACTGAGTGCAGCGCCAATGTCGAAAGCCTGTTGGATGAAACGGTGTCCATCCGCATGCTCGCCTTTAAATGGTACGAAAAGATTACCTTTTTCGAGCGTTCTCGTATCAATCGATACACCTTTGATCCGTTCATCCTTTTTAGCTCTCGCCTCTTCGTTTAACGTACCTCCGCATAGTTCAGCAATCTTTTCTATTGTAGTTTCAATCATAGGCTTCGTCCATCTCCATAAACATTTATTCACAGATATTTCAAATCTAGTTGTATTACTATTGGATAAACACACTTACTTTATTATAAAATAGTGTATACTAAATGTCATGATTTCAATATGGGTTAGGTGAATTTTTTGGAGAACAATCAAAGTTACAAAAGACAGAACACCAGCAGGTTTTTTAGAATCGACTGGATTCTTATCCTGATTGTTGTTCTTCTCGCTACAATCAGCATCTTCATGATACGCTCCGCGATGACAAGCGGGCAATACACTATAGATTTCAGCCTACGTCAGTTGATATTCTACGGTCTTGGCTTTGCCATGGTGGCAATACTTAATTTCATTCCAATCAAATGGATAAAGCAGTATGTCTGGGTCATCTATTCGCTCGGCGTACTTTCACTCGTCATACTTTTCATCGCTCCCGTATCCCCAATAACGCCGATTATCAACGGAGCAAAGAGCTGGTACCAGTTTGGGTTCTTCAGTATCCAACCCTCCGAGATTGTAAAGATCATCTATATTATTACGCTGGCTTACCTAATCAGTCAGCACAACAAATACAAGCTTACGAACGATCTCAGTGTAGATATTAAACTGCTCTCTAAAATCTTTGCTGTCTCAATTCTACCGCTGCTGTTCATCCTACTTCAGAATGACCTAGGTACAATGCTTGTCATGATCGCAATACTGCTCGGCACAATTGTCGTTTCAGGCATCAGCTGGTGGCTGATTGTCCCGACGCTCGCTATCGCTCTGACTGTAGGCGGATCACTTGTACTTGGTATCATCTATCGACCCGACCTATTAGAACGCTATCTTGGCATCCACCCTTACCAGTTCGACAGAATATATACTTGGTTACGTCCCGAAGAATATGTTGCAGATGGCGGATTCCAGCTTAGCAATTCGTTAAAAGCAATTGGTTCTGGGGGGATTGATGGCAAAGGTTTTGCTGATGGCATTGTATATATTCCAGAGAACCATACGGATTTCATATTTACCATCATTGGTGAAGAGTTCGGCTTCATTGGCGCTACCGTGATTATCGTTCTACTGTTCATGCTAATGTTGCACCTATTCAGAATTGCGATGGTCGTGACAGATAGCTTTTCGTCCTATTTCATTGTAGGATATCTTTCGATGCTTACTTTCCATATATTCCAAAACATCGGAATGACAATACAGTTGGTACCAATCACAGGTATCCCGCTACCATTCCTAAGCTACGGTGGTAGTGGCTTATGGGCCAATATGATGGCTGTCGGGATAATAATGAGCATATATTATCATCACTATCATCAGAAAGCATAAAATAACCGCAACTCCACTTGCGAGAGTTGCGGTTATTTTTTAGATGTTTTGTTCTTTCAACCTGAGTTTTTCTTTATGAGCAATGCGATTCATCATTTCGAACCTCGACCTTGAAATCTTGACTTTGACTCCAAGTTCATTTAGCATCGTGACGACCTGTTTGACTTTGGAATTGTCGTTTCTATGCATAATGACACTCCTTAAATTACATCTTGACTTAATTCTACCCCGATATCAGAGAATTATCCATACAATTTCGAAATTAAATATTACAGAATTTCAAATATCCATAGTTTATAATACAATGTAAGTGAGGTGACACCCATGGAATTTTTTCTATTCGATTATTTTTCCAATGCTACGATACTTAGCGTATTGACGCTCATTTTTATCGCAATCAATTTTCTATTTGCCATCGGGCTCATCTTTCTAGAAAGAAGGAGTGCTCAGAGTATATGGGCATGGCTGTTTGTGTTATTCTTTCTGCCCATCTTTGGTTTTATCATCTATATTCTTTTTGGTCGAACGATATATAACCAGAATATATTCAAGATAAATGAAGAAGATAAGGTCGGGCTTGAACACCTTGTCGGAGATCAGCTCAATGAACTAGAGAACGAGAATCATAAGTTTTCAAATAAAGTTGCTAACAAACATAGAAAACTCATCCACATGCTTCTTTACAATAATCAGTCGTTCCTAACTCTGAATAATTCCATCGAAACCTTTACAGACGGAAATGCGAAGTTTGATCGATTACTTTCAGACATCAAAAATGCAAAGAACCATATACATTTCCAGTATTACATACTGAGATTGGATGGTATCGGCGAAAAGTTGCATGAAGCACTCCTTGAAAAGCAACGCGAAGGAGTCTCTGTGAGAATACTTTACGACGACATGGGATCACGTGCTCTAACGCTTCGTAATTTCAAAAAATTACGCGAAGCTGGCGGGATGGTAGAAGCCTTCTTTCCAAGCAAGTTTCCACTCATTAATCCAAGGATAAATAATAGGAACCACCGCAAGGTTGTAGTCATCGACGGTGTCATCGGCTATGTAGGTGGGTTTAACGTCGGGGATGAATATATTGGCTTGAGTAAGAAATTTGGTCATTGGCGTGATACCCATCTGAGAGTAGAGGGCAATGCAGTAAAATCTCTCCAAGTACGTTTCATGCTCGATTGGAATTCACACGCTAAAAGATACAATATGGTGCGTGAAGATAGATACTTCCCTGAAATATCTCACGAGGGAAGTACACCGATGCAAATCGCATCAAGTGGTCCAGATGAAAAATGGCAACAGGTCAAGTACGGTTATTTAAAAATGATATATAGTGCCCGTAAATGCATCTATATTCAAACACCTTACTTTATACCCGATCAGTCGTTCCTTGAGGCGTTGCGCATTGCGATGCTTAGTGGAATTGAAGTCCACTTGATGATTCCGAATAAGCCGGATCACCCCTTCGTCTATTGGGGAACCTATTCCAACGCAGGTGCTTTGATACAGATGGGCGCCCATGTTCATATATATGAAAAAGGGTTCCTTCATCAGAAAGTGATGATGATTGATGACGAAGTACTTAGTATAGGAACGACTAACATCGATGTGAGAAGTTTCCTACTCAATTTTGAAGTAAATGCATTTATATACGATGAAAAAGAAGCCCAGCAGTACCGCGAAATATTTGAAGCGGATATTAAAGACTGTTCGCTCCTGACTATCGAGAAATATGCCGCACGCAGTAAATGGATTAAAATGAAAGAGAGCCTCGCCAATCTCATCTCTCCGATTCTTTAAATAGGCCAAGATGAAGAAGCCCCGAACCTCAATAATGTTGAGGTTCGGGGCTTCTTAACTTTATTAAATTCTTATGTTCTCTTCTTGCGTTTTTTCTTTGGCATAACTTTTGCATTTTTTATACGCTTTTCTTTTTCAGCTTTCTCACGCTCATGTGCTTCGATGATTGGAGCCATCTCTTCGGCAACTTTGTTCTTATAGAAAGTATTACCTGCCCATGTCTGGAAGATTAGGAAGATACCACCGACAGCCCAGTATAGCGGCAGTGCGGAAGGAGAAATCAATGAAATCCAGATAATCATAATTGGTGAGATGTACATGAAAAGCTGCATTTGTTTGCGCTGCTCCGCAGCAACAAATTGCATGGATACATACGCTTGCACAGCGTAGACAATACCGGCAATGGCAACCATGAAGAAGTCCATTTGTGTTAGGTTCATCCATAGGAAGTGCGGGTACTCTGTCAGTCCACCTTCTGACGGGAACTTAAGAGCAAAATAAAGTGCCATAACAACAGGCATTTGAATGACGATTGGCAGACAGCCCATGTTGAGAGGATTGATGCCGTGTTTCTTATAAAGTCCCATCATTTCCTGTTGTGCTTCCATCTTTTCTTCCTGTGTAGTAGCCACTTTTACTTTCTTCTGGATCTCTTCCATCTCAGGCTTAACAATTTTCATCTTCTCGCGCATCATCATCTGGTTTTTATATGTACGCATCATGAATGGGAAAATTGCCAGACGGACGATTAAAGTGATAACAATGATTGCCAGACCATAGTTATTGCCCATGTTGTCACCAAGCCAGTGGAGTAGTGAATCCATTGGCTGAACGAATGTATTATAGAAAAAGCCATTCCTATTTTCTTCCTGAGAATAGTCACACCCGGATAAAACAAGGACCAGGCCGATCATTAACGGAAAGAGCCATTTTTTACTCATTTCTTCACCTCAATAAATTCTTTCGCATAAAAGAAATTGTAACATATTTAGTGGTGTAAAAAAATCATTTTATGGAACTGTCCCTCTAATAATTTATCTATTTTGAAAAACACTCACAAATTAGTCACTATTTAGTTCCAATCAATAAAAAGAACCCGGCTTTCTGGCCGGGTCCGCAATCTAAATCTATATTACAGTCTTGAACCACATACAGGCCAAGGCTGAGATCCTCTTTGATCGAAAAGAATTTGCGCTCTTTTAGTCTGTTCTGCTGCAGATGCTTGGGAAGGTATGCCGCTTCCACCTACAGAGTTCCAAGTTTGGATATCAAATTGATAGAGACCGTGGTATAGACCATTAGAGCTTACGACACTTGCATTACCGCTTGATTCACATTGAGCGAGGGCATTCCAGTTCTGGCCACTTGCATTACTTGAAGTGGATGCAGAGGTAGATTGGTTTTGGGCTTGCGCTTGATTACGCTGTTGGCGCTCTTGTGCTGCCTGCTCTGCTGCACGTTGTTCTGCTGCTGCTTGCTCTGCTGCACGTTGCTCAGCCGCTGCCTGTTCTGCTGCTTGTTGCTCTGCTGCACGTTGTTCTGCCGCTGCTTGCTCAGCTGCACGTTGCTCAGCCGCTGCCTGTTCTGCTGCTTGTTGCTCAGCAATTTGTTGTTGTGAAGGTTGAGCTGGTGCCTGTTGTACCTCTTCAACTTGTGGCGCTTCTTCTACCTGTGGCGCTTCTTCGACTTGTTGTACTTCTTTAACCTGTGGTGTTTCTACAACTGTCTCATGTACAGCATTATCACCTGAAACTACAAGTGTTTTACCAGCAAAGATAAGATCGGATGAAAGGTTGTTCCAAGCTTTGAGCTCGGAAACTGATACGTTAAATTTCTGACCAATTGCAAATAATGTATCGCCAGAAACTATTTTATATGTGCCATCTTTCACTACTGCTTCAGTGTTCTTTTCAACTTTTTTGTCATTGTTTACTTCAAGAACCTGACCAGGAAGGATAAGATCAGATGATAGATTGTTTTCTGCTTTAATGGATTGTACAGACGTGTTATTTTCTAAAGCGATTTGCCAAAGTGTATCGCCAGTTTCTACTGTGTGACTCGCTGCTTCTGCACTGTATGCAAGTGTTCCTGATACTGCGATTGCTGCCCCGACCGATAGTACTTTTTTCATAGTTAAAATTTCCTCCTGTTATCCCTTACAATTGGATATCACGTTTTCTTAATTGACTATGTGTACTATATCAGATAAAAATATTTCATAGGTTACAGTAATATAAAATGTGGAGCCTTCCTTTACAATCATGTTACAGTGATATTTCTTTATAACAAATCATATTGCACTATATCCTTCAGGGAATATCCTGAAATATTAGTTGAAATCAAGGTAAGATAGTGCAGTTAGTGCAGAACTGTGGAGATAGGATTCAAGTGACATTTAAGTTAAGTAACAAACACATTCAATTGTCGGTCTTTTCAGATATCGGTAATATAATCGAAGTGAATGTAATACATTGAGTGATAGAAACAATTAAGCTCTGCAAAAGACAAACCGCAGCGTTCGCCTTTCGCAGAGCTTAATGAGTCGTGTGAGTGTAGTGTGGTTTGAATTGTGAGTGGTATGAATTGTTCAGTTCAAGCCAGTGCTCTCCTTTTGGCTTGTTAGTAGTATTATCTTCACTACTTTTAATAAATGTCTTACCAGTACGTTATTTAAGTCGTTCCAGATATTTTCCTTTTCATAAATTATACTGCTCTAAAATGCAGGATTTTTTTCAATAAGCAGTACTTTCTTTATTATATCTCGCCCCCTCGCTACTCTAAATATAAGGAAGCCAATAATTTTCTGCAAAGTACATAAATTCGATTTTTTAATCTAATTATCTTCAATTAGTATGTATTATGTGCGGAGCCACGTTATAATAGTAAAGAAACGTACCCACATATATATTATTTGCAGATATATTTCTTAATTTTAAGGAGGATGTATATGAAGTCGTTTAAAGTGGTTGAGTTAAAGCTTGAACATGAGAATAACTTTATCATACTGGAACTGATTGACGGTATCATAATCAATAATGAAAAGCCCGACGATCCTTGGCTAATAGAAATTTCAACATCTCCCGACTTCAAAGATATACTCAAAGAACTGGTAGGATCCGAGCTTGATTTGCTCGTCACTATTACACGTCATTCAAATGAACCGGCAAGATTTAGAGGAGTCTTCAATGAATTGAACGAAATAGATAATGCTCTGTCATTAATCTTCAATGGACGTATCATTGTTCAGAGTCCTAACTATGCAGAGGATCTTCTATCCCATCTTATCGATGAAGGTTATGAACAGGAAAAACTGCTCAATGAATTTAAAGCAATGATGGAATCTAAAGCCGAAATAAAAACATCCGATGACTGATCAGTCATCGGATGTTTCGTTATCCTGAATTGCAAAAGTGATTTCGCATTTACATGCCACTTCTCCGTCCACTTTGGCAACTGCGTCTCCTTTACCAATTGGTCCTCTCAGCTTAGTAATCTCCACTGTGAGTTCCAATGTATCACCAGGTTTCACTTGCTTTTTGAATTTACATCTATCAATACCAGCGAAAAAAGCCAGCTTTCCTTTAAAACGTTCTTCCTGAAGTAAGGCGACCGCACCTGTTTGTGCTAGCGCCTCAACAATTAGTACTCCGGGCATTACCGCATAATCCGGGAAATGACCTTGGAAGAAAGGTTCATTTCCTGACACTTGTTTGATGCCGGAACATTTTATTCCTGGTTCTATTTCCGTCACCTTATCGATTAGGAGAAAAGGAGGACGGTGCGGTATGACGGCCTTGATTTGGTCGTAAGTCAACATATTATCATTCCTTGGTCAAATTGATGATGTGTTCCCACGTTTCAATACGGAACACTTCCATTGGGTTATCGAGTATGCCAAATCCAATCATCAATCCAGCAAAGAATACGATGATGGCAATATATATGAATAGCATTATCCTGATAATCAATGGGAATCTGCGGTGAACCAACTTTTTTGATTGCTCAGCCATAGAACTACCTCTTTATTTCGAAAATGTCACACTTTCTTGTGTGGAATTTTCACCTGTCCGTTCTATGTCTGCTCCAAGCTGCTGGAGCTTCTTGTGGAAATTGACATACCCGCGGTCAAGGTGTTTTAATTCAGTAACTACAGTATAACCGTCTGCTACCAAACCTGCAAGAATCAAGGCAGCAGCGGCTCTTAGATCAGTTGCTTTGACACGCCCTGCAGCAAACTTCTCACTACCTTTTATGAAAGCATGATTATCCTCCACTTGAATCTCAGCGTCCATATTTCTGAACTCATTAACATGCATGAATCTATTTTCAAAAATAGTTTCAGTGATGACACTTGTGCCATTGACTGTAGCTAGCAACGCCATCATCTGACTTTGCATATCCGTTGGAAAACCAGGGTGCGGCATAGTTTTCACTCTGATTGGTTTTAACTGTGTGTCAGGTATGACACGTATACTGGTGCCTTCTTCTTGAATTCGTACGCCAGCTTCCTCGAGTTTTGAAATTAATGCAGTAAGATGACTCGTCATTACGTTATCAAGTACAATCTCACTTCGTGTAATTGCACCAGCAATCATGAAAGTTCCTGCCTCAATGCGGTCCGGTATGACAGTGTGTTCTGTTCCTTCCAGTACTTCAACACCTTCTATGACAAGATGTCCTGTACCAGCCCCGCGAACTTTACCACCCATAGCGTTTATATAGTTGGCCAAGTCTTCGATCTCAGGCTCTCTCGCAGCATTTTCAATCTCTGTCGTACCTTCAGCCAGACTTGCAGCCATAATCAAATTCTGTGTAGCACCAACACTCGGGAAATCTAGATAAATCTTTGCACCTTTGAGCTTACCATCGACTGTACCTTCAAAGCTACCGTCAATAGTACGGAAAGTTACCCCCATCTTCTCCAAACCTTTGATATGCTGCTCTACCGGCCTTGAGCCAATTGCGCAACCACCAGGCATCGCTACATTACAATAACCATAACGGCCAAGAAGAGGTCCCATTACAAGCATACTCGCGCGCATCTTGTTCACGAGATCGAATGGTGCATTACGATTGAGCTCATTAGTTGCATCGACCGAGAGAGTTTTTCCGTGTGGCTCGACAATCGCTCCGAGATGACTCAGCAACGCACTTAAAGTTTTCACATCGGATAAATCCGGAACATTATGTAACTTGGATACGCCCTTCTCTGCAAGCAAAGATGCAGTCAGAATAGGTAAAACAGCATTTTTTGAACCTTCTATTTCAACGGAACCTGAAAGTTTATTTCCACCTTTAACAATTATAGAATCCATATTCACTCACTCCATACTTTTACTATCATTATACTATTCACTATTTTAAAGATGTATAAACATGTTTGCAAAGCAATTATCAAAACAACAGTGCTGCCTCTTGTACCAACCTAAAAAAGTCCACGATAAAGTTGCTGAGCGCACTTCCAAGAAGTACAGCAGCCAGAATGAGGAACATTCTGATCCGTCCTGTTTCGCCCTTTCTGAACCATGCATCTATATTAAGAGCACCAAGTACCCAGAATGCAAAAATAACACATAATATATGCAGAAAGATATGCATGAATGCAAGTTGGGAATACAACATATTACTATTCACCTTTTAAAAAACCCGGGCAGTAGCCCGGGTCGTTTTATTATTTATGTTTTGCTACATCCAATCGGTTAACCGCACGTTTGAGAGCAAGATCAGCACGATATCTATCAACTTTTTCATCACGCTCTTGCTGAAGTAATGATTCAGCACGTTCTCTCGCCGCTGTGGCACGATCAGTATCGATGTCTTCAGCAAACTCACCAGCCTGCACCAATACCGTCACCTGTTCGGGACGTATTTCGACAAAACCATCTGTTACTGCAAAATATTCGTATTTTCCATCAACTTTTATACGCAGACTGCCGATTTTAAGCGCAGCAACCGTCGGGACGTGGCCGGCCATGACGCCGAGCTCACCCTGTTTGGTCTGGAGTATTATGATTTCACAGTCCGCTTCAGAGAAAACAGAACCGTTTGGTGTAACTACATCCAGTGCAATTGTACTCATTTGCTAACCCTCCCGATTTTAGACTTCTACGCCCATCTCGCGTGCTTTATCAAGCACAGCAGAAATGCCACCTACAAGACGGAATGCATCTTCAGGGATGTGGTCGTATTTGCCTTCAAGTATTTCCTTGAAGTCGTTAACAGTCTGATCAACAGGAACATAAGAACCTTTCTGACCAGTGAACTGTTCAGCAACGTGGAAATTCTGAGACAGGAAGAATTGAATACGACGGGCACGTGAAACTGTTCTCTTATCGTCTTCAGACAGTTCATCCATACCGAGAATCGCAATAATATCTTGGAGTTCGCGATATTTCTGAAGTGTGGCTTGGACGCCACGTGCAACTTCGTAGTGCTCTTCACCAACAACGGCTGGTGTCAAGGCGCGGGAAGTTGATGCCAATGGATCCACCGCAGGGTAGATACCCATTTCTGAGAGTTTACGCTCAAGATTGGTTGTTGCATCCAAGTGCGCGAACGTCTGTGCCGGAGCCGGGTCAGTATAGTCATCGGCTGGCACGAATACTGCCTGGATAGACGTTACTGAACCTACGTTTGTTGATGTGATACGTTCCTGAAGCTGACCCATTTCCGTTGCTAATGTAGGTTGGTAACCTACTGCCGACGGCATACGTCCGAGCAAGGCGGAAACCTCTGAGCCTGCCTGAGTAAAACGGAAGATATTGTCTATGAAAAGCAAGACGTCCTGTCCTTCTTCATCACGGAAATACTCCGCCATTGTCAGACCAGACAGTGCAACACGCATACGTGCACCTGGTGGTTCGTTCATTTGTCCGAATACCATTGCCGTCTTTGCAATAACGCCAGAATCACTCATCTCGTGATACAAGTCATTTCCTTCACGTGTACGCTCTCCAACACCAGCAAATACCGAGATACCGCCGTGTTCTTGAGCGATGTTATTGATCAGTTCCTGAATCAGAACTGTCTTACCTACTCCGGCACCACCGAAGAGACCAATTTTACCACCTTTTATATAAGGGGCAAGTAGATCTACTACTTTTATACCTGTTTCGAGAATCTCAACGTTTGTGGATAGATCTTCGAATTTAGGAGCCTGACGGTGAATCGGGTCTCTTCTTTCGGAAGCAGGTATCGCTTCTCCAAGATCAATATGATCTCCAAGTACGTTGAATACTCGGCCAAGTGTAATCTGGCCAACAGGGACAGAAATCGGACTTTCTGTATTTGTAACTTCAGTACCACGCTGCAGTCCATCTGTAGAACTCATCGCAATTGTTCTCACGACATTGTCCCCAAGGTGAAGCGCGACTTCCAAAGCCAAAGTATTTTCTTCATTATCTTTATCAGTGTTGACGTACAGTGCGTTGTTCAGTTCAGGCAACTGGCCTTCTTCAAAACGCACGTCAACTACAGGTCCCATAATTTGAACTACTTGACCTAAAGCCATTCGTTTTCCTCCTAGTCAATCTTTATTCGAGTGCAGATGCACCACCGACAATTTCTGTAATCTCTTGAGTAATCGCTGCTTGTCTTGCACGGTTGTATTCTAGTGTTAAGTCATCTACCAGTTCTTTAGCGTTGTCGGTTGCCGCTTTCATTGCGGTCATGCGCGCTGCATGTTCGCTTGCTTTTGCTTCAAGCAGTGCCCCGTAGACCAGACTTTCTGCGTATTGCGGAAGAAGCGTCTCAAGGATGGACTCTTTATCTGGCTCAAACTCGTAAGTCGAGAGATTGGATGCCTTATCTTGACTGATCGTCTCCTCTTCTGTCAAAGGGAGCAGCTTTCTAGTCGCCACTTTTTGCTCTAGAACTGATACATACTCATTGTACACGATGTATAACTCATCTATATCTTCATTAGAAAACTGTGCAACTGATTGCTGAGCGATTTCTTTAACACTGCTGAAATCTGGTTGATCAGCTAATCCAATGCGATGGTTGGTGATATTGTATCCACGGTTTTCCATGAATTCGTACCCCATCCTTCCGATGATGAAGAGATCATAGGAATCGGGGTTATCATTATGACGCTCCCTGATCACATTGGTGATTTCTTTGAGGATATTGGCGTTATACGGACCAGCGAGTCCACTATCGGATGTTATGATTACGTATCCGGTACGCTTAACAGGCCGTTCCACCAACATAGGATGCGAACTTGTGTTGTCTCCAGTTGCAATGGCCTGAACAGCCTCCTGAATCTTATTCATGTAAGGCTGGAATCTCTTCGTATTCTCTTCCGCGCGCTTGAGCTTGGAGTTCGAAACCATGTGCATGGCGCTAGTGATTTGGCTCATTTTTTTGGTTGATCCGATACGACCTTTTATTTCTCTTAGTGAAGCCATGAATTCACCACCTTATTTCTATATTCATCATCCTTATTTGGATGCATTGAATAGTTTCTTGAAGCTGTTTATTGCAGTTGTGTAAGCCTCATCGTCCGGAAGCTGTTTCGTTTCACGAATACCTTTGAGCAGTTCAGGCTGATTTGAATCAAGCCAGTTGAGGAATTCAGCTTCGAAGCGTGTAATGTCTTCGACTGCAACTTCATCGAGGTGGCCATTTACAAGCGCATATAAAATCGTAACCTGACGCTCTACTGAAAGTGGTTTGTTTTCGCCTTGCTTGAGGACTTCGACAGTACGTTTACCACGTTCGAGCTTAGCAGCTGTTGCTTCATCCAGATCAGAACCGAATTGTGCAAAGGCTTCGAGTTCTCGGTATGCAGCTAGATCGAGCCTCAAAGTACCAGCAACTTTCTTCATTGCTTTGATCTGTGCGGAACCACCTACACGGGAAACCGAGAGTCCCGCGTTGATCGCAGGCCTTACACCTGAGAAGAACAAATCGGATTGGAGGAAGATCTGTCCGTCAGTAATAGAGATTACGTTTGTTGGTACAAACGCACTGATATCACCGGCTTGCGTTTCAATGAAAGGAAGTGCAGTGATAGATCCGCCACCTAACTCGTCGTTAAGTTTTGCTGCACGTTCCAGTAGACGACTGTGTAGGTAGAAAACGTCACCTGGGTAGGCTTCACGGCCTGGTGGACGCTTCAATAGGAGTGAAAGCTCACGATAAGCAGCAGCTTGTTTCGTTAGATCGTCATAGACGATGAGAACATGCTTGCCGTTGAACATGAATTCTTCTGCCATTGAGACACCGGCATAAGGCGCAATGTAAAGCAATGGAGCTGGCATTGAAGCACCTGCTGAAACGACGATTGTATAGTCGAGTGCACCATTTTTACGCAGTGTTTCAACTGTTGCACGGACTGTGGATTCTTTTTGTCCGATAGCCACGTAAACACAGATCATGTCTTCATCTTTTTGATTGAGGATTGTATCGATCGCAACAGTTGTTTTACCTGTCTGACGGTCACCGATGATTAGCTCACGCTGGCCACGACCGATAGGAACAAGTGCATCGATTGCCTTGATTCCAGTCTGTAACGGCTCATCTACCGACTTACGCGCCATAACGCCTGTCGCCGGACTTTCAATTGGTCTCGTCTTTGTTGCCCCCATTGGTCCTTTACCATCAATCGGCTGACCCAAAGGATTGACGACACGACCGATTAGCTCTTCACCTACAGGGACTTCCATGATACGTCCTGTACGCTTGACTTCGTCGCCTTCTTTAATGTCGTCAAATGGACCGAGGATTACGATACCAACATTGTTTTCTTCGAGGTTTTGGGCAAGTCCCAAAACGCCGCTTGGAAATTCGAGCAGTTCTCCAGCCATAGCATCATTCAAACCATGAGCAAGTGCGATACCGTCACCAACTTGTATGACTGTTCCCACATCGGATACTTTCATATCAGCTTCATAGTTTTCGATCTGGCTTTTCAGGAGAGCGCTTATTTCATCAGCTTTAATTGCCATCAAATGTCACTCCTTAATTAGCTATTAGTTCTTTCTCTGAATCGATTCTTCAAATCGGACAACTGGGTGCTTATCGAGCCGTCGTATACCTTGGTCCCAATAAATACACGGATACCACCGATAAGTGATTCATTAACCCTATTCTCTATAAGCAGCTTTGAAAGTCCGGTCTTTTTAATAAAGACTTTTCCAACACTTTCAATTTCTTCATCAGAGAGAGGATATACCGATTCTATTACTACATTTTCCTGATTATAGTGTGCATTGTAATTCTTTATGAAATGAGCATGGACGGATTCAATCTCATCGAATCTATTACGATCCGATAAAATGAGTAGCATATTCTTCAGGGGTGCAGCAGCATCACTGAAGGCTTTTAATACCGCCTGTCTGCGATTTTCACGTGAAATCTTAGGATTATTCATGAAAGTGATAAAGCCTGGGGTGCTTTCAACTGATCTGACTACTTCGTCGAAATCAGATTTTACTTCCTCGAGCTGTCCATTTTCACTGACGATACTGAACAGGGCGTGGGAATATTTTTGAGCTGTGTTAGCCATTATTTACCCCCTGCTTCTTGTAGGTATCTTGCTACCAAGTCTTTCTGGTCTTGCTTGTTGATTTCTTTTGAAATCATCTTCTCAGCGATTAGAACAGAAATGTCAGCTACCTGATCATTGATGTCGCGGATAGCTTTTTGCTTTTCTCTTTCAATATCAGCTTTAGCGTCTTCCATCATCTGATTTGCACGCGTGTTTGCATCATGAATAATTGCTTCTTGCTCTTTCTTAGCTTGCTCTTTTGCGTTATCCATCATTTCGGAAATTTCAGCTTGTGTGTTTCTTAGCACAGCTTCATTTTCTTCTTTGAGATTCACAGCTTCCATCCTGCGTTGCTCTGCATCATCTATTTCTGAATGAATGAGCTGTTCACGCTCGTCCATAACTTTCTTGAGAGGTTTCCATACGAAGTATGAAAGAGCCACAAGAAGAACAATGAAGGCAGCCAGCTGTATGAGACTGTTACCAATTGCTGCCGGCACGGTGTCCGTAGCTCCTAAAATTAGAAATTCCACCTATGTACACTCCTTTCGCGAGAGTTTCATTCTATTTTCATAGTCGACATAATAAGAGGGCGAAATCTTAATAGAAGACTTCGCCGGATGTAACGTTTCTTAGAACATGAACATAAGCATGAATGAAATAACGATCGCGATGATCGGAACGGCCTCAACAACACCGATACCAATGAACATGATAGTCATGAGCGGGCCACGAGCCTCAGGCTGACGGGATACACCCTCAACTGTTTTAGAAACGATAAGACCGATACCAATACTTGCGCCAAGTGCTGCAAGTCCAGCAGCGATACCTACTGCGAGTAGATTCATCATAAGATATAGTTCCTCCTAAAATATTTTAAATGGTTAATTAAATTTTTTATATTAATGATCGTCGCTCACCTTATGGGAGAGATAGACCATTGATAACATAACGAATATGAACGCCTGAATGACACCAATGTAGATTGAGAATCCTTGCCAGATCATCAACGGGATGAATCCGCCAACGAAACCAATTGCACCCGAAGCCATTACCATGATAAGCAGTGAAAGTAGAATTTCACCTGCGTAGATATTACCGTAAAGACGTAGACCGAGCGTCAGGTTGTATGTGAATTCTTCGATGAACTTGAACGGTGCCATGAACCACACCGGCTGTACGTACGATTTAAGATATGCTTTTGTGCCGCGCATCTTGATTCCATAATAGTGGGTAAGTACAATCATCAAGCTGGCCAGTGTCAGTGTGACTGACGGATCGGCAGTTGGTGATTTCCACCAGAGAGTATGGTCTTCGTCTGGGGCTATAAAAGCAAAAGGCAGCCCAAGCATATTTGCAACAAATATGTATAGAATCAATGTCAGGGCCAGGAAGTGGAATCTTCCGCCTTGTTTCCAAGCCATGTTACCTGAAATGATACCTTTGACGAAGTTCATCAGTACTTCCATGAGTACCTGGCTTTTACCTGTCGGTCTCACTGATAGATTTCTTGTCATGAAGAAAGCAACCAGGAATACAACAAGTGATGAAATAATAACCATCATGACCGTCGACAGATTGAATGTGACCGGGAGGCCAAACAAATCAAACGTCGATATCGGATTTCCGTGCTCCATTTTCTCACCTCTTTCACTTCGTCAATTCTTTAATCGCACGAAACAGAATCATTATATAGCTGAGCAAAAGCCCGAGTGCTATACCAAATATGCTGAAGATTTCCGGGAATCTCACCCAGAAAAGACATGTAACAATAACGATCATAAGGCGCGCAACGGTACCTGTTCTGATTCTTCCATCCTCTGTATTGTAAGCCTTCTCAAGATTGTAATACCAGTTCAAGAGCAACATAATGGACGCAAGGGTACCCAAAGCGAGTCCGGCTGCAAAAGATGAAAATGTAAACAGATAGATGAGTAGGCTGATGATTAGAGGGAAAAGCAAAAATCTAAGGAAATGATGGGAAAATCGTCTGAAAAATGGCACTTTAACACTGTCTCCTAGTGTATTCTGCGGCTTTGTGATGTAAACCGTTACATTACTCTTGTAATGATATATCTTTGTATTTTTTATGTCAATATTATGGACAGATTAATTTCATAGTACATTTTTTATGACATATTATCGACATATTTCCTATATATCGAAGCTTTTGGGCTTATCTTTTGTAATTCCGTAGTAATATTTTATGTTTTCGCATATTCTGAGTGACGCTTTGCCGTCTCCATAAGGATTGTTGGCTTCTGCCATCTTCTGATACACATTGGCGTCCGTCAGTAGTTCTCTTGTCAGGTTGTAGATATTTTCTTTCTGAATACCAGCAAGTTTGAGCGTACCCGCTTCAACACCCTCTGGTCTCTCAGTCGTGTCCCTGAGTACCAGTACCGGCTTTCTCAGAGATGGCGCTTCTTCTTGGACACCACCGGAATCGGTCATGATAATGTGACTTTTTGCCGCGAAGTTGTGAAAATCGAACACATCAAGTGGTTCAATGATTTCAATGCGATCATGATCAGCCAAGTATTTACTAGCGATCTCTCTCACTTTTGGGTTTTTATGGATTGGATAGACGACAGTGACATCCTCGAATTCTTCGACAATTTCACGGACTGCACTAAAAATGTTCTCCATTGGCATGCCAATGTTTTCTCTTCTGTGGGCTGTAAGCAGAATCACCTTCTTATCTTTATGCTTCTCGATGATTTCACTCTTATAATCCTCATTCACTGTTGTCTTCAATGCATCAATCGCAGTATTACCAGTCACAGAAATATTTTCAATTTTTTTATTCTCTTGCAAGAGGTTTTCTCTGGATGTCTCAGTCGGCGCAAAATGAAGGTCAGCAAGTACACCTGTCATCTGACGATTCATCTCTTCAGGGAACGGAGAATATTTGTTGTTGGTTCTAAGGCCCGCTTCAACATGACCAATGTCCACTTCATTATAGAAAGCAGCTAGACTGCCACCGAATGTCGTCGTGGTATCTCCGTGAACGAGAATCATATCCGGCTGTGCTTCTTTGATGACAGATTCGAGACCAGCAATTACTCTGCCTGTCACTTCCGATAACGTCTGTCCTTGTTGCATAATATCCAGATCGTAATCTGGTGTGATTCCGAATATCTCGAGCACCTGGTCAAGCATCTCTCGGTGTTGTGCGGTAACCACGACTACTGGCTCAAGTTCCGGGTCATTTTTCAATGCCAGAACGAGTGGCGCCATCTTGATTGCTTCAGGCCGTGTACCGAATACCGTCATTATTTTCTTCATGTGCTCTTCCCCTTGTTCATTCTATTTTGTACCGAATAGTCTATCACCGGCATCACCGAGACCTGGTACGATGTAGCTCTTCTCATTCAGCTTCTCATCCAGCGCAGCAATATATATGTTCACATCCGGATGCGCTTCTTTCAAGACTTCCACACCTTCAGGAGCGGCAATCAAACAAATGAAACGGACTTTTGTCGCGCCACGTTTCTTAACCGCTGTAATTGCTTCAACAGCGGAAGCGCCTGTAGCGAGCATCGGATCGATGACGAATATGTCACGCTCCTCTATATCCCCTGGAAATTTCGCATAATATTCAATCGCTTCGAGTGTTTCAGGATCGCGGTATAGACCGATATGACCGACTCTCGCTGATGGAATCAGTTTGAGTATCCCTTCTTGCATACCCAGACCAGCCCTTAGAATCGGGACGATACCGAGCTTTTTGCCGCTCAATCTTTTTGCTGTTGTGCGTGTGACTGGAGTATCTACTTCCACATCTTCCAATGAAAGATCCCGTGTCACTTCGTAGGCCATGAGCATGCCCACTTCATCGACAAGTTCTCTAAATTCCTTGGTGGATGTCTTTTCATCCCTGATGTAGCTCATCTTATGCTGGATCAGCGGGTGATCCATTACGTGTACTTTAGCCATGTATGTTCAATCCTCCAAGTTTTTAAATCAAGCCGAAATAAGGCAGACCCTATCTCGGCATGTTGGTTTATTTATATAGCGGGAATTTGGACGTCAGTTCCGTCACTCTGTCTTTCAATGTTTCGTACTTTTTACCTTCTTTTACATTGGACAGTGTTTCAACAATCAGATCTGCCACTTCTTGCATCTCTTCCTCTTTGAAGCCACGCGTCGTCATCGCTGGGGTCCCGAGACGAATACCGCTTGTAATGAACGGCGATTCTTCATCAAATGGGATGGTGTTCTTATTGCACGTGATGCCGATTTCATCCAGTGCTTCCTCTGCCTGCTTACCCGTCAGTCCGAAACTTTTCACATCAACAAGAACGATATGGTTTTCCGTACCTCCACTGACGATTCTCAAGCCACCTTCAGCAAGACGATCTGCAAGTGCTTGTGCATTTTTTATAACCTGCTCTTGGTAAACCTTGAAATTCGGATTTAATGCTTCCCCAAAAGCAACTGCTTTCGCTGCAATAACATGCATAAGTGGACCGCCCTGGATACCTGGAAAAATATTTTTATCCACTTTTTTAGCATGCTCTTCCTTAGTAAGAATCAATCCACCACGCGGGCCTCTCAGTGTCTTATGTGTCGTAGAAGTTACGAAATCTGCATGTGGCACTGGATCCGGATGCAATCCAGCAGCAATGAGTCCAGCAATGTGGGCCATATCAACCATGAGGTAGGCTCCTACTACGTCTGCAATCTCACGGAATTTGGCGAAATCGATTTTCTTAGAATAAGCACTACCTCCAGCAACGATCATTTTCGGTTCGTGCTCTTTGGCAATGCTGAGTAGCTCATCATAATCGATTGCTTCGTCCTCTTTGCCTACACCATACTCGACAAAGTTAAAGAGCTTGCCGCTGAAGTTGACTGAACTGCCGTGTGTCAAGTGTCCACCATGATTGAGATTCATACCGAGAACCGTATCACCCGGCTCCAACACTGAAAAGTAGACTGCCATATTCGCCTGTGACCCTGAATGGGGCTGGACGTTGGCATGGTCTGCACCAAAAAGCTGTTTTACTCTCTCACGTGCCAGATCTTCGGCTGCATCAGCATTCTCACATCCACCATAATAACGCTTATGCGGATAGCCTTCAGCGTATTTATTAGTGAATATTGAACCTTGTGCCTCAAGTACCGCCTGGGATACAAAGTTCTCTGATGCTATCAGCTCAATATTGTTGTTCTGGCGATCCAGTTCTGCTTCAATCGTTTCAAAAATTTTCGGGTCCTGCGATTCAATAAATGACATGTCTTCTCTCCTTGAGTGCAAGTTTAGTAGTGCGCGCGAGGGCCACCGATAAGTTTCGGTCTAGAATATGCAATAGTGACATTGGCTTCATTGATCGTTCTCTGTTCCACTCTAAGCGGGACAGCAACATGACGAATATGCATACCAATCAGCGTCTGCCCAATATCAATCCCGCGATCCGCTATGGCGTGCTCGACTACTACCGGGTCTGTAAAATGGCTGAATGCATATTCGCTTAGACTGCCGCCGGCAGACCGGTGTGGAACGACGCTGACCGGCTGTAAGCCATCTGCGTGTGCTGTCTTACGCTCCATCGTAACCGCACGATTGATGTGTTCGCAACCTTGAAACATGATGTGCATCTGATGGCGCTCTGTAGCCTGATAAAATGATTGGTATATCAACTCTGCCACCTCCATCGAGCTCTGCCGGCCGATATGATGACCCATCACTTCAGAAGTGGAACAACCGATCAGCAGTTTCTCTCCATCCTTGAAGAAATCCACAGCTTCCAACTGTTCGATGAGTGTGTGAAGATCATTCTTCAATCTTGCAAACTCTGCGTTCATGTCTGCCCCCCTCATAATCGGTGCTGAGCCAGACATCAACTATATCCTGTGCGAGACCTGGTCCAATGACCCGTTCACCCATCGCCAGCATATTCGAATTGTTGTGTGCTCTTGTCGCTTTGGCGGAGAATGTGTCGTGAACAAGAGCACATCGGATGCCTTTGACTTTGTTCGCACTTATGCTCATTCCAATGCCTGTGCCACAAACTAGAATGCCGCGATCAAACTCACCTGAAGCGACTTTTTCTGCTACAGGACGTGCGTAGTCAGGGTAGTCGACGGAATCGGATGAATCCGGGCCGAAATCAGTAATCTCCACACCTTTTTCCCTAAGTGCGGCAACGACGGAAGCTTTAAGGTTGAACCCACCATGGTCAGAAGCAATAATCACTTTCATAAACTTCACCTCACCTTTATTATATATTAAAAGCTTACAGAGAAAAGCGGTCATAAGCAAATCAGAACTTGAATTTATCAATAAATCCTTTTAGTTGGATAAACGTGCGTTCATAATGTTCCATGCTACCCCCGTACGGATCGACGACATCCTCTTGATATCCTACGGCAAACTCACTGATCATCTGCACATCTGCAGATGGAAACTGTTCCTTGACCAACCGCTTGTGGACATCAGTCATGACGAGGAGCAGCGCTTCTTCTACATCCGCTTTTGTTAAAGGTTCAGGAGTTGAAGGTGCTACGAGACTTTCTCGCTCCACTATGGCTTGTGAGATGCTGTTCACCCCGCCCGAATGTACCATCAATCCTCTAGATTCGAATACAACATCAAGGGCATCATACTGTGTTTTCGCATAGCTCTCCGCCAAAGGACTCCGGCAAGTATTTCCTGTACAGACGAATATGATCTTCATCATGATTCTTCCTTGATGATTTCACTGCCGGTCGCTTTTTGAATACGGTTCATCAATGCTTCTGTCTCTTCTTTTTTTGGAAAGCCGTGGATATATATCTTGTCTACATCGGATTTATCCATCTTCCTCAGTGCAGCATAGAGATTACGCCCAGCCTCAGGGTAGTCCCTTTCCCCAGAACACAAACTGATGAAATACACATTTTGCGGAAGATATTTGCGTACGGACTCCGGAGCAATTACGCCCACTTTCTCATCCCTGTCCAGCTTCAACTTTGTACTGTTTTTGAATCCACCCTCCACTACTATGAGCGGCTGATGAGGGGCATAGTGCTTGTACTTCATGCCGGGAGCTATCGGTTTCTCTGCATCACCATGATGTTTGCAGAGATCTTCCTTCAGCACACCCTCGAGCATGCCTTTAGTGATGCTACCCGGTCGCGCAATGCGGAACGGAAACTGCGTACAGTCAAGCACCGTACTCTCGAGCCCGTATGTGGCTGGGTCACTTGCCACTACACCGTATACCTTCTTATTTAGATCATCAATCACATGACTGAAATCGGTCGGAGAAGGCTTACCGCTCAAATTGGCGCTCGGCGCTGCGAGTGGAAAACCAATCTTCTCGAGTATCGCATGACCCACTGGATGACTTGGCATCCTGACTGCGACTGAATCCAAGTCGGCTACAGCATTATCTGCGAGCACGCTACCTTTAAGAGGTACAATGAAAGAGATTGGACCTGGCCAGAAATGCTTCATTAATGTTTCTACTTTAGGATCCAGCGCTTCCGTAAATTCTGCCAGTTGTGCTGTACTATGAATATGTACAATGAGTGGATTATCACCAGGCCTTTTTTTGGCGGAGAATATCTTTTGTATCGCCTCCGGATTTCTCGCATCCCCTGCGAGTCCGTAAACGGTCTCTGTGGGAATGCCGATCACTTCTCCATACTCAAGTGCCGTTTTTATTTCATCAAGTTTCGAAGCGGTCATCTCATCACCGAGCTGATCCGATCTGATATTCCAAATTTTAGTCTCCACACTATACCTCCCATCTGAAATGAAGCATCCTATCATTTCCATTGATATCTTTTTTAACTTTAGGTTCTACCCTAGGCCACCGCGCTTTAATATAGTCGCACAGCACTTTAGCCTGTTTCCAGCCAATTTCAAAATAGACGGCGCCACCGGGCTTTAATACTTCATCTAGCCGGTCCACCATCCGCTTGTAGAGTAAAAACCCCTCTTCTTCGGCAAATAGTGCCAATACCGGTTCGTGTGCAACGACCGACCGCCCCATATCAGCGAGCTCCTCTCTACCGATATAAGGGGGGTTAGAAACGATGCAATCCACTTTAATATTTCGTTCAATTAGTGGTTCGAAAAGATTACCCTCGAACATATTAACATCTGCGCTTAGAGCTGTTGCATTCTTCCTTGCTACTTCAAGTACCGCTTTTGAAATATCAGTCAAGATCACTGAATTGTCCTGCCACGCGTTTGCCAACGTCAACCCTATCACGCCTGTGCCACAACCGATGTCTACCACTTTAAGCCCGTTGTCGGGTTCCGTGGTGAGGATGAGTTCTACCAGTTCTTCGGTTTCGTTTCTTGGAATCAATGTATCCCGCGTAACAGTAAATTTTTCACCATAGAACCATGCATGGCCTACAACATACTGATAGGGTTCCCCTGCTACTATACGTCTGATGGCAGCTTCATACTGCATTCGCTCTTCAACGGGCACTTCCATGTCATTCTCCAGCATAAATCGTGCCGTGCTCATTCCAAAAAGATCTTCGAGCAGCAAGGTTGCTGGCCCGGTTTCTTGCCCTGATACGCTTAAAGAGGCTTTCGCCTCTTTGACCATCTCTCTATAACTATAGGGATGCATTATTCAGTTCTTCCAGTTTGCTCGTCTGCTCCTCGATTGTCAGCGCTTCGATGACCTCATCTAGCTTCCCTTCGATAACCTGATCCAATTTCTGGATGGTCAGGCCGATCCGATGGTCGGTCACACGGTTTTGAGGATAGTTGTATGTGCGGATCCTTTCGGAGCGGTCCCCCGTACCGACCGCACTTTTACGCTTCTCGGCATATTCTGCCGTAGCTTCCTGTAGCATCATATCGTAGACGCGTGCCTTCAGAACCTTCATTGCACGCTCACGGTTTTTAATTTGTGACTTTTCGTCTTGTGATGTGACAACCACACCGGATGGAAGGTGAGTGATACGCACTGCGGAATCGGTGGTATTGACGTGCTGTCCACCTGCTCCACTTGAACGATAGGTATCTACTTTGATATCTTCGTTACGGATATCCACTTCCACATCCTCCACTTCAGGCAGCACTGCCACTGTCGCTGTTGATGTATGGATTCGGCCGCCAGATTCTGTTTCAGGTACCCGCTGTACACGGTGGGCCCCATTTTCAAACTTCAGCTTTGAAAACGCGCCTTCTCCCTGTATTAGGAAACTAATCTCTTTATAACCGCCATGGTCGTTGGCATTGGCTTCCACAACTTCGATTTTCCAGCCATTCTCTTCTGCATAACGTGAATACATCCTGAACAAGTTGCCGGCAAAAATCTGTGCTTCGTCGCCACCTGCTGCCCCCCTGATTTCGACGATGACGTTCTTGTCATCATTCGGGTCTTTTGGAATCAGCAGAAGCTTCAATTGATCTTCAAGCGCCGGTATCGCCTTCTCGGAATCGGAAATTTCTTCTTTAATCATTTCAAGCATTTCCTTGTCGTCGGTTTCCTTCATCATAGCGCGTGATTCCTCAATTGTTTCCTTATGCTGCTTATATTCCCTGAACACTTCTACTGTCTTATGCAAATCGCTTTGTTCCTTGGAGTATGTCCGCAGCTTGTTGGAATCACTGACAACATCTGGGTCGCTCAGCAGTTCATTCAACTGTTCGTAGCGGTTTTCAATTATCTCAAGTTGATCAAACATATAACTTCACCTTTTCATCTCTATAATCTTGTCAATTATATCATATTCAAGCACAAAAAAAACTGTACTGAAGCTCTACTCCAGTACAGTTGATCTCTATTATTCGTTTGCGCTTTTGAAACCGAATTTTTTGTTGAATTTTTCAATACGGCCATCTGCAGAAGCGAATTTCTGACGTCCAGTATAGAATGGGTGACATTCAGAACAAACCTCTACTTTGATGTCTTCATTGTTTACTGAACCTGTTTGGAATTCGTTGCCACATGAACATACAACGTTTACCTTGTTGTATTCCGGATGAATTGCTTGTTTCATTATCTACATCTCCTTTGCCCTGAACCATCTGGCACAGAGTTAATTAAGTGGGATTACCACTTCGATACTTATATATTATACACGATCTGCCACCAAAAATCAAGAGTGGATGCTCAATCATATTACCGGGCGACCTGTTGATTGGGAAGACAGCATTCGCTGTCTTAGTACATCAAAAAACTCTTCGTTCGTTTTTGTCTGTTTAAGAATTTTCAGGAAGCGCTCCGTAAAATCAGGCGCATCAGTGAATAGATTCCTGAGCTGCCACAACACATCGAGTTCCCGCTTATCGAGAAGCAGTTCCTCTTTCCTTGTACTTGAGCGTCTGATATCAATTGCTGGATAGATCCTACGCTCGCTCAAGTGGCGATCGAGATGCAACTCCATATTCCCGGTTCCCTTGAATTCCTCATAAATAACATCATCCATGCGGCTTCCAGTATCAACCAACGCAGTCGACAGGATCGTCAGACTGCCACCTGCTTCAATATTCCTTGCCGCACCGAAGAAGTGCTTCGGTCTGTGTAGACTCGCAGGATCCAGACCTCCAGATAATGTACGGCCACTCGGCGGGATAACTAGATTATACGCACGCGCAAGACGCGTGATTGAATCCATCAGTATGATGACGTCCTCTCCCATCTCAACAAGCCGTTTCGATCTTTCAAGGAGCAGTTCGGCAACTTTGACATGATGTTCCGGTGGTTCGTCGAATGTCGAGTGGACCACTTCTGCGTCCTCAACAGAACGTTCAAGGTCTGTAACCTCTTCTGGTCGTTCACCAATCAGCAGAATGAACAGTTTCGTGTTCGGATGGTTTTCAGTCATTGCATTCGCAATTTCCTTGAGAAGCGAGGTCTTCCCAGCTTTTGGTGGCGCTACAATCATCCCCCGCTGCCCAAATCCAATCGGTGTCACGAGGTCCATGATACGGGTCGATAAATCGGTCGGTCTGTTTTCGAGTTTTATGCGTTCTTCGGGATATAGGGGCGTCAATGCCTGAAAGTGGGGACGCTTCTTGACCTGTTCAGCATTCTGATCATTGATGAAATCCACCTGGAGCAGACCATAATACTTCTCATTTTCTTTGGGACGACGGACTTTGCCGGTGACTTTATCCCCTTTCTTCAATTCGAACCTTCTGATTTGGGAAGCCGAGATGTAGATGTCTTTTTCACCTTTAGAAAAGTTTACTGTACGTAGGAACCCGTATCCGTCCGCTTGGATATCGTCTAGGACGCCCTCCATATAATAATTACCGTCCTTTTCCATCTGTGCCTCCATTATTGCGAGGACAAGCTCTTTTTTATTCAGACGGCTATAGTTGGACAGACCGAGCTCTTTTGCGCGTACGGTCAGTTCCTTGGTGTTGTTCTTCTTATAGAGTGCATCAAAGGATTCATACTTCGGTGCATTGGAATCTCTTTCAGCCATATATTCACTTCGCTTTCATTTATTGAAGTTTTGATACAAAAGAGGTGCAAGGGGGAGAGATCGAGGTGAGGCTTTAACCATTCCATATTCTACACCATTGCTTTATAAAAATAAAGATGCTCCAGATTTGGAAACGACTGCAAGCAAAAAGCAAACTCGGACTGCCCATGCAGTCCGAGTTCTAAATGCTTCAGTCTTCTTTGACTTCCTCACGCCATATATCAGCACCAAGATCCGCTAACTTCTTGACGATATCGGTATATCCGCGGTCAATGTGATTGACGTTATGGATGGTCGTTTCGCCTTCTGCTGTTAGGCTGGATATCAATAGGCATGCGCCTGCCCTGAGATCACTGGCATAGACATGCGTGCCTTTTAGCTGCGAAGGGAATATGAGTGCCGACCCACTATTCTGCTCGATCTTCGCATCCATGCGCATGAGCTCATCCACATGTCTAAAGCGCGCTGGATAGATTGTCTCAGTAATTTTACTTACCCCATCAGCCTTGAAGAGAAGAGGTGTCAATGGCTGTTGGAGATCCGTCGCGAAACCTGGGTAGACCTGTGTCTTCACAGAAATCGGACGATAAACTTCAGGCTTCGTAATGGTCGCAAAGTCGTCGCCGACCTCTATTTCAACACCCAGTTCCTCAAGTTTTGCAGTCAACGACTCCATATGCGTCGGTATGATATTGCGTACTGTGAAATTCTCACCAACTGCCGCAGCGGCGATCATATAGGTCCCCGCTTCAATGCGGTCCGGGATTATATTGTGCCTAGTGCCGTGAAGATGCTTCACGCCGTTGATTTTGATTGTATCCGTACCGGCGCCTCGGATGTCAGCCCCCATGTTGTTGAGCAGTGAAGCCACATCCACTACTTCTGGCTCCTTAGCCACATTTTCAAGGATAGTTTTACCTTCCGCACAACTCGCTGCAATCATCAGGTTGATCGTTGCGCCCACTGATACAACGTCAAAGAAAATCTTAGCACCTTTCAGTTCATCGGCTATCAGATACATTGCACCATGTTCGTTCGTCACCTTTGCACCTAATGCCTCAAAACCTTTAATGTGCTGATCAATTGGTCTTGGACCAAGCGGACATCCACCAGGCAGGCCAATGACACATTTTTTAAAACGCGCAAGCATTGCGCCCATCATATAATAGGAAGCGCGTAGCGACTGGACTTTAGTATTCGGCAACGGCATATTCTCGGCCCCTTCAGGGCTGATTTTCAGTGTCGTTCCGTCCAGTTCGGTCCCTATATTAAGGTCATTCAGAAGGCTCATCAATGTCTTTACATCTGAAATTTCCGGCAGTCCTTCCAGTATAACTTCACCCTCAGAGGCCATCAATGATGCCGGGATTAGGGCAACTGCACTATTTTTGGCACCGCTGATTTCAACTTCACCGGTCAATGACCTGCCGCCTCTGACTTTGATTACTTCTTTACTCATAATTCTTCTCCTTATATGGCAGACCGACTACTGGTCCTTTATACTATTCCAGTCTTCTAGGAACTTTTCAATCCCCTTCTCAGTCAGAGGATGCTGTGTCAGCTTCTTCAAAACTTTGTATGGGATTGTCGCAATGTGCGCGCCTGCAGTGGCAGCGCCGTGCACGTGTGCTTCATTTCTAATGGAAGCGGCAATGATTTCCGTACTGATATTGTGGACAGTGAAAATATGATAGATATCATCGATCAGATCCATGCCGACCAGTCCGATGTCATCGAGTCTTCCGATGAACGGAGAGACGTACGTCGCGCCTGCGCGCGCCGCTGTTAGTGCTTGGACCGTATTGAATATAAGTGTCACATTGGTCTTTATCCCTTCAGTAGCCAATACTTTGACAGCCTTCATGCCTTCTTCTGTCATGGGAATCTTGACGACGATGTGCTCGTGTAGCTTTGCAAGTTCGCGTCCTTCCTCAATCATACCTTCTGCATCCAGCGCAATGACCTCACCGCTTACAGGACCGCCGACCAGCTCGCATATTTCAACAAGACGATCGTGGAAGGAAATACCCTTCTCTTTTGCCACAAGGGAAGGATTAGTAGTGACACCCGCCAGTACACCCCACTCATTAATTTCTTTGATTTCATCCATATTCGCTGTATCAATAAAGTATTTCATGAAAACAATGCACCTCCATTTTAGATTATCATATCATTATAAGATACTTTTTGCCGAGTCGGCAATAAATATAGAACTATACAGCTATTATACATCATCTTTACATTAATCAAATAAAAGCCATCCCAAATGGGACGGCTCTACTCACCCTAGGCTTTGTTGGATGTACCAAATTCCTTGATTTTGCCTCTTACTGTTTCTTTAACAGCTTCTCTAGCAGGTCCAAGATACTTGCGTGGATCGTAGACTTCTGAGTCATTGGCAAGTACTTCTCTTACACGCTTGGCTGAAGCAATCTGACTTTCGGTGTTGACGTTGATCTTAGCTGAACCAAGGGAAATCGCTTTTTGGATATCCTTAGTCGGTATGCCTGTTCCACCGTGCAGTACGAGTGGAATGTCGGATTGGTTGCCGATCTCTTCCATTTCTTTGAAGCCGAGGTTCGGTTCGCCTTTGTAAGGACCGTGTACGGAACCAAGTGCTGGCGCGAGGCAGTCGATGCCTGTTCTCTCAACAAGTTCACGACACTCTTCAGGATCTGCATAGATGACACCATCAGCAATAACGTCATCTTCTTGCCCACCAACAACACCGAGTTCCGCTTCAACAGAAACGCCTCTCTCATGAGCATAATCAACAACTCTCTTAGTTGTTGCGATGTTGTCTTCGAAAGGTCCGTGGGAAGCGTCGATCATAACGGATGTGAATCCAGCTCCGATTGCTTCGATACACTTCTCATAGCTTGACCCGTGATCGAGATGGATTGCGACAGGCACTGTGATGTTCATGTCAGACATGAGGCCTTCAATCATTTTTACCACTGTTTTCATGCCGCTCATATATCTTGCAGCGCCTTCTGAAACCCCAAGGATGACGGGTGCATTTTCTTCTTGTGATGCCATCAGGATAGCTTGGGCGAATTCAAGATTGTTCACGTTGTACTGCCCGACTGCATATCCTTCTTTTCTTGCTTTATTGAGCATTTCTGTCATTGATACTAAAGGCATTGTTGATTTCCTCCTAAAAGTTCTTTCCTTTAAAGTGATTATAGCAAAAATATTTGATTCTGAGCAATGTTTTGATACTATAGCAATACCATCAAGCCGAACGGAGAATCTATATGGATAAAATCTTGCAGACACAACTTACTAATATATACAACCATATTAACGCCCAAGAAGAGGAGATAGAAATGGCTGCACGTCTCTTAGCACAAGCAGTAGGCAGCGATGGTGAAATCCATGTGAAGACCTTCCACGATTTCAAGGGGATCGAAGGATTTTTACTATCTGGTTCGCTTGCCTTGCGAAAGACAAGGCTTTTTGATTCGACAGAAACCATCGATGCGCCGGATCGTGTTCTTGTTCTTGCCGAACAGTTCGATGATGAGGTGCACGCCTTTGTAGAGACCCTTCAAAATGGCGGGGTGGAGTTCGTATTGATCTCAAACTACAATAAGCATCAAGCTGAAACAATTGACCAGCTTCACCATTATATCGATTTATCTTCACCACGTCCGCTCATACCGACGCCGAATTTCGACAAAATTGTTAACCCTTATATGTCTGCATTTCTCTACTTGTATGATCACCTCTATGTGCTCATAGATGAGATGACGAATGATGCGTACTAGTTATCATGGAAACCCTGCTTAATTGGCAGGGTTTCTTTTTATTTGATGCAAGCGTTGATTAGGCCTTGGAACAATGGATGCGGACGTGTCGGTCTGCTCTGGAATTCCGGATGGAACTGCACAGCCACAAAGTACGGGTGGTCGCTCAGCTCAACCATTTCAACGAGACGGCCATCCGGAGACGTACCAGAGAACACCATGCCCTTTTCTTCAAGCTGCTTCTTGTACTGGTTGTTGAATTCATAGCGGTGGCGATGACGTTCGTCGACGTGTGCCTGACCGTAAAGTTCACGGGCAATCGTGCCTTGCTGGATTTCACAAGGGAAGCTGCCGAGCCTCAGTGTGCCGCCGAGATCCACAACATCCTTCTGGTCCGGCATCAGGTCAATAACAGGATGTGGTGTATTCTCATCAAGTTCACTGGAGTGGGCACCAGCGAGCCCAGCCACATTACGTGCAAATTCTACAGTGGCCAATTGCATGCCGAGACAAATACCGAGTAGCGGCACCTTGTTCTCACGTGCATACTGCAACGCATAGATCTTACCCTCGACACCGCGTTCACCGAACCCGCCTGGAACTAGAATACCATCAACCTCTGATAGCTCGGCTTCGTAGTTTTCTTGTGTAAGATGTTCGGAATTGATCCACTTGATTTCAACGTCCGACTGACGTTCGTATCCAGCATGTCTCAATGATTCCGCAACAGACAAATAGGCATCCTGCAATGCGACATACTTCCCGACAAGGCCGATCGTTACTTTACGTTCGATACTATTCAGATTCTGCAACAGCTGCTTCCAGTCCTTAAGTTCCGCTTCCTTGCCAGCGGAAAGTTCAAGACGATCTAGTACGAGATTGTCCATGCCCTGCTCTTGGAGGCTGATGACAATGTTATAGATTGTTTCCTCGTCTCTCGCTTCAATGACACTTTTCTTATTAATGTCGCAGAAAAGTGCAATCTTGTCCTTTAGATCCTCACCCATTGGATACTCAGATCGTACAACGATCATATCCGGCTGTATACCGAGCCCTCTAAGTTCTTTGACACTATGCTGGGTCGGCTTCGTTTTCATTTCTCCCGCAGCTTTGATGTAAGGTAGGAGCGTACAGTGGATATACATGACATTCTCGCGCCCCAAGTCACTTCGCAATTGTCTGATGGATTCTAAGAAAGGCAATGATTCTATATCACCGGTCGTACCACCGATCTCAGTAATGACGATATCCGCATTGGATTCTTCGCCCACTTCAATCAATCGGGACTTGATTTCATTGGTGATATGCGGAATAACCTGGACGGTACCTCCTAGATAGTCTCCACGACGCTCTTTCTTGATCACTTCAGAGTAGACTTTACCAGCTGTGACATTCGAATATTTATGGAGGTTAATATCAATGAAACGTTCGTAGTGCCCGAGATCGAGATCAGTCTCCGCTCCGTCCTCAGTCACGAAAACTTCACCGTGCTGATATGGACTCATCGTGCCCGGATCTACGTTAAGGTATGGATCAAACTTCTGAATCGTAATCGAGAATCCGCGGTCTTTTAGCAGCCTGCCGAGTGATGCAGCTGTAATTCCCTTTCCGAGAGAGGAAACAACCCCGCCAGTCACAAAAATATATTTAGTCATTGCACTTCCTCCTATAAAATAAAATAAAAATAGCCCCCTTCCACACTTGGTGAAAAGGAGCCGTTCTTTACAATCCCTGTTTCAGGGAGCCCAATAAAAATAATATCACTTTTCTCTTGAATGTCAACTGGAAGTTCAGGCTCTAAAGATCGTTCTCGTCTTCGTAGCTATCCTCAAGATCATCCGTATCGTCGTACTCGACATCGTCATCGATTGTTTCATCAACCGACTCCTCTATGTCGTCTTCACTTTCCACGTCTTCTCCGTTAAGCGGGGAGTCGAGGTTTTCTATGTCCGATTCGACAAGGTCTTTATCCTGATCGAAAGCTTCATCGAATCCTTCGTCGTCTGTTACGATTGGATCCTCGTCATCCACGGCAAGTTCGAACTTGTGGATTGTTGGCGCAATCTTATCTGAAATGTCATCGACTGAATACCAGTCGCGAAGTCCCCATACACCGTCACCTGTACTTAAAAATCTACCGTCCGTATTAAGATCCGTATAGAATTGTAGCACGCGGTTTTCTATTTCATCATCGGAATATCCTGCAACTTCTTTGAATTTATCAATGATATCGTACAGGTTAGCTTCTTTGCCGTTATCCTGCAGATACATGTATGACATGTCGATGAAAGAATTCTCGTCCATCATTTCTCTGTCGTACTCGTTGAGCCTCATTTCGTTCATCCTTTCCAGTCTGGAATATCAAAAGATATAATACAGGTAAATAGGCTATGAATCAAGCACTAATTCAATAGTTTATATACTTCATATATTTTCCGGCATCCTCGTCAACCATGACGAAACCGACCCTTTCAAAGAGCCTCTGTCGGCCCGCTTCGTCTATGACTACGACAAGCTGTTTTACTTCAGGGCGCATGCGCCTCAGAAACGTTCCAAGCTGCCTGAGCGCACTGGAGGCTACGCCGCGGTTACGTTCTGTTTCCTCTATAAAGAGACTGTTAATATGGAGCATGTCTCCCGTCAGCTCCCCTTCGATGTACCCAGCCGATTTCTCATTGTTAAGGATGATGTCGAATTTCACGAACGGGGGCTCGACAGCATCATTTTGTGCCAGTTTGATGTTATGAACGTACTTCAGATCCAAATCAAGATAGTAGAGACGCTCCTCACCAATCGGTCCATTCTCCTTGGTTGCTGAATGCATGAAACCTGCGCGTTCGTATAGGTTCCATGCGCCCTCGTTTTCTGCATCGACGACGAGATATAGATGATCAAAAGCTGCAAAGTGCTCCTGTACGAAGAGCGGCAGTGTCATCGCTACTTTCGTCCCGTAGCCTCTCCCCTGCAGTGCTTCATTGATTGACAGGGAGCGGATATACACAACTTCGTGGGGAGTTGCGTATCCCTCATGTCGATAGTGCTTGTGGAGTACGAAAAAACCGACAACTTCATTCGATTCATTCAATACGACGCATGGTGTTCGGTCCGGATCTTGGACAGCATCATCCAGCACATCAATAGGCAGGCTGGAGTAGATTTGTTGCTGCTCGCTCAACTTAAAAGTTGCCAGACTTTCTCTGTCTGCTTCCGTAAAGGGGCGAATATGTATTTCGCTACTCATCACTCTTCCTCCTTCCCAAATGTTCGTTGTAATGTTTTTAATACCCTCTCAAGTATAGAATAGTCATTCGGATATACAACAATTTTTAGCTGTTTATCTAAAATTTATAGGGGTAAATGAGATTAGACAACACATTTAGGGGGAAAACATTTGCTTAACGACAATTCAGAAGAAACATCTAGGAACAATGCGAACTCTAATCAGAAATCTAACATTGGAATCGTATTTTGGATTTCTGCTGTTATCATCTTAATAGCTGTTATATTTGCAGTTGTAGTACCAGACCGGTTCGAGACAGGTTCTGAAGCAGTTTATGGATGGATAGCCAATTACTTCAGTTGGTTCTTCATGCTTGCGGTGTTCGGTTTCGGTGTATTCTTGCTTTTTCTTGCCATCTCACCGTACGGAAGGATAAAGCTTGGAGGAGACCAGTCGAAACCGGAATTTTCATTCCGTTCATGGATTGGCATGCTGTTTTCCGCAGGACTTGGCGTCGGACTCGTGTTCTTTGGTGTAGCAGAACCCATGACCCACTACATGATTTCACCATTTTATAATGGAGAAACGGAATCTATTGAAGCCGCACGCATGGCAATGGGGTATTCATTCTTTCACTGGGGAATCTCACAATGGTCAATATTCGGTGTAGCAGGCTTGGCCATCGGCTACACCCAGTTCAGAAAACAAAAAGATGGTCTCGTTTCAACCGCACTTGAACCTCTGATGGGTTCCGAGTACGATATCAAGACACGCAACACTATCGACATACTGGCAGTCATTGCGACTGTGACCGGAATGGCAACATCTGTTGGTCTCGGTATTCTCCAGATGGACGGCGGGCTCAGTATCGCATATGGTATTCCATCCGGACCCATGACTCAGATCATACTTACGGCTCTAATGACCGGACTTTTTATACTATCTACGACGACAGGACTAAAGCGTGGCATCAAATGGCTCAGCAACCTAAATATGCTGCTTGCTGCCGTTATCACTATCTTCGTTCTAGCAGTTGGGCCCTTTACCTTTATCATGGAAAGCATTATTGTCGGACTAGGGGATTATCTGTCGAATTACGTGGGGTACTCCCTTAGAATGGAGCCCTACTCCGGTGAAACATGGGTACAGGAGTGGACTGTCTTCTATTGGGCCTGGGTCATCGCTTGGAGTCCTTTCATTGGTTCATTCGTCGCCCGGGTTTCAAAAGGCCGGACAATCCGAGAATATGTTCTTGGTATTTTAATCATTCCACCGATGCTATCTTTCATATGGATTGGAGCACTTGGCGGTACAGCTATCTATTCCGATCTGTTCAATGGAACCAACATCGGTGCGCTCGTGCTTGAGGATGATACAGCCGCACTCTTCGCACTTTATGATCAGTTACCAATGACGCAGCTACTCTCTGCACTGTCGATTTTGCTGATCTTTACATTCTTGGTCACTTCAGCCGACTCCGCAACATTCATCGTCGCAGGGATGACTTCCGGCGATACAGAGGCACCTGCTACCAGATTGAAGATCATCTGGGGAGTGCTAATCGGCGTATTGACAGTAACTCTGATTATTGCCGGTGGACTGACGAGCTTACAGGCGGCTTCATTGCTTGCTGGGTTACCTTTTGGCATTGTCCTCATAGCAATGATCTTCTCAGTTTCCAAATCCTTGAGGCGTGAACCGAATGATGCGCTGAGGCGGAAAACCCGAAAAGAACGAAAATAATCTTCAAATAAAAACGTTACGAATAAAGGATGTCATTGGTATAATGCAACCAATGACATTTTTTATGTGGAGGCAACTTATGAAAATCGGAATTGATGCAGGCGGTACATTGACAAAAGTCGCATATGTAGATGGCGACTATAGAAGATTTGAAAAATGGAAGTCTACTGATGTGGACACATTGATAAAAATGATTGACTCGCAGTATCCGCAAGATGAAGTTTTCCTTACGGGTGGAAAAGCGGAGTATATGGCAGAGAAACTTAACCGGAACCACGGGGTTTCCATAGAGTTCGATGCTACCTACAGAGGGCTTAAAACATTGATGGCAGAACAAGGCATAGCGCTCGAACGCTTCGTCTATCTGAATGTGGGGACGGGAACCAGTTTTCATCATGCCTCCTCAAAAGGACAAAAGCGTGTCGGTGGTTCCGGTGTTGGTGGAGGAACATTGCTTGGCCTTTCCAAGTTGCTAGTCGGCATCGATGACTACAACAAAATCATCCACCTTGCAGATACGGGCAATAGAGATGCGATTGATCTCAAAGTTCACCATATATACAACGGACGGCCGACGCCTATCCCGGGTGATTTGACTGCGAGCAACTTCGGCAATGTCATTTCAGGAGACATTGAATCCCTTGAGCCGGCTGACAAACTGCAGGCAGTCATCGGTCTCGTCGCAGAAACAGTGACTGCAATCGGCATCAACTTGGCTGAAGGTTATGACACGAAGGACATCGTTTTTATCGGTTCCACATTGTTTGATAACAAAGTGATGCAGGAAATCATCAATCGCTACGCAGGATTGAAAGGTGCGAAGGCACACATCATAGATAATGGTGAATACTCAGGTGCTCTCGGCGCCATTCTATAGGCGTCTATGATAGACCAGCGCGCTACCTGATCTACGTTCCACTTCCAAGGGCAGATCATAGCACACAGACAACATCTCGGAAGTGACCGCACTAGGACTCATGGGGCCTGTAATCCGCCCGCCCCTGACCAAAGTGATCGTATCTGCGTAGGTCAGTGCAAGCGAGGCATCATGCATACTGGTAATGATCGTCCTGAAGGGCGCTTCGCGCCTTAGCCACTGCATCATTTCGTGCTGGTACTTTAGGTCGAGCCCCTGCTCTATTTCATCTATCATGATGACAGGCTTTTCTTCAATAGAGAGTTGGGCACATTGAACGCGCTTGAATTCGCCTCCTGACAAGTTTTCAATCGATTGATTAGTAAGATGCGAAATATCAAAGCGTTCGACAGCTGCCGAGTAAGCAGAGCCAGACACTCTTTCCGATGTCATGGTAAGGTAGTCAGCAACAGATATTTTGAAGCGTGGATTTTCCTGTGGCAGATAACTGATCGTATCTTGCACGCCATTCAGTGGATCATCGTCCCAATATATCCGTCTTACTTTAATCCCCGGCTCGTCGTAGCCGATGATGCCACGCATAAGCGTGCTTTTCCCACCCCCATTCGGCCCAAGGACGATGTTCAAACCTCCCGAAAAAGTGGCACCTTCGATTTCGACTCCAAATTTTTCATATGCGATTCGAAGTTGTTCAATTTTTAACATGCGAAGCACCTCTGCTAGTATTTTCTATATGACTCACTTATAATTATATACACAAATGTAAAATAAGAAGGAGGCTTTTAATGGATGTCTACATAAATCAGCCTATTCTTCTCGTAGCCATCGTCCTCGTCCTCGGGGTGGTAATCACTAGATTTTCCTCAAGGCTCGGGTTCCCCTCATTAGTGCTATTTATCATCATCGGTATACTACTCAATCAAGTCATCTACTATGATGATGTAGAGACAACCCAACTCATCGGTATGATTGCTCTCATTATCATACTGTTTGAAGGGGGACTGCAGACTAACATCACCGCTATAAGAAAGGTTGCCGCACCGGCTGTCCTTTTAGCCACCATCGGCGTTCTGCTTACCAGCCTCATCCTTGGCGTATTCGCCTACTTCATACTCGATCTCGATTTGATGACTTCTATGTTGCTTGGTGCCATTGTCGGTTCAACGGATGCGGCTGCCGTATTCGCCGTATTCGGCAGTAAGAATATTAAAGAGAAACTTTCTACGACTATCGAGGCAGAATCCGGAACCAACGATCCGATGGCAGTATTTCTGACCGTCACTATTATTTCCGTCATTGAAATGCCGGGAGAAACTAATGTTTTCCTACTCATACTTTCTTTCTTCTGGCAGATGGGCATCGCGGTACTCATCGGACTTATCATCGGACGCCTCGCTGTTTATGTCATCAATCGTATCGACTTGGAAGCTTCAGGGCTCTACCCGGTACTCTCGCTTGGCTTTGCCATGCTCTCATTCGGTGTCGCGGAAGTCGCTAATGCCAGTGGCCTGCTTGCCGTCTACATCATGGCCTTGCTCATGGGGAATCGCCCTTTGACCTACAAGCATTCCATCCTACGCTTTAATGAAGGACTGGCATGGATGATGCAGATCATCATGTTCATCATGCTTGGATTGCTCGCGTTCCCTGAGGAACTTTTTAACTACACTTTCCAAGGTATCCTGATGGCTCTTATACTCATATTCATAGCACGTCCGATTGGCGTATTCCTTACACTTATCGCAAGTAAATATGACCTTAAGGAGAAAGCCTTCATCTCGTGGGCCGGACTGCGGGGTTCAGTACCTATCGTACTCGCAACCTATCCACTTGTCAGTGGCATCGAAAACGGCTATTTGATATTCAACGTCGTCTTCTTCATCGTCATCTTCTCTGCACTACTTCAAGGGAGTACAATTACTCCTGTTGCGCGCTGGCTTGGGTTCGATGAAGGAGAGACAGACGCACCACCTTATTCAGTAGAACTTCTGGCACTCGGCCAAACACAGAATGATATTTATGGGGTTGAACTGCCAATTCAGTCCGCTCATGAAAATGCTAAGATAAAAGATCTCGATCTGCCACCGGATATTCTTGTCATCGCCATTATTAGAGATGATGAATTGATTACCCCAAATGGAGAAACTGTCATGCATTCCGAGGACTTCATCTATATTATGATGCCTAGGAAACTCCGCGAACGTACAGAAGCCTATTTCAGCAAGGTAAAAGAAAATAAAAGTAGCAAATCGAAACGAACTGAGTCGGATACTGACGCAGAGAATAATCAGGGAGGCACATAATCATGAAACTACTCATCCCTTTACTCGTAGCACTGTTCTTTATGACTGCCTGTACGAGTACTGATGACCAGACAGGAACCGAATCTGACGAAGTCGAAACTGAAGAAACGACCGATGAAACAGTTGCGGAAGAAGAGACGGCTGAGCAAGAACTCCCTGAAGTTAGGCCGATTGATATTACAAGTGGAGCATTTCTCTCAAACTTCTTCTCAGGCAACTATGAATACAGAACTATATCCGTCCATTCAAGCTACGACTATATGGTTGCAACACTCGGCGAACCCGAAGGATCCGGGAGTGTTGTAGATGGCACTTACTATCACTATGATCATATTGGTTTCAATTTCCCACAGTCAGCCGGCGAGGTGGATGATACTAGCGCACTTAATGTCGATGGTATCATCATCTTTCCAGAAGATCTTACTAAGCAGGAAGCTGTAGAGCGTTTCGGATGGCCAAGCAGTGACGAAGTTTCAAACTTCAGAATGTTATACGACAGCGATCCTGAGAATGGCCAGTATGTAATGATGAACTACGACCAGCAAGACCGTATCACTGAAATCGTCCTTCAGTATAAAGACTTATCCGACACAGACTTCTACGAAGAATAAAGGCGACAGGCCAATTGGCCTGTCGCCTTTATTTGTGTTATTTAATCTCACCATTTAGCTCCAGTTTCGTTTCCACTGTCGCGTTTAGAGAATTGATCGCAGAACAGTATTTATCAGCAGACAGCTTGATTGCACGCTGTGCTACCTTTTCACTGACATCACCTCTGATTTTTACGATGATTTCTATCTTCGTAAATTTCTTCGGCTCTGTTTCAGCACGTTCCCCATCAATTTCTATCTTTATGGTTTCTATCTTATCCATGCTGTGACGCATAATGACATTAAGATCGATACCCATGCACCCGGCTACACCATGAAGCAACATTTCCATCGGTCTCGGGCCACTGTCATGACCCCCAGCCTCACTGCTTGCATCCATCGTCACTTCGTATCCGGAAACATCTCCTTTGGAATTATAAGTCATGTCGCCTGTCCATTGTGCACTGATCTTCATCACTTCGTCCTCCCGTTCGCTTTTATCTTATTATATTCGTTTGAACCCTTTATATACAGAGGTTATTTATAAAAATGTCGAAATCGCATCTACTAGACTGTATATTCCGAGGAAGGAGACAACAGCTGCAACAAGCCATCCAATGATATTCAACCATAGTGGATTGACATGTTGGCCCATTGTACTTCTCTTGTTGATCAGAACCATAATAAGTATCGCGATAATCGGCAGAATCAGTCCATTAAGCGCCTGCGCGAATAGTAAGACCTCAAGAGGTTCAAAGCCGAGTGCCGAAGTGATAATGCCGAGAATAATAATGCCCGAGAAAACGAGTTTGTAATTCTTATTATCGAATCCGCCTTTCCATCGCATGAAACTACTAACGGTGACGGCTGCACCCATCGGTGACGCAATGGCCGATGACAAACCGGCAGAGAATAGACCAATACTGATGAACAATGGCGCCAAGTCTCCCATTAGGGGTTCAAGCGGTGCCGCAAGCTGTACAATACTGGTTACTTCCGTGCCTTGAATCAAAGCACCTGCTGTAATCAGTATTGCTGCTGTAATCAGTCCGCCGACGGTAATGGTTATAATGGTATCGATCCGTGATTCCTTCAACCCATCCGCACTATCCCACTTTTCACTGACAGTGGACGCATGGATGAAGAAGTTATAAGGGACAACAGTCGTACCAATTATCGCAATAACAGTAAGTATTGAACCGTTCGGAATTCCTGGTATGAACGCTCCGCGCAGAACTGCGCCGAGATCGGAAGCTGAAACAAACATCGTTGTAATGAAGGTGATGCTCATAACTACAATCAGGAAAATCATGACTTTCTCAATGATTTTATAACTCCCGCTAAGACCAAGTAGCAAGATGACAACACCAATTACCGGTGCAACATAGTTCTCAGGAATATTAAATAGATAAGACACGCCGAGTGAAGTTCCAAGTAAATCTCCACTTATGTAGGCTGCGCACCCCACACAGACTGCAATCATAACCAACCATACTGATGCAAATTTCATTATCACGTTATCGAAGAGGTTGCGGATATTTTCCCCAAGTCCTTCGCCGGTAATTATGCCGATTCTTGCGACCATTTCCTGCAAGACGATTGATGCAATGACAGCAAAAATGATTGTCCATAATAGCGCAAAGCCAAAACCGGCCCCCGCTCGGGTCGCTGTAGTGACAGTTCCCGGACCGATGAACGACGCCGTAATAATGGCACCAGGCCCAATAATTTTCAATTTTTCAATCAGTTTATTTCTACTCAATATCTGCACCCCTGTCTAGGAGGAAGGTCCCCCATTCCTATTTTGTATGGCCACCATGAACGTGACCCGCAAGTACGTAGAGCACTGCTGTTGAAACAAAGTGCGCCGAATTCTGGTTTGCATCCTGCTGCGGGTAGACCTCGACAAAATCCATACCGCACAAACCCCGCTTGCCAAACTCGTAAATCATTGTAACTAGTTCGTGTGAAGTGATGCCGTTCCCATCCACTGGACCGCCAGGATTGAATGCAAAATCTAGCACGTCGCTGCAGATGGTCAGATATACCACATCGACTTCTTTTGCGGCCATATCGTAGATTTCATTAGCAAAAGCCTTCAAATCCGACGCTTCTTTGATGTCGTTGATGGTTAAAGTGACGGCACCAGCTTCTTGTGCGTACTTCCCTGTTTCAGGCTTATTTCGTGGCCCTTTAATACCAGTGTGAATCAGACTTTCGTTGCGCACACCTTCTGTCTCATAGAGGCGCATGAATGGCGTACTTCTAGCAAACGCATCTCCTTCGTAGTGCGGCATATTGTCGTAGTGGGAGTCCAAGTGAATGATGCCGACCTTCTTGCCTGTATTCGCCAGTCCTTTGACTACAGGATAAGTAATGCCATGGTCGCCGCCAAGTCCGACCAGGAATTTGCCACTCTTCCATAAGTTTTCTGCAAAGGATTCAATCCTGTCCATTGTTCCCGGTACGTCATGCGGTATGACGCTGACATCGCCGACATCACCAAGTGTTAAATGCTCTTCGACGTTGATGTGGTCGAGTTCCGGAAGATATGTACTATATCTAGCTGAAGAAAGTCTGATCTGCTTAGGACCGAGCTCACATCCTGTGTAGTCTCCCCAAGTACATGCCCCTTCCCAAGGCACACCATAAATCAGCACATCCGTATCATACTGGTTGGCGTCCGTTAGATTTTTCGCTCCGAGCATAGGGGGCGTATTACCATAAATATTCGATTCCATCATAAAACCTCCAGATTTTTATATGCGCTACCTTACCGATGATATGTATTTTTATTTCTACTACCTATTAACCTATACAGATGGTCCATAAACACCTGTTGACCATATAATAAAACCCTTATATAATTTTTAGTGTCTGATAACAAAATGATTATATGGTTGAGGTGTAGTATGGAAAAAAAAGAAATAGATATCAGCCAGGCTGCTGAAATTTTTAAGATTATGGGTGATCAATCCAGGTTATCAATGCTCGCCATGATGAACAGACGTGAGTGTTGTGTCTGTGACTTTACAGAATGCTTTCAAATGAGCCAGCCGGCTGTCAGTCAGCACCTGAAAAAGCTGAAGACCCTAGGTCTCATCACGGAAAGAAAAGAAGGCTACTGGACGTACCTTTCATTGAACGAAGAAAGTCCCTTCTATGAAGTTTTACCGAGACTTATCGCCACCGTGCCGGATATCGAAACGCACGTCTCATCATTGCTCGCATCATGTAGCAGTCGGAGTTGTTGCTGATGGAGAGCGTCCAGCCCTTTATCGCAGTTATCTTGTTTCTCATCACCCTGTTTCTCGTCATCCGTCAGCCGCGGGGTCTTGGCATCGGCTGGTCGGCAAGTCTCGGTGCAGTCGTTGCGCTGCTCCTTGGGGTTGTCAGTTTCGCTGATGTGGCGACTGTATGGGGCATTGTCTGGAATGCCACACTCACCTTTGTTGCTGTTATACTTATTTCGCTTGTACTAGATGAGATCGGATTCTTCGAGTGGTCCGCACTCCATATGGCACGTTTTGCTAAAGGCAGTGGTCTGAAGCTTTTCATCTATATTATTCTGCTTGGTGCCATTGTTGCTGCCCTATTCGCAAATGACGGTGCTGCATTGATCCTAACACCCATTGTGCTCGCTATGGTCAGAAACCTGAATTTCACTGAAAAGATGGTCATGCCATTCATAATAGCAAGCGGCTTTATTGCAGACACCGCCTCGCTACCATTTATCGTCAGTAATCTGGTGAACATCGTATCTGCCGATTTTTTCGGTATCGGGTTCATTGAGTATGCATCCCGTATGGTTGTACCGAACCTGTTCTCAATTCTGGCGAGTATACTTGTACTCTACATATTCTTCAGAAAAAGTCTGCCTCAGAATTATGATCTGTCCAAGTTAAAACATCCAGCACAAGCCATCCGAGACACTCGCATGTTTTCATGGGCGTTCCCGGTACTCGCCCTGCTACTCGTTGGATATTTCCTGAGTGAGCCACTCGGTGTGCCTGTTTCCGCCATTGCCGGTGTCATTGCCCTCTTCTTCATATTGTTGGCAAGAAACAGTGATGCTGTACCAGTGAAGTCAGTCGTCAAAGGAGCGCCGTGGGATATCGTCTTCTTTTCTCTCGGCATGTATGTCGTCGTATACGGACTTCAAAATGCCGGATTGACAGGCGTTCTTGGCCAATTCATTGGTGCTGCTGCTACACAAGGGTTGTTTGTGGGTACTATGGTAATGGGCTTCACTGCCGCCATATTATCCTCTGTCATGAACAACATGCCGACCGTGATGATCGATGCGCTTGCAATCGCCGAGTCCGGTACCGAAGGACTTGTCAAGGAAGGCCTCATCTATGCCAATGTCATCGGGTCGGACCTCGGACCGAAGATCACACCGATTGGTTCACTGGCCACATTGCTATGGCTCCATGTATTAAAGAAGAAAGGCATCAACATATCGTGGGGCTACTATTTCAAGATCGGTATCATGCTGACAATCCCTGTTCTGTTCATCACACTTTTAGGATTATACGTATGGCTACTTATCATTTCTTAACTAAAGGAGAATTATTATGTCCAAACCCATCATTTATTTTCTATGTACAGGAAACTCATGCAGAAGTCAGATTGCAGAAGGTTTCGGCAGCAAGCATTTGGGAGAGCAGTACGCAGTCTATTCTGCTGGAATTGAAGCACACGGTTTGAATCCAAAAGCCGTAGACATTATGGCAGAAGTCGGCGTTGACATTACCAATCAGGAATCGAACATCATCGATAATGATCTGCTCGCTCGTGCCGATTATGTCATCACCCTCTGCGGCGATGCCAATGACAACTGCCCCGTGACACCTTCTCATGTTACCCGCATGCACTGGGGTTTTGAAGATCCTGCGAAAGCTACGGGCTCCGAAGAGGAAATCCATGCCATATTTGCAGATGTGCGTGACGCCATTGAAGAGAGAATCATCCAATTCAAAAATGAAGGCAAGTAGGAAGGGTGAACTATAACCCGAATAATGGACAGTTAATAAAAAACGTCCATTATTCGGGTTTTTCTGTGCCCACTCAATGATCTCGTTTATAATGAAACAAAGTATTGGAACGGAGGTAGCTTATGGCACGGCATTTTTCAGCATTTGAAATGAAGCAGTTAGAAAAGAATCCAAATATTCTCAGAGTTTCAGAGCGCTCGATCACTTATCATCCGGAATTTAAGAAGGTGGCTGTCCAAACCTATCTTTCAGGGGGCACACCGGCGCGGATATTCATTGACCATGGATTTGACCTGGCGATTATCGGAAAAGAACAGCCGGGCCGGTCCCTCAGCCGGTGGCGGAAAACATATGAAAAGCATGGTGAAGTCGGACTGGAAAATGATTTCCGGGGCAGAGGGGCCACAGGACGGCCATCCGACACGGCGCGCTCAGCAGCAGAAAAATTAAAGCGGGCAGAAGCGCGGATTAAATATTTAGAGGCAGAAAATGAATTCCTAAAAAAGCTCGAAACACGCGAAAGGCAGGCGAAGCATCAGAGACGAGACTAAAACCGTCTGAAGTATATGAACTGATTGAACAACTCCATCGCAAGCATCCACTTAAAAATATGGTATCCCACCTATGCAAGCTCTCGGGTGTCAGCCGAAGTGGCTATTACGCGTGGTTAAAAGGAGAGGCAGGCAGGCAAATGAGAATGGAAACTGACAATAAGGATGCGGCATTGATTGAAAAGATCTTTGATGCAGAAAAGGGAAAAGTCGGTGCACTACAGATCAAACTGTCTTTGGAGAATGATTACGGCATCATCATGAACCACAAAAAGATCCGGCGATTGATGAAAAAATATCATTTAACCGTAACAATCAGACAGGCCAAACCGTACAGACATATGTTGAAAGCGACGAAGGCACACAGCACATGCAAGAATTTGTTGGGCCGGACATTCGATCAAAATGAACCGGGCAAAGTGTATCTGACCGACATCACTTACATTTACTATGGAAACGGCCAAAAAGCATATCTCTCCTGCGTCAAAGACAGTACAACGAAAGAAATCATTACCCATGTCGTCTCCGCTCTCTAAAGATGGATATCGTCTATCGCACCCTCAAACAGCTGAATGAAACCGTAGCGTTCTTTCATCCGGAAGCAATGATACATTCCGATCAGGGCGTCCATTATACCCACCCCGAGTTCCAGAACAGAGTCAAACAACTGGGTCTCCGCCAATCCATGTCCCGTCGGGGAAACTGCTGGGATAATGCCCCCATGGAATCCTTCTTTGGTCATTTTAAGGATATGGTGGACCATAAAGCGTGCCAGTCCTTTAAAGAACTGAAGCATACGGTTGGCAATTATATCAATAAGTATAATAATGAAAGATATCAGTGGGGATTAAAAAGGATGACCCCGGTACAATACCGAGGTCATCTACTCGCAGCATGACGCTTTTTTTAACTGTCTAAATTATGGGTTACAGTTCAGGGAGGCTATGACCTCCTTTTTTATTTCGAAATTTAGCGTTGTTCCAATAAAAATATTATTTAAAAAGTGCATTTATTTTGTAAATGAGGGGCTTTATCTTTGAACTTTCACTAAATTTGCATAACAATAGATATATCAGAAAAAGGAGGGGTTTGATGATTTCTTTATTTGAACCATATTCAATCAAGGGGCTGGAGTTGCGCAACAGGCTCGTCATGGCACCAATGTGCCAGTACAGTGCAGTAGATGGAATACCAGACGAATGGCATTTCACCCACTATACTTCGCGGGCGGTCGGTGGGACCGGCCTTATTATGTTCGAAATGACGAATGTTGAAGCAAGAGGAAGGATCACAGACCACTGTCTTGGCATATGGTCTGACGGACATGTTCCTCACTACAAGCGGATTGTTGATGCATGCCATCGACACGGTGCAAAGGTTGGTATCCAGCTGGCGCATGCAGGCAGAAAAGCACAAGACACTGAATTGCCGGTATCAAGCTCTGCGATTGCCTATAGTGATGAGTTCAAGACCCCTCACGAGTTATCCACTGAGGAAGTGGAAGAGATGATTGATGCATTCCGCTGGGGGGCAGAACGGTCGGTTCAGGCAGGTTTTGATACAATTGAACTGCACGCTGCCCATGGCTATCTCATCCATCAGTTCCAATCCCACCGTACAAACAAGCGTACAGATGAATACGGACAGGATTTAAGCCTCTTCGGATCAAAAGTGATAGAAGCAGTAAAATCTGTCATGCCAAAAGAGATGCCACTCGTCCTTAGAATATCTGCCGTCGAATTTGCAGAAGATGGCTACGATCTTGACCACGCCGTATGGTTGTCAAAACAGTATATTGAAGCCGGAGTAGATATGATTGATGTTTCTGCAGGAGGTGAAGGCAAACCTTCAGAAGAACGCTTCCCGGGTGCCTATCCAGGGTATATGGTACCTTACGCAAAAACTATCCGCGAAGAGACAGATGTTCCAGTTATGGCTGTCGGTTTGTTAGAAGACATCAACCTCGCTGAGCATGTCGTCGCTTCTGAAGAAGCGGACCTCATTGCTATCGGACGCGGCCTGCTCCGGGATCCATACTGGGTGCTGAATGCTTCTCAGGAAAAGCAGGAAAAGAGCGATGCATTCATTCCCAAGCAGTACGGACGCGCGTATTAGAATTCTGGAAGGATACTGATAGATGAAACATTCTTTGGATAAATCACATTTCTATTATGCAATGTCAAAAGATAACGAGGCCGTACTCACAGTCGGCTTCGGCGATACAATCGAAATAGAGACACACGACTGTTTCCAAGGCCAAATCACTTCTGCCGAGACAGTGCTCGACACACTCAACTGGGATCAGATTAACCCCGCCACTGGTCCAATCCATGTGGAGGGCATCAAAGCAGGTGATGTACTCAAAGTCACAATAGATAATATTGTACTGGACTCACGTGGCGTCATGCTGACGGGACCAGGTCTCGGTGTCATGGGGGAATCCCTCGAACGCATGGAAGCGAAGATGTTCGACATCGACACTGCGGGTGGCTACGTCTCATTCAATGGTCTTGAACTACCTTTAAATCCCATGATCGGCGTCATCGGTGTCGCACCTGCAGACATACCCATTAACAACGGTACGCCTGAGCGGCATGGTGGCAATATGGACAGCAAGAAGATTACGACAGGCGCCACACTGTACCTCCCCGTATTCCATGACGGTGCCCTTTTTGGACTCGGCGATGTCCATGCCAAAATGGGTGACGGTGAGATTAGTGTCAGTGGTCTTGAAATCGGCTCAAAAATTACCGTAACATTGGATAAAGCAGACAATATAGTAACACAGCACCCTGTTGTCATCGACCAAGATGGCATTCATATGATGGTTTCTGATGAAAGCCTCGATGTAGCGGTCGAAACATCTGTAAAACAGATGATTGCCCTACTCCACCCACATACTGATTTGACGCTATCGGAAATAACCATGCTGATGAGCCTAGTCGGAGAAACGCAAATCAACCAGGTTGTCGACCCGCTCAAAACAGCACGTTTCTTCGTGCCGCATAGTGTATTGGAACATTATAAGATTTCTTTTAGTTAGGGAGAGGATAAAATGAGGGTCGTCATCGCACCGGACTCGTATAAAGGGACGCTTGACCAACATGAAGTAGCAGCAGTGATATCTACATCGCTCGAAGCGCTCGGTCACACTGCTGTAATGAAACCCATGAGCGATGGCGGGGATGGATTGCTCCAGAGCTTTAAGAACGAAGGGTATACAAAGATTACCGTCAATATTACCGGACCTGAAGGAGATACTATCGAGGGCAACTACTATTTCAAGGACGGCACCGCAGTCATTGAGACGGCTGAAGCCTGCGGTCTTCATCTCCTTACCACTTCGCACCCAAAGGACCGGACTACGTTCGGCGTAGGTGAGATGATCATGCACGCAATGGATCAAGGTGCTGAGCACATCATTCTCGGTCTCGGCGGCTCATCAACGAATGATGGTGGCTATGGTATGTTTATGGCACTCGGCGGACGAGCTACCGATGAGGACGAAATGCCTTGCGGGATATTTAATAGGGATATCTCAAAAATCACTGCCATCGATACAGACTCTCTGCGTAAATTTAGTGACATCACATTGACCGTCGCTTCTGATGTTGATAATCCGCTGCTCGGGCAGTACGGTGCTATCCCTGTATTCGGACCCCAAAAAGGTATTGCTTCTGCAGAAATCGAATGGTTCCAAACGATGCTTTCCCACTTGGCAGAGAAAACTCGCGCTGCATTTCCTAAAAGCGATCCTTCCGCTTCGGGCGCCGGCGCCGCTGGTGGCCTTGGCTGGATGCTGATGAACCTCGGTGCCCGGATAACACCAGGGGGGGAACTGGTGGCGAGGGAGATCAACCTCGAAGAGGCGATAGTAGATGCTGATGCCGTCATCACTGGTGAAGGGAAAAGTGATGCTCAGACGCTTCACGGCAAAGTTCCATCTGTCGTTGCAAAATTAGCTAAAAAATACGAAAAGCCATGCTATCTAATATCTGGCCAACTGACCGCAGATCTAAATGACCATTTTGCAGCTGTCTACGCACTCGCAGAAACAGAGGGCGATATACAGAATGTGATGGAAGACACCGCCCTGCATTTAGAGCAAAAGATTAAAGAAATATTTTCTGAATAGAAAACTGTCCGGATTTTTCCGGACAGTTTTTTATTCGTCGAAGCTAAAGTTATCAGGATTTTTGCCGATACGCTGATTTCTATCTAGAGCGTCAATTCGTTTCATATCTTCGTCACTGATTTTAAAATCAAATATGTCTATGTTTTCTACTATACGAGACGGTGTCGCCGATTTCGGAATTGTAGATACACCATTTTGTACATCCCACCTCAAGATAATCTGGGCAGGTGTTTTATCATACTTACCGGCCAATTCCTGGATGATTGGCTCTTTAAAAACGCCACCTCGATTGAGTGGTGCCCAGGCCTCAAGCTGGATGTCTTGAGCTTCGCAGTAGGCACGCATCTCCCTTTGGGCAAGATAGGGATGGTATTCTAATTGGTTTACCATCGGTTTTACACGACACATCGCAAATATCTCCTCAAGGTGCTGCTGATGGAAATTGCTGACGCCAATCGCCTTTACCTTGCCTTCCTCGTACAATTTTTCAAACGCTCGCCATGATTCAGTATATTTTCCCTCAATCGGCCAGTGAATCAGGTAGAGATCTAGATAGTCTAGTCCGAGGTTCCAGAGACTCTTATTAAAAGCATTCAATGTTTCCTCAAACCCAAGGTCATCGTTCCAGACTTTCGTCGTAATGAATAACTCTTCTCTCGGCAGACCGGAAGCCTTGATTGCCTCACCCACGCCTTTTTCGTTGCCGTAGAAGGCAGCCGTGTCGATATGCCTGTAGCCAGCTTCAATTGCAGATAGAACTACCTGCTTCATCTGATCGCCTTCCTCCACTCTGTAAACGCCAAGGCCAATGATCGGTATCTCGACGCCGTTGCCTAATTTATAAGTCTCCCGATTTATTGTTCCCATTTCCTTCAATCCTTTCCTGTTCATCTCTATCTTTCATCTTATTCCACTTTCTGCATGCGTATCAAATATAACAAAATACAGGGTGGCTGGTCCTACGGCATACCGTTTCTGATAGAATATGGATTATTAGCTTTCAAGCCCAGTCGTATGTGACTGGAAGTTAGGATAGTGTGAACCTATGAAAAAAGCAGTCGTGCTCCTTATGATTCTAACTATTATTTCCAAGATTTCGGGGTTTTTCAGAGACCTCACTTTGGCCTACTTCTATGGTGCTTCTGAAATCAGCGATGTCTTCTTGCTGGCTGGAAGCGTCCCTACCATTGTCTTTGGCGTCATTGCTGCAGGTATCTCGACAGGTTATATCCCGCTCTACTCACGTATCGAAAACGAGCTTGGTTTTAGAGCTGGAATAAGATATACAAACAACCTGATCAACGTACTACTAGTTGGCACGACAGCCATCGTTATACTTGCCCTGATCTTCACAGAACCTCTGGTAAGAATATTTGCCCTCGGATTTGAAGGGGAGACACTCGCTCTCGCGGTCGTCTTTACCCGCTTTAGTATTTTCGGCATCTATTTCACTATTATCATACGTATCCTCAGCGCCTATTTGAATTACAATAAAGTATTCGCGATTCCCTCGTTAATTGGTATTCCAATGAACTTCGTATTGATTGTTGCTATCGTCGTCAGTAGCTACACAGAGTGGATTCTGGTACTTGCTGCGGCAAACGTCGTTGCCTTGTTTGTACAATTACTCATCATTATTTTCTTCTCATATCGACATGAATTTCGTTTTGAGATGGTATTGAAACCCAAAGATCGACACATCAAGCAAATGGCGTCACTCGCGTTACCAGTCATACTCGGCACAGGAGTGTCACAGCTCAACAGACTTGTGGACCGATCCCTGGCCTCATGTGTCACTATCGGTGGAATCTCATCCATCAATTATGCCAATACGATGAATACAGCATTTGTCGGTATTTTTGTTGCGTCCTTTGTTACCGTATTCTATCCAGACATATCGAGAAAAGGTGCCAAAGGCGATATGAAAGGCCTTAGACATACAATGAACCAGACCATTCTGGGCGTTCTCATCCTCATCGTCCCTGCCACCGTCAGTGCCATGATGCTTGCCGAACCAATCGTCCGCCTGTTATTTGACCGAGGTGCATTTGATGAAAAAGCAGTGGCGCTCACGACATCAGCATTCTTCTTCTATTCTATTGGACTTTCGGGTGCTGGTCTCAATATAGTACTTGCACGCGTCTTCTATGCCCTTCAGGATACAAAGACACCGATGGTTAACAGTGCAATCGCAATGGCCATCAATCTTGTCCTAAACTTTCTGCTTGCACCGCTACTCGGCATTGGAGGACTCGCACTTGCGACAAGCATCTCCTCACTCATTACAGTCGCACTGCTGACGTACCAGTTGCGCAAAAAACTTGGCCGTCTCAACCTGAAGGTACTCGTTCCTTCAATATTCAAAATAACAGGGGCTTCGATTCTATCAGCTAGTGTTGCTTTCTTGATCTACAAATTCATTGAGGTTTCTCTAGGACTCTATATCAGTACAATCGCTGCTATTTTTGTAACAGTAGCGCTCTACTTCCTATCTATTGTTCTGCTCAAGGTCGAAGGTGTCCAGGAATTCATAGATGCAGGAGTGAAACGTCTCAGAAGAAAGATGTAGGGTGAATACGTTCATTTCGAGAGCCTATATCCGATTTTCATGTATGTTTTACTCACGTAAAGAACGTCCAACCATATTCGGTTGGACGCTCTTTATTAAATGTGGAATTAAAATTCAATATAGTACCGGATATGATTTCTTTTTATTCTTGTATTGTCACTATAGCAATAGTGCACCGTACACCAGTCCGAAAATAATGACCAGTGCAGGATGGACTTTGAACTTAGTCAGCATCAGTAGACTGGCGACAGATAGTATAATTGTGTGCACCACTCCTGAGTCGATATAGGAGTTGCTGAAAAAATCGAAAGCGATGACACCAAGAAGTATCGCAATAACCGGACGGATCAGAGTCGTCAATGTATCGAACTTCTTCGTGCCTTTAAGTTTATACAATAAACCGGCAAGAAAGACCATAAGTAACAGTGATGGTAGAACGGTTGCTGTAACTGCCACTATAGCACCAACCACTCCTCCGACTTCAAAGCCAATAAACCCGGCCATTTTAGTGGCAATGGGGCCAGGAAGTGCGTTCCCAAGAGCCAATACTTCCGCAAATTCCTGCGAAGTCATCCATTCGTAGTTCTGCACTACTTCCTGTTCAACTAGTGGAATCGATGCCGGACCCCCACCGTAACCTAGAACGCCAGGGATAAAGAAGGCGAGGAAGATCTTCAGGTAGATCATACACGTCTCTCCTTCCTGAGAAGACTGAACGCAACAATCAACAGAATGATGATGGCAGGATGCACATTAAGTACTGCCAACAGCCCGAAGGCGATAAGTGTAAAGAGAATTAGAAAACGCCATGTCGTCCTGGCCTTTGCTTTAGTCAAGAATTCATAGGTCATTATGAAAAGCATCACACCGACCACTGGCATAACACCGTGACTCATCCCCTGCACCCAGCCGAGATCCTTGAACTCGGTAAAGAGGTTGAGCAGTATGATCATCAATATAATTGTCGGAAGAATGGTAGCGAAAACGGCATTGACCATTCCAAGCCACCCTTTTTGCAGATGTCCAATATAACCACCAAGTTTGGTGATGATGGGACCTGGAAGCACATTACCGATGGCAAGTGCATCCTGGAACTCGTCATCAGTCATCCACTTATAAGTGTCCACTACCTCTTTATGTACGAGAGGGATGGAAGACGGACCGCCTCCATACCCCAGCATACCCACTTTGAAAAATACCCAAAAAATTTTGAAATGCATTGCTTTCTCCTAATATATAGATATTGAACCATCTGTCCGAGATTCTGTACCACCGATTAGGGCACCGTTTTCTCCACGGATGATAGCTTGGCCGCGACCGAAACTATTCGGTTCGAGATTGACGTTGATTTTATGTCCACGTCTCGCAAGTGCACGGGCGTGATCAAAATCGAAGCGATCTTCGACATCGATTTCCATTCCGGACTTGAACTGCCACCTTGGCGCATCCAGTGCACTTTGTGGGTTCATTCCATAGTCAATCAAATTCATCGCCACCTGCAGATGACCTTGGGGCTGCATGAAAGCGCCCATCACTCCAAATGGTCCGACAGGTTGTCCTGATTTGGTTATAAAGCCTGGGATAATTGTGTGGAATGGCTTTTTACCTCCCCCGACATAATTGGCGTGTGTCTCATCCATTGAAAAGTTATGCCCTCTATTATGCAAAGCCATACCGGTTTTTGGGACGACGACGCCTGAGCCGAACCCCATATAATTGCTCTGGATGTAAGATACCATATTCCCTTCGTGATCTGCTGTTGCCAAGTAAACTGTCCCACCTTGTGGTAAGTCACCATGAGTTCTCAGTTCAGCCTCTTCCGTTATTTCGCTACGTCGCTGCGAGAGATAGTTCTCATTTAGAAGATCTGCTGTTTTGACCTTCATATACGCTGGGTCTGCGACATGCGTGGTCGTATCGGCAAATGCCTGCTTGATTGCTTCTATCTGATAATGATAGGTTCTATCATCCAACCTTTCAAAGGTATCATCTTTTAGCATACCAAGTGCCATAAGTGCTGTTACACCTTGTCCGTTCGGCGGAATCTCGTGGACTTCATGCCCTTTGTAGTTTATGCTGATTGGCTCCACATACTCTACTTCAAAGTCTTTGAGATCTTCGTGTGTCAATAGACCCCCTGTTTCGTTACTGTACTGCACAATACGATCAGCCAGTTCCCCTTCATATACAGTTTGGGCATTGGTATTCGCTATATCTTCGAGTGTTTCAGCATGGTGGGGCAATGTTTTTATCTCACCAGCAGATACTGTCCCGAAGACGTCGAGCCAAGGTTTGATCTCTTCGAATTCCTCTACCTGTTGGCTATAGTTCTGGTAGGCCGCTTGCCAGTATTTTGCTACAACTGGTGTGATGGCGAATCCTTCACGTGCTGCCCGGATTGCAGGGGCAAGCACTTCTTTTAATGTCAGGTTGCCAAAATCATTAATTAAACTCGCCCATGCTTTCGGAACACCCGGTACATTCACAGGCAACCAGCCGAACTTAGGCATTTCGTTGAACCCTTTTTGTTTTATTTGTTCCATGCTCAGTTGTCCTGGAGAGCGTCCGCTGGCATTCATACCGTGCAGTTTGCCGTTCATCCAGGCGATCATAAAGGCATCCCCACCTATGCCGTTGCTTGTCGGTTCCACAACTGTCAAAGTGGCAGCCGTGGCGATAGCTGCATCCATGGCATTGCCGCCCTGCTTCATTACTTCAATACCGGCGTCGGTCGCGACCGGGTGTGTTGTGGCCACGATGCCATTTTTAGCATAGACGCTGTAACGTCGATTAAGATATGGGTAACTGTAATGATTCATATGTACTCCCCTTTTTGAATATTCAAATATATATTGGTATGAAGAAATCCTGCCATCCAGCAGGACTTCTTGAATTTATCTGCCACAGCACTTCTTATATTTTTTACCGCTGCCGCATGGGCATGGATCATTTCTGCCCACTTTAACTTCGTTTACAATTGTCTGCGTCTTCAATTCAGACTCCTTGTGCCCGCGATACTTGAAGTGTCGGGTGTTTTCGACGATGCCTGCAATATTATCGAAGAATGCTTGCTGATTGTCTGCACTGCTGAATTCCACATTCAATGTCGTCAGATATTTTACAATTTCATCGCGCTTTGAAGCCTGCATGATCAGCTGCAAGAGAGAAATATAGATACTGTGGTATTTTTTGGCGGACACATCAACATTCTCTTCCACCCATGTTTTCAGTTGCTTGTGATGCTTAGACTCATCGATGTAGTTCGGGTCACTGAACTTAATGAACTTTGCAAATTCCGGCTCATAGTATGGCCGATCACCCTGGAGCTTACGTACCATTTCGTACTGATTGTAGTTCATGTCATCTATGACGATCTGCCGCTTGTCTTGGTCTATTGAGATATCGTATGGTGACTGTTCAAGAAAATTGACGAGTACAGCTGAGTCCATATCCATATCGTAATACTTCTTAAACAGGTGGATGAGCTGCTCGAAACTTACAATACCATAGAGATGCAGAGATGCACGAATAAGATTGAGCTTGCGCTGGATGACGAGCCGTTCTTCACGCATATCGTCGCTATCGACTGTCGCGAAAAGTTCAGGTACACCTTCCGCGATGAAGAAATTATCTTCCTGCGCTGGATCTTCAAAAGCATACCCCATGATATAAAGTCCGAATAAATCTTCAAGGTTGTATTTTGCCTCGGGTGCCGCGTAGGAATTTTCCCATACTCCAAAAGAACGTTCGTCAATATATTTGAAGGCATACACTGCAGTTTCCGGAGTACGCTGCTGTTCGACAATGGCATCAATCAGTTCACTTTTTTTGTATTTGGAAAAGTTTTTGACCGAAATGGTACGAGCTAGACGTTTAAGGTCGGTCATATTATAATCTTCCAGATAGGTTTTTACATTTTCCATATTAGAAAACTCCTTGTTTCTGATTCTACTTTTCATTTTACCACATCGATACTATCATTGATAAATAATCAGAAGACAGCCAGAGCAACATAGATTACAGCTGACACCGTCACCGAACTGAGCAATGTGCTCATCATAACAATTTCAGCTGCGTACTCAGGATCATCACTATACTCCTGAGCGATGATAGAGCTGTTCACTCCAGCCGGCATGGCAGATGCGATCAGTATTACCTGCGCTACGACACCCTCCATGTTGAATAACAGGAGTAATCCGAAAGCCATGGCGGGACCTAGGATGAGCCGAGTCATGGCACCGACAAACGCACTCCATCTGAGACGCTTGAATTTTATTCCTGCAATCTGGGCACCGAGAATAAACAGAACCAGCCCAATCATAGCATTTCTAATATATGAAAGACCTGTTTCAATCGGAGCAGGAACGGGCAAGTGGAAGTAGTTGAAGATGAGACCAAGCGCCAAACCGTAGAAAATCGGCATTCTAAAGTATGAAAGAAGCGCTTGTACCTTGCCCACACTCCTGGCGCTGAGTGAGAAGATGCCATAGGAGAAGGCGAACATATTCTGGAATACTACCAACATGACTTGGATGCTCATGGCGTATGGATCGCTTCTGAATACGAGATCATTCACGGGTACGCCGTAGTTTCCAGCATTATAAAAAAGATTGGCGTTGGTAAACAGCACAGTCCTGTCTTTCTGGAGATTCATAAACCGGGCAATAAACCAGCATAGGATGAAAGATAGGAAGGCATAAAGTATAAGAAAACCCGTCACACCTAACAGCAGCGAAAAATCGATAGAAGATTCGTATAGACTCATGAAGATGAAAGCCGGCATAACATAATGTATGGAAAGCTTTGCAAGTGTCGAGCGGTCGAGTTTGAACTTTAACTGGATGACGTAACCTGTGACCACAATTAGTCCGATGGGCAGAATGATGCTTGTAAAGATAAATAGGAATTCATTCATTTTGTGTCATCCTTTTATAGCATGATAATGTATATGAACACTATGGAACCGAGTACGATGAAGAAAAGCGGAACGCGAAGCAATGCCAGTGCAATCGCAAAAAGTCCACCGAATATCCCATGAATGGGGTGTTCGACTGCACTGAGGATGCCAGGGAATATAAGCACACCGAGTGCTGCGTAAGGGATGTAGTTCAAGTATGCGACGCACCATTCGGGTAGGACAAGCCAATCTACAATGAAGGCTGGGATGATCCGTGGTACGATGGTAACGGCACAAAGTGCGACAATGAGAAGAATCAATTGTATACCTCCAATCGCTCAAGTATCAGGCCAAGCAGTGCAGCAAGCAATATTGCGACAATGATGGCGACACCGGATGGAAACGATGGAATGATGCTCATTATGTAATGCAACAGCATGCCGAATACTGCGACAATACCATATTTATAATGGACTCTGACTGCTGGAATCAGCAATGCGATGAAAAGTGCGTAGAGAGCGATACCACTGGCGACGATCCATTCGTCACTCATCCATTCGCCCGCAAGATATCCGACTGCAGAGAATACTACCCAGAAAAGGTAGGCAATGATAAATGTTGCAAAATAGTTAAGAAATGTTCGCTGCTCAGCGGTACTGTTTGCGGTCACTGCGAATGATTCGTCCGTTACATAGGATGAAAGCACCAGCCGTTTCAGGAAAGATTCGTGCTTGAGGTCATAATTGACCTTGAATGCCATGACAAAATGTCTCGAATTGAGTACGAATACAGCAACCACAATGGCCAGCGCACTACTTGACGCCAGCATCTGCAAAGCGAGGAACTGGCTCGCACCTCCGTACACCATGAAGCTCATCAGTACTGTATCCAGTAGCGACATGAGCGGTTTGGCACTGATTCCAAATGCAATCGCCACAGGCAGATAACCCATTCCGATGGTCATGCCATCCATGATGGATTTTTTAAAAGCTGTTTGCCCCACAATATCCCCCCGCGATAGAATAATAGAAACATTTTAACATACCTACTGGATGCACAGTGCATCAAAAAGATAAATTGGAGTGAAAAACAGAATGAAAGCAATAGCGTTGGACATGGATGGTACGATTCTCGATCATAGTGGGAAGTTCCCAGAAAGTCTGGTGAAGACACTAGAAGAGTTGAAAAGCAGAGGGTTTCTTATTTTCTTCGCCACTGGACGGACCCCTCATGAAATCGAAAGCATCACCCCAGCTGGGTGCCCTCTAGATGGCTATGTAGCCGCCAGTGGCATGGGAATCTACATTGATGGCAGGCTTGTTGAATCTACCTCTTTTGAACCAGACTTCATAGCACGTATGGTCGAAGAGGCAAGAAGTAAGGAAATATACTATGAGATCCACACACTGGAACATTCCAGCAGGACACTCCTTCAGGATCAGGCATATGTCTTTCAAGACATTGGTCAAGAACAGCCTGGAACCATGATGGATGCTGAATACAGCTATGCCAAAGAAACGCTTCGAAGTACAACACAATGGGTCTCTAACCTGTCTTTCGAACACGTAGTGAAAATGTTCTTCTTCAGCACTAATATGAAAAAAATCAGAGATTGGTACGATTATCTCGAGAACCACAAGGACAATGCAGTATATGCTCTCTACACCACAAGCCGTCATAACGCAGAAATTATGCTCGGCGGACGGGATAAAGCGACAGGCATGGAGGTTTTGCTTGATCATTACAATATCGACTTTGCGGATGTCCATGCTATTGGTGATTCGATGAATGACCTCCCTCTATTCGAGAAGGCCGGTCGCTCCACAGCAATGAAGAATGCATCTGATGCCATCAAAGAGAAGGCGCACGATGTCACTGCGTCGACATGCGACGAAAATGGCTTGGAGCGTTATCTCAGGATGGCATATCTGAAATAGTTACGATTTCACTTTAAGGTACCAAACATGCCCCTCCATGAGTTCTTCTGAAACAATTTCGTGGCCCCCATCGGTCAGCTTGACTTCTGTCGATGCGCCTTTTTGTTCAAGTTTTTGTTTTAACTGATAGGCCTCTCCAGCGGGTGCTATCATATCACGCGCACCAGCTGTCAACAGTACCTTTCTGCCGAGCAGATTGGCCTGTTCTGATATCTGCCCTTTATAGGCCGAGTGCATCAGGATTGCACCGGCGACCGGGAGCTGGTGATTGAGTAGAAGATGCGCAGCCATGTTGGCACCATTCGAGTAGCCGATATAGATGGCCTGCTCAAGATCAAGACCGTATTCGGAAAAGAGCTGCTCCAGCAAGCCCACGATCTTTTCGCCTTCGATTCTTAAGCTCTCTTCATTATGTCCACTACCCTGGCGTTTAAAGAATCGGACTTGTCCCTCGTCGTCGACGTCGCCACGTAGGGCCAGTACATTTGCAGTTCCATCGACCATGGCGGAAACCTCAAGCAGATCCGTTTCTCTGCCCCCACTGCCATGAAAAAGTATCAATGTATTCTGTTTACCGCTATTGGATTTTATAAATAAATGTTCCACTTTCACATCCTCCTTTATTAGAGTTTACCCTATTACTATAATATACTTGAAGCAATAGCACAGAAGGGGCGATATCCATGAAAGTTAAAGGCATCCATCATGTTTCTGCCATCACTAGGGACATTCTCGACAACCACGCATTTTACACAAACACCCTTGGTCTGAGACTGGTCAAGAAGACAGTGAACCAAGACGATACAAGCATGTACCATCTATTTTATGCTGATTATGAAGGAACCCCTGGGGCGGACATCACATTTTTCGAAATCGTTAATGCGCCGAAATACCAGCCAGGTACCAACAGTATATCGAGAACCTATTTTAGGGTACCGACAAAAGAAGCACTTGATTTCTTCAAAACGCGTTTTGCTTCAGCAGGTGTCTATCACGAAGGCGTCATCGAGCAGTTTGGTAGAACCATCATGAAATTCGAAGACAATGAAAAGCAGCGGCTTGCATTGATTGTGGAACAGAGCGATGAGCATAATACTCCAAACGACCATGCTGAAATACCGATGGCATACGCCATCACTTCAATCGGTGCTGTCGAGGTAACTGTGCAGTACATCAAACCGATGGTAGAGTTCCTGCTTCTCCTCGGGGGAGAAGTGGAGGGTAGTTTTGAAGACGGTGATACTGCAGCTATAATCGATGTCGGCAACGGTAGTGTATATATTACTGAACAGCGCAACAGTCAGTTAGAGAAGGAAGGCTATGGTAGTGTCCATCATTTTTCCTTGCGCGTGGATGATGAAGAAGCGTTGCTTTCAATAAAGCAGAAAGTCGACCAGCAAAACTGGCGGAATTCAGGCATTGTCGACCGCCACTATTTCAAAGCTCTCTATATCACCGCAGTCGGTGGCATTACAGTGGAGATTTCAACAGATGGACCTGGGTTTGATGTTGATGAACCTATAGAGGCATTGGGTGAAAACCTATCCCTCCCACCAAAATTCGAAGATCAGCGTGACTTCATCGAAACATATCTGGTGCCAATCAAATAAAATATAGATAAATGCAGCCGTAAAGCACATGCTTTACGGCTGCATTCGTCATTATTTGGTTACGTACTGCGCTTCAAGCGTATGCTTAAGGAATTTTGCCAGCTCGAGCATACCGAACTGTCCGGCTTTTGCCTCCGCATCGCTGTTATAATTTGTGTTTGTATTAATATCATAGGTGTAGAGTTGACCTGCTTCATCTTGAATGAATTCGATGCCTGCCACGTTGATATCATTGTCCCTAAGAACTTCCTCATAACTCTCGAGTACAGGATGATCGAAGTCTTCTATAATGCTGAATTTGGGTACTTCAGTAGGCATACTGTCCGCCGGACAGAATAGATCTTCGATTGAACATGCATCTGCCGGACATAATTCAAACCCTTCAGAAGTGTCGACACGAACAGCATAGACGAACTCGCCCCCGACAAATTCGCACCGTGTGATGAAAGACTGCGGAGACTTGATATAGTCCTGTATCAGAGTCACTCCATCAACTGGCTCTTCGAATGCCTCACTGTCGACGTATCTCTCAAGTGCTTCAATGGAATCGAACAGTTGGACACCCAAGCCCTTTCCAGCACGGTTGTGCTTCGTAATGAAAGAGTGTCCTTCAAACTGTTTTGCGGCTTCAATTATCTGTTGTTTACCGACGGCAGCGACTGTTTTCGGTGTTTTAACACCATGCTTCTCTAGTTCTAAGTACTGAAGCACCTTGCTGACTTCAAGCTGAAGTGCGCGACTACCGTTGATGACAGTACGTCCGTGGTGCTCGAGCCATGCGAGTACGGCATTGGCAAGTTCAGGTGCATAGCGGTTTCCCCGCGTGTGGGAAGATGCGCTCATCCTGTTGTAGAAGATGCCTTCAGGCGGTGCTTTTGTGAGATCCACTGTGCCTTGGGAAAGTTGCCAGTCCTCATAAGGCAGACCGAGTTCATCGAGACGCTTAAAAAGGTGCTCTGTCCATTCAGGATTTTCATGAAGTACATATATCTTTGTCATAATCATTTCCTCCTAGTTTATTAATTTGTTACTGCCCTCAATGCTTCCACTCTCGGCATCACTTGTTTTGAGAACCGTTCAAGTTCCTCAAGCTGCGGAGAAGACTGGAGCAGTAGCAGATCCACACCAGCCGCTTCGAATTCTAGAATTCTTTTGGCAATCTGATCCGGTGTACCTACAAGGTTCGGGCGCAACCCCCTGTTGGATACGGAATAATCCTGAAGCTGAATCTGCTGCTCCAGTTCCGATTTTGATGTGAAGTCTTCGAATCCTGCATAACCCGCTGCTTCCTTGACATCGGTGATTCGCGCTAATTCAGCCTTCGCTTCCGCCTCCGTATCTCGACAGATGACATAAGCTGCCATGCCGAAGGACTGGAATGATGGTTTATCCGCCTCTGATCGACGTGCCTTCATGCCGTCGATTTTCGCTTTAGCTTCCTCTACTGTATGACCGTGCATGACGTAGGCATCACAGTGTGAGGTGATGATATCCTTCCCCTTTTCACTTTCTCCACCAGCGTATAGTTTCGGGTGAGGCTGTTGGACCGGTTTAGGTGCGAGTTTTGCATTTTCTATTTGATAGAACTTGCCCTTATAAGAGAATGTCTCCTCACGCCACATTCCTTTTAGTACATCGAGAAACTCTTCAGTCCTTGCGTACCGCTCATCATGCGCAGTAAAATCTGCGCCGTATTGACTAGCTTCACCTGCCCACCATCCGGAAACAACGTTTAGCGTAAAACGTCCATTTGAAATGCGGTCGATATTTGCTGCCATTTTCGCCGTCACTGCGGGATTGTGGAAAACAGGCCTTACAGCAGTCATGATCTCAATTTTCTCAGTCACTAACGCAAGCGCTGCTGCTGTCGTCCAAGCTTCCAAGGAGTCCGCAGAAGTCCCTTTAATATCGTTTAGATACAGCTCGGCAATAAGTGTGACGTCGTATCCCCACTGCTCTGCCGACTGCGTCACTTTTTTTGCATATTCAAATGTTGATGGCATCCCTTCATCCTCAACATTTCTGAGCCACCCGCCAAAGATCGGCATCCAGAATCCATATTTCATCTCTCCATCTCCTTCTCTATTTATAAAAACAGAAGCCCTTTTCAAATATGAAAAGAGCTTCTTGCAACATTCATCTCTTCTCATCGTCCAGGCATACACCTGATGGAATTGGCACAGTATTCAAAGAACCCGCTGCCGAAGCTTCTTCGGGCCATCTCCCTCAGCTTCTCTGGATAAGAAAACAATTCATATTAAGTTGGTAGGTTAATGGATATAATAAACCAGAAAGAATTATCTGTCAACGGAATGTGCTTCATTTTGAGTGTCACACTTTTAATTTCTGTAATAGTATACGACGAGTTGTGTGCGATCACGGAGCGCAAGTTTATTGAGCATCTGGGAGATATAGTTTCTGACGGTCCCTTCGCTCAGGAACAACTGTCCTGAAATTTCCTTGTTACTAAGCCCTTCTGCAACAAGCTCTAATATTTCGCATTCACGTTTAGATAGTACTTCCATAGCCTTGAAATGAGATTTTGTCGACATGCTTTTGACGATATCACTATCAAATACTATATTGCCAGATACTACCGCCTCAATCGCAGGAAGAATCCCCTTGAAGTTATCTTTTAATAAATATCCTTTACAGCCGATTTTTAAAGCTTCATGAATATAAGCATCATCTTTAAACGTTGTGATTAGAAGAATATTGGCATCTTTACAATGTTCAAGTATGGTTCGGCTTGCCTCAAGCCCGGTGACACCTTCCATTCTAATATCTGTCATGAGTAAGTCCGGTTGGTATTTATGATACAGTTCTACCGCTTCTTCTCCACTACTGCCTGTAGCAATAACGGTGTAGCCCGATCCTTCAAGGATTGTCGCGAGCGCATTAACCACCAGTGCATCGTCGTCAACTATGACTATGTTCATCCACTTTCTCCTTCCTTATATAATGTGACGTGGACCGTAAAACCGTCATCATAAAATGTGTTGAACAGCCCGTTGTATTTGCCGACTACTTCCCGCATAGCAGGCAATCCCATCCCTTTTTTCGCTACAGGCTGCTTTGAGCCATCGTCTTTGACTGACACTATAATGAAATCTGTTTGTTCTCTAATGGCGATTTTAATTGTTTTTCCATCGGAGTGCTTTCCGAAATTATTGAGGCACTCTTTGACAATACTCAGTATATCCGTCTTCATTTCGTGGTCGAGAGAAGAAACGATATCATAGCGGAAACGTATCTGGCATCCCTTCATTTCACTGATGTAGTCGTCGATTCTCGTTTCAAGATCGATGGAAGTCTCATACAACTGGTGAATACTCGTACGAATATCATCCATACCGTTTTTCAACCGCTTCTGTAGGAGCCCAAGCGACTGCTTTACTTTTTCTTCATCCTTTATGTACTGGAGTGATTCTATCAATAAGATGCTTGAACTGAGAGAATGTCCAAGTGCATCGTGCATTTCTCTTGCGATGCGATTGCGCTCGTTCAATTCTGCCATATGGACGTCCTTCTCACGGTTACTCAGGACCATGTTGTGCTGGCGTCTGAGTAGCAGATTGTCGCTTGTCAGTTGGTCCCTTATTCTTCTATTCTCCTGCTCGTATGAATCAAGCCTGCCTCTTAAATAGCTGATGTAGAGGACAAAACATATGATCATTAAAAGAACGGTCTGCAGATTAACGATTGGTAGGATAAGCGTGACTAATGCAATACTCCCAAAACGTACTGCTAGTACCATGGTGAGCATTGGTACATAGAATATCCATTCGGCGCTTATAAGCAGAGAGACCAAATAGATCACTGCCACAATAAGAACAATGTGACGATACTCGAATACATCCACGATAAAGAACAGGATGAAGGCAAGCAATGCAATAATCAGGCTTGGTTCATCAATAGTGATGAAATAATAGGTTGTCAAAATAAAATACAGAATCAACTTCTCCATTACGTTTACCAGTGTCCCCACCCCGAATTCATGACATTTGTCATGTACTGATATTATTCTGCACACTAACAGCAATTCTAGTAACAGTATAAACTTAAAGTAACAATCAATACAGGAGGAGTTCATTATGATACGTATGGAGAACGTTGTTAAACGGTATAGCGACCTGATCGCCTTGGACCACTTTTCTTTCAGTGCCGAGGAAGGGGAAATCATCGGTCTGCTCGGTCCAAACGGGTGCGGTAAGACTACTGCTATCAATTGTATGCTCTCGTTGCTGACTTTCGATAAGGGGGAAATAGAGATCTTCGGCCAGCAAGTCCACCCGAACAACAACACGGTCAAAAGCCGAATCGGTATCGTTCCCCAAGAACTGGCTATCTTTGAAAAGCTGAACGTTTATGAAAATATAGATTTCTACTGCGGACTTTATGTCTCCGATAGAAGAAAGCGGAAAATGCTTGTCGAAGAAGCGATTGCTTTTGTCGGGCTCGATAAGTACCGTAGATTTATTCCAAAAAAGTTAAGTGGCGGATTGAGACGGCGACTTAATATTGCCTGTGGTATTGCTCATAAGCCATCCCTCCTGTTCATGGATGAACCAACGGTCGCTGTCGACGCACAAAGTAGAAACTTCATACTGGAAGGGATACGCAAAATGAAAGGCCAGGGAACGACCATCATCTATACGACACACTACCTCGAAGAAGCGGAGCAGTTGTGTGACCGCATGGTGATCATGGACTCCGGGCGTAACATTGCGCAAGGTACGGTGCACGAACTACAGAACTCTATATCTACCCAAGAACGGATTGATGTGGGGCTAATCACCGATGATCAGACCGTGGAAACACAACTTGAGCAACTGCCGCATGTCGTAAAGGTGACAAGGAAAAACGGTAACTATGTAATCCACTTCGAAAAGCAAGAAAACAACCTAGCGCACCTGATCAAATTCATGGAGTCAAAAAATATCACCTATACCGAGCTTTCGAGCGAACGGGCCACGCTGAGTGATATCTTCCTTGAGCTCACAGGCAAGGAGCTGAGAGACTGATGGGAATTTTACGCATGATCCGATACTTAATAAGCATCAATTTCAAAGATTTCGGATACTGGTTTTGGACACTATGCTATCCGCTTCTGCTCTGCGGACTGTTCACGATGACCACAGGCAGTATGAGCGATGCAGAGATCGAAGATATATCTGTTGGTATCGAATCAGGCAATCCTACAGCTGAAGTCTTTAATACAATGGATTTCATCGTTCTTTCTGAACTTGATGAAGCACAAGCAGTAGAACAGATGAAGTCTGGTGAACTGGACGGATACGTACATGGAAATGAGCAAATCGAACTACTCGTAACTGACATAGGGATCAAGCAGACCATTATCCAATCCATTCTGGATGAGATCAATAACATCGAGATGTCTGGCATTCCTTATCAGAACTTCGATTACGAGCAAGAATACATTATACCGGACAGTCAGAACACCCAACCCGAAACTATAATGTTCTATGCATTGGTCAGTATGATCACCATTTATGGTATGTTTTCAGCAATAGAGTTCATCTCAACAATGCAACCGAACTTGAGCCATATGGGGGCAAGGTTTTCTGCAAGTCCGTACAGCAAGTGGAAGTTTATCCTCTCGAGTATTGCCAGTTCATTGCTTTTGAATATTTTCTCAAATACGATTGTACTCGTCGCCATCGCAACGTTCTACCAGATATCTCTTTTCAACGAGCTCCGACCGACTCTACTACTGTTATTCATGGCTAACCTTACTGGGATCGGAATGGGACTGCTCATTGGCCTAATCCCGCGTATCACTGCGAACATAAAAACGACCATTGCAGTGATTCTGATGATTTCTCTCTCATTTCTTGCTGGCCTCACAGGTCCCGGGGGTAAGGTGGAGATTGCAGAAAACTTACCATGGCTGAGCAGGTTCAGTCCGCTTACAAGACTGACCGATACGATGTACAGAATCAACTTCCTTGGAAATTACAGCGACTACTGGGCGACAATCGGTTTCCTGTTAACTTATACGTTGCTACTTTTCGGTGTCACACTACTTGTATTGAGGAGGAAGCAATATGACCATATTTAAAGCGATTGTCCTCCATTTCTGGAAGTATAAGTACTTGATGCTGATTTTTCTGAGCGTCTTCTTCTTATTCGCTGTCGGCTTTTCGCAAAACAGCAATAGTCAAACTTATAGCAGCGAAGCTCTCGACTTGAAAGTTGTCGATCAAAGCGACAGTGAAATCAGTAGAGGGTTCATCGACTACCTCGCTGTCGACAACAATGTCGAAGTGATGGGAGCTGAAGCCGATACGAATGAACTGGAAGAGGAGATATTCCTCGGTATCAGCGACGGCATTATCCAGATACCGCCCGATTTTGAAAGTCGACTCAATGCATCTTCACCCGCCGTCGAAGTCACCAGTGACCAAAGAGGCATGGTTCACATGCAGCTTGAAAACATAATAAACCGATTTTTTGTTTTTCTTAATGCTACAAGCTCGACTTCCGAAGAAGTTGATTTTGAACAAATGAACACAATGCCTACAGAAGGAATCACTGTAAAACTGCATGAATCAGTAGATGTGGCATCACAAAGTAACTTCATGTCTATGAGTGGATTTGTCAATTTTGCCGGCTATTGGATCATGCTCTTCCTACTCATTGTTGTCGGCAATGTCATGTCCGAGTTCAACAAGGTCGAACTCAGGCAACGGGTCAATGTTTCACCGATGCCGACAAGGTCATTGATGCTTCAGACAATTGCTGCGCAAGCCGTGATCGGATTGTTTCTCGTATGCTTCATGTTCTTTGGCGGAATTTTGTTGCGGCTGGAACACCTTGAAAATCTACCGCTCGGTAAAATGCTTGTTGCACTTTTGCTGATTACAACATTTACACTTTCCGTCCACTACGTCATCGGTGCTTTGACGACAAATAAATTCATCATAAACGGATTGGCTAATTTTCTTGCCATCGGTATGGCTTTTCTGTCCGGCATTATGATGCCACTTGAAGTGATGGGCGAAGCCGCCCAAAATATTGCCCAGTATCTGCCGCTCTATCACTTCACGCAGATCTATGCATCACCCGATATATCATGGGTTGACAGCAGTTTACCAATATTGGTTCTAATTCTTTATATAACCGCGTTTTTAATCATCGGAATGATACTTGAAAACAAAAAGAAAATCGAATCATAAATAAGAATGTCCCTGAAGCAAGTCTTCAGGGACATTCTTATTTATTGAGCCATTTCAGGCAATGCTATCTCACCGATATCATTGAAAGAGGTAAAGGTAACTTCCCCTGAGAGTTCGTATGTGCCTTCCGCATCTTCACCCTCGGCATCGTAAGCCATTGAACGGATGAGAGAATCCTGCTTATCGACAATGATTTCTACATCGTTAGTCAATTGGGAAGTGTCGATATTTCCAAACTCCACGGCAAACAGTGCTTCAAATGTCTCGAACACTGCATCACTTTTTCCTTGTAGCGTATAAATCAACTCGTCGTCCGTTTCTTCCAATTCAAGTTCGCTTTTGATATCGGCGAATGATAAGACCGCATTTTTGTAGGTGACATGATAGAGTTGGCTGACATTGATTGAATCGGATATATCAATCCAATCGGTACCATTATTGTAAAATGTCGTGCCATCTTTTGAGATCGTGCGATCCTCACCTTCTGCCATCAGATGAAGGGCTGGCGGATCCCCATCCTTGAATCTCACGTCTGCCTCGAGCTTCTCGGGCTGGCCACCATCAACTGCAGCAGTAAGGTCAAGGATTGCTTCATAGCTTTCAATGCCTTCGGCCTGCTCAAGAATCTTAGCAAGTGAGTCGTCGTCCGTCTCTATCTCAGACAGTTGCCTATCTTCTACCTCAGTTGTTGGTGTCTCAGTTGTTTCAACTGCTGATTCATCTGATGACATCTCTGCATCATCTTCAGGTGCACCCCCCTGGCATCCGGCAAGAATTGCCGTTACTGCCAAGGAAGCAAGCAGATATTTTGGTACTTTCATATTTTCTTACTCCTTAGAATGCTCATTTCCGTAAATCATATCACGACTTTTTTCAATTCACTAATAATATGCTAGTGGCTTGCACGTCGTCTTGGTCTGTTCTGAGCCTCTCTATGCATCTCGCGGAATCGGCTGAACGTATAGAGTGCGAGCCCACCCCATATGAAAATGTAGGCAACGGTATGAATCTCTGTAAAAGCCTCTCCGTACATAAAAACACCGATCAGAAGCATGATTGTCGGTGCGAAATATTGTAAAATGCCGATTAATGACAGACGGATACGCTGTGCACCCAATGAGAACAAAAGTAGCGGAATCACCGTAATAATGCCTGTACCGATCATAATCAGGCTGTCTGAGTTGACGCCGAAGCTACCGTTACCGCTGCCTTCAACAAACAGAATATATATAAGTGCAAACGGCGCCAGAACGAATGTTTCAACAGCAAGGGCAAATACCGCGTCCATATTGATGACCTTCTTAATCAAACCATAGATACTGAATGATAGTGCCAGATAAAGTGAAATCCATGGCGCTGAACCAAGACCGACCGCGAGATATGTAACACCTATAAAGACGATGAGTATGGCACCCCACTGCAGTTTTGAGAAACGCTCACCAAGGACGACAAATCCGATCATGATGCTAATCAGCGGATTGATGTAGTAGCCGAGGCTCGCATCCAGAATGTGTCCGTTGTTAACCGCAATGATGTACATCAGCCAGTTCGAAGTGATAATGACAGACGCTGCAAAAAGTGCGACGATTTTCTTCTTCTCTTTGAATATGAACTTTAGATCTTTACGGAACAAATGCATTCTATTTGTCGCAAAGATGAAGATGATCATAAAAATAAAAGACCAAAATACCCTATGGGCGATAATTTCAAATGATGAAATATCTTCGACCTGCTTCCAATAGATCGGTAGAAATCCCCATATTACATAGGCGCCGAGTGCAAACAGGACACCTTTTTTACTTTCGCTCAATTGCACACCTCCGTTTTTCACACTACCGCAATTCTACTCCAAGCCTGACCTATTTAAAACATAAAAGAAGATCGAAACCAAAGTTTCAATCTTCTGAATAAAGCTATACTTGTTGTAAATTTCGGTGCATTTCATCTAGATGATGTCGTCCCCTGAAGTAGTAGGCAGCAACACTGCCGACCGTGAAATACATTACTATAAAGTAAGCAATCATCATGGCTATGACTCCTGATACAAGCATAACAACGAAGGCTGTCTCTTCAAAATAGATACCGAGGAGTGCTGCACCGCCAATGAAGAGTGCGTAGATAATAATTGGGATGATCCATAGAATCAAATTGCTGAATATTAGTTTGGTAATACTCTCGCCACCACGGAACATTACATCCCAAGCAATCTGGAATTTTTCAGTGGTAGGTATCAACGGCTCATCGATGTAGGCCATATAAACGAGAAAAATGTAGATTGTCGCAAATATATAAGGAATATATGAGAGCAGGACTAGCAGCAGGTTGAGTAGAAGCACTGTAGCGATCGTGCCGATTTCCCCACTTGAAAATGCACCTTCCATATTACTCGTGTCAAAAAATGCGAACACAGGAGCGTTTACCATCATGAAGAGTACCTGCATGAGCATACTCACTGCAAACGAAAAGATAAGATAAGCGACAAATGTCAGTAAACCGACTTTGATAACCTTACTGTAGTTGCCTTTTTTGAAAACTGCGAAGGCATCTTTGAACTGATAATCCTGCTCCTTGTATGTGGCAGTGAAGTATCGAAGTACGCCAACCGACAACGGATAGAAAATAAAAATTGCAATCAATATTAATAATAGAAAGATAAAAAATATAGACAATGCCGCAAATGCTGGCTCTAACATGAAAATAGGGAGAGCAACTAGCGAGATGAATGCAATTGTTGCAGCGTAGATCATAATAAAAATTAGGACAGTGAACCAGAATGTTTTCGTGTGCCGACCTTTGCCATTTGTCTTGAAGAGACCTTGATATTCGAACATAGAACTTCTCCTTTATGTATAACGTTTTCTCAAGTATAACATTACAGTATTTACCTTTTAAAACATAACATGTGTTTTGTCACAGTTTGTGTGCCAAACTCGCTTTTTGTTTATATTGTAAGTGTATATGTTACGAGCTATCATTTAGTTACAAGTAATTATTCATAAGGGGGAACATAAATGTCCGAACAAAAGAAAGGGTTGTCTCGAAAGGTTCAAGCTTTCGGTTCGTTTCTAAGCAGCATGATTATGCCAAACATTGCTGCATTCATTGCGTGGGGTATTATTACTGCACTATTCATTGCAGACGGCTATCTGCCAAACGAAGAACTGGCTGGCATGGTTGGTCCAATGATCACCTACTTGCTACCGCTACTTATTGCTTATACGGGTGGTAAACTAGTCCATGATGCGCGTGGTGGCGTCGTCGGTGCCACTGCTACAATGGGAATCATCACTGCATTCCCAGACTCGCCAATGCTACTTGGCGCGATGGTAATGGGTCCACTTGGTGGGTACCTAATCAAGCAAGTTGACCGCTTCTTGGTTCCTAGAACACGCCAAGGATTAGAAATGCTTGTCAACAACTTCTCAGCTGGTATATTGGCATTCTTGCTTGCTCTCTTCGGTTTCTACGGACTTGGTCCAGTGGTCTCTTGGCTGACTCAAAGACTTGGCGACTTAGTCGACGTCGTCGTTGATGCAGGCCTCCTACCACTAGCGAGTATATTCATCGAACCTGCCAAAGTTCTATTCCTTAACAACGCAATCAACCATGGTGTTCTGACACCACTTGCGACTGAAGAAGTTCAGGAAGTTGGCCGTTCGATCCTGTTCACACTAGAATCAAACCCGGGTCCTGGATTTGGTATCCTGCTTGCATATATGGTATTCGGTAAAGGCACAGCTCGTGCTACAGCACCTGGTGCCGCATTGATTCAATTTGTCGGTGGTATTCACGAAATCTACTTCCCTTACATTTTGATGAAACCAATACTTGTCGTTGCAGCAATTCTTGGTGGTGCAACCGGTATTCTGACATACACACTATTCGGTTTCGGTCTTACAGGCCCACCGGCGCCAGGAAGTATTGTTGCATACGTTGCAATGACTCCTGGAGGCGAACACCTCATCATGTTCCTCGGTGTATTTGCAGCAACGCTCGTATCATTTATCGTCGCTTCACTGCTGCTCAAATTTACAAAACAGCCTGATGACGATATTGCAGGCGCTACACAGAAGATGGAAGCAGCAAAAGGTAAAAAGTCCACTGTTGCTGGTACATTGAGCCAATCCGAAGCAGCTGCAGACGATACAGCAGCGACTACCTTCGACTATAGCCAAGTGGATAAGATTGTCTTTGCTTGTGACGCTGGAATGGGTTCAAGTGCCATGGGAGCGGGTATGCTTAAGAATAAGTTCAAAAAAGCAGGACTCGATATAGAGGTTACAAACTCTGCAATCAACCAGCTCAAAGGTGACGAAGATATTATCATCACGCAAAAAGTACTGACTGAGCGCGCAGAAAACAAAGTACCGACTGCAAAGCATATTTCAGTCGACAACTTCCTCAACAGTCCGAAATACGAAGAGCTGACAGAGGAACTGAAGAAACACCAATAGCTTGAACTAAAGGAGGTGCCATTATGATCAGCTCAAGAGAGAAGAAAATCATCAACGAGCTCATATATCATAATGGCACCTTTCTACTTATTAAAGAGCTTGCTGATAAACTCGGTGTCTCCTCTAGGACCATTCATCGTGAACTGAAGAATGTTACAGAAACGCTTGAGCAATTGAACATCCGAGTGATCCGTGAGTATAAAAAGGGTGTGAAAGTGGCACTCGACACGCCGGAAATTGATGCATTGACAACTTTCATCAATGCCAACGCAGATAAAGACCTCAGTACTGAAGAGAAGAAAGTTGCCCTGATCTATAACCTCATGCTGAATACCGAAGGCATAAAGAAAAGTGCCCTCGCTGTCGAACTCGGGGTGAGTGAACATGCAGTGGATGAGCTCATTGGACAGATGACTGGCACTTTAGGTGCATTTAATCTCGAAATCACTAAAATTCGTTCAATTGGCATTCAGCTTGTCGGAGACGAGTTGAACAAGCAGAATTTCCTCGCAGACATGATGGTCAACGAGCTGAATTCGAACAGTATCTACTCGGTCATTGAAAATAACTTTGTGTTCAGCTCATTGGTCAACAACAAAATCATGGGGTTGCTTGAAGCCGACAACATTTTCAAAGTAGAACGTCTACTCATGGATGAGCTCGATGTACTTCCTTATCAGCTGACTGAAAATGCCTATCTCAATCTGACCCTCCATATCGTGTTAGCCATCGACCGTACTGAACACGCTCAGAACGTATCAGTGAAACATTCACTTAAAGAGGAACTTAATAAAACTCAGGAATTTGAAGTTTCTCTAGCTTTGACCAGCAAACTGGAGACTGAGTTTTCAATTACGTTTCCTGAAGAAGAAGTCTACTTCATATGTATGCACCTTCGAGGCAGCCGCAGAAAGTTCCAGTCGGAAAGAGACATGGATTCCATCGAATCGGCGACAATTCATTTCATCAATACGGTTAGCCGGAGAATGGACTATCCTTTCTATGCCTACCCTGAACTCAAGGAAGGGTTGATACTCCATATCGAGCCGACACTACACAGAATGGAATCTGGAATCATCACCGTCAATCCATTGCTCGATACCATTAAGGAAAAATATCCAGCATTGTTTGAAGTCGTCGGTGAGAGTTTCAAGCAACACTTTGATACACGTAAGCTCAATGAGTCTGAAATCGGGTTTCTGACCATTCACTTCGGCGGTATTCTGCACGCTAATCCTAAAGTTGAAGTGACGACGGTCTGTTCCAGTGGTATCGGAACGAGCCGAATACTTGCGAACCAGCTCCGCAGCAGATTCAACAATTTGTACATTCGCCAGGAACTTTCCATTTCCGAAGTGGCAGAAACTGATATTCATGATAATGAGCTGGTACTGAGCACCGTACCGCTTGATCTTGAAAACTATATTCTCGTTAGCCCGCTGCTCGATGCCAGTGATGAGAAGAAGATTACGGAAGCCATCTCGCGTCTTGATGCTACCCCGCTGCGTCATGTACCAGAGAGAGAAATGGTTCAGGTCGACGTCAATCCTGACCAGGTGATACAGGCATCTGAACTCTACCTTAATCGCTCCTTTTTAGCAAAGGACCGCCGTACTGATGCCCTTGCATCAATAGAAGAGGCACTTTCTTCTGAAACGGATATGTCACAGGACGATATTATCGAGATTCTAAAGCTTCTCAAAGTGCGTTTTGAAACAACTGGATTCATCGTAGGAGAGGCCGGTTTCTCCTACCCTCACATCAGGTCACCAGTAATCAATGCCCATCGGATGGTGTTTATTCATAATCGAGCGGGTATAGAAGACCGGAACTATAAAGGAGAGACAGTGGCAGTCGACTATCAGATTCTTCTGCTCGTCCCCGAAAAGACACTAGTTGCTGATATGATCAGTGAATTGAGCGTCCTATTCGGAACGCATCACATGAATATCGGCTACTTGTTTGAATCGTCCACTGAGGTGGAAAATATAATGAAAGATTATATAAAGACACTCTACAAATAGAAGGGAAATGATTTTCAATGATACAAAAAGAAAATATTGTACTTAACCAGACAGCAAGCTCAAAAGAGGAAGCAATCAAAAAAGCAGGACAAATCCTTGTTGACCAAGGTGCCGTTGAAGCAGCCTATATCGACTCCATGCTAGAGCGTGAAAAAGTGGTTTCCACATTCATGGGTAACGGTCTCGCCATCCCACACGGTACAGACGAAGGGAAAACTTCAGTCATCAAAAGTGGGCTGTCACTCGTCCAAGTACCAGGCGGTGTCGACTTCGATGGAAACGAAGCCAAGGTCGTACTCGGAATCGCTGGAAAGAATAACGAACACCTTGAAATGCTACAGAAAATTGCTGTTCTATTTTCAGAGGAAGAAAATGCAGAGAAAGTAATCAACGCTTCGTCTGCCGACGAAATCATCGCACTATTCGAAAACGAGGACCTATAATATGAAAGCTGTTCATTTCGGAGCAGGCAACATCGGACGTGGTTTCATCGGCAAGGTCCTTCATGACAATGGATATGCAGTGACTTTCGCAGATGTGAATACTGAAATCATTGATGCATTGAATAAAGACCATGAATACACGGTACACATTTCTGAGGAAAACGGTGCGTCCTACAAAATCAGTGGTGTAAATGGTGTGCATACTGCAAATGATCCGGATCAATTGTCAGAAGCAGTTTCTCAGGCTGACATCATTACGACAGCAGTCGGTGTCAATATTCTGCCGATTATCGCTAAGACTCTTGCACCACATCTGGCAAATCGTCAGACTGATAAACCGCTCAATATTATTGCATGCGAGAATGCTGTACTTGCAACAGACACACTCAAAACTGCTATTTTCTCAGAAGTGAATGAGACGTTGCCTTCAAATGTCGGATTTCCAAACTCCGCCGTTGATCGAATTGTTCCCATTCAAAAAAATGACAATATACTCGATGTCAAAGTAGAACCGTTCTTCGAGTGGGTCATCGAAAAGAACAGCTGGGTAGGAGAAGATACCCTAGCGGGCGTAAACTATGTTGAGGACCTCATGCCCTACATTGAACGTAAACTATTTACTGTAAATACAGGTCATGCAGGCATCGCCTACTACGGCAAAACGCTTGGCTACACGACCGTTTCTGAAGCGATGGATGATGAAAAGGTTGTCTCTTACCTGAAACAGGTTCTTGAAGAAACGACGCTTTATCTTACTCACAACTACGATTTTACAGAAGTCGAACAAAAGCAATATATCGAAAAGATTATCGCCAGGTTCAAAAACCCCTATCTGTCAGATGATCTTGATCGTGTAGGTCGTGGTGTTTTGAGAAAGCTTAGTCCAAACGACCGGATCGTGAAACCACTTGTCTATCTTCATAATCAAAATATGGATCATTCCGCATTATCTAAACTTGTAATGTTTGCACTGCAGTTCAATAACAGTGATGATCCAGAACAGATTGAAATGAAGCAAAGAATCGAGGAAGCAGGCGTAAAAGGGTTCCTAAGTGAGCACAGTCAGCTTGATGACAAGCTTATAGAAGAAATTAGATCGAGCATATAAAACAAAAATTTGGGACCTGTCTTTCAGGTCCCAAATTTTTTATTTACCCAGCTTTATGCGCTCTAAAACTTCAAAGCATAAATGCGTGTAAACCCCTCTATAGGCTGATACTATGATGTGGAAGACATCAATTTCAGGGGGCTTATTATGAACAAGAAAAAAGAAGATTTACAGAAGAATACGATAGATAATACGAAAAAAGCAAAGATGACAACAAACCAAGGCCTACCCGTCAGTGAGGACGAATTTTCTTTAAAAGCTGGTGAACGCGGCCCAACGCTTATGGAAGACTTCCACTTCCGTGAAAAAATGACGCATTTCGACCATGAACGTATTCCAGAGCGTGTAGTACATGCCAGAGGGTTTGGTGTGCATGGTGAATTCCAAGTGTACGAATCTCTTGAAAAATATACAAAAGCAGACTTTCTGAATGATCCTAGCAAGAAGACGCCCGTCTTTGTTAGATTTTCCACGGTCGCGGGAAATAGAGGTTCTATGGACATCCCACGTGATGTACGCGGATTTTCTACGAAATTCTATACAGATGAAGGTAACTACGACCTTGTTGGTAACAACATGCCTGTGTTCTTTATCCAAGATGCCATCAAGTTTCCAGATCTTGTACACGCTGTTAAACCAGAGCCACACAATGAAATTCCGCAAGCAGCTTCAGCTCATGATACCTTCTGGGATTTCGTTTCCCAAAATACAGAAAGTGCGCATATGATTATGTGGCTCATGAGTGATCGCGCCATCCCGAGAAGCCTCCGCATGATGGAAGGTTTCGGCGTGCATACATTTAGGCTCGTCAATAAGGAGGGCAAAAGCCACTTTGTTAAGTTCCACTGGAAACCGAAGCTCGGTGCACACCAGGTCGTTTGGGACGAAGCACAGTTGATTAATGGTAAGAATATTGACTTCCATCGCCAAGATCTCTGGGAAAATATTGATAAAGGTAATGCTGTCGAGTTTGAGCTTGGATTGCAGGTTATACCAGAAGAAGACGAGTTCAATATGGACTTCGACGTACTCGATCCAACTAAAATCTGGCCTGAAGAAGATGTACCTGTTCAGCTCGTTGGTAAAATGACCCTTAATCAAAATGTAGATGATTATTTTGCGGAAACGGAACAGGTTGCTTTCCACCCTGGTCACGTTGTTCCAGGCATCGACTTCTCAAATGACCCATTGCTACAAGGTCGACTATTCTCGTACACTGATACACAGCTGATTCGTCTCGGCGGGCCAAATTTTCATCAGATCCCAATCAATCGCCCTGTTTGTCCGTTCGCAAACAATCAGCGAGAAGGCTACAACCAGATGAATATTACTAAAGGACAGACTTCCTACCATAAGAATGCTTTAAATGATAATCAGCCTGAACCTGCCAGTCCGGAAGAAGGCGGATTTGAACATTACAATGAAAAAGTCGAAGGTAGAAAAGTGCGCGCTAGAAGTGAAAGCTTTAAAGACCACTTCAGCCAAGCAAAATTATTCCTGAACTCCATGCAGGATCATGAGAAGCAGCATATGTTCGATGCTTTGAGTTTCGAACTCGGCAAATGCAAGAATATGTCAGTCAGAAACAATGTTCTAAGAGAAGTTCTCAATAAGATTGATCGAGAAATGACAGAGTACGTTGCGGACAAGGTAGGCGCTGAGCTGCCCGAAGCAGTAGAAGAATCCACATATAGTAAAAGCTCTCCAGCGCTTAGCATGACCAACCACCCTACTTCGCTTGAAACGCGTACACTTGGTGTCATGATTACACCGGATGTTGCGGAGGCAACATTGAAGGAGACAAAAGATAAGTTCGAAAAGCATGGCATGGATGTTAGCTTCATTTCTGATAAGATACACAGCATAGGAGATGTGATGGTTGAAGAGACCTTCGATACCGTTCATTCTGTCCTGTTTGATGCTGTTGTTGTGCTAAAAGGTAAGGAATCACTGCAGCCTGAGGCAATTGAGAACCTTGCCATAGCCTTCAAACATAAAAAGGCAATCGGATATGGCGTCGATGAAGGCGACATCTCCGATGTACTTCCGTTCTCACTGGATGCAAAAGGGGTGACCGACATAGAAAAGAATGTCGACCAATTCCTCGAGGATGTTAAAGCACACCGTGTATGGAATAGATGATCACTAGAATAGGAGACGCCCTCTGGGCGTCTCCTTTTTTACTTACATCTTTACAGAAGTGTCACATATTATCTTTTGACCGAACCTACTTCGCGTGCTAAACTATGGTATATTTCAATTAGTTGAGTATGCTCAACAATTAAGTGAGGGTGCAATACATGGATAAAAGAAAAGAGATTATCCACAATTTAAGGGATATTTACGGCTATGGTTATACACAGGTGTTTAACGATGTTACTGATTCTGTCGCGCGCCTTCATATTTCCAAAACACAGATGGATATCATTCAGTATATCTACTTGAACGGGCACGCCACCCCTTCGGCGCTAGCCTTGGCGCTCGATGTCCAAAGAAGCGCCATTACGCACACAGTCAAAAAGCTTGAACGCAAGAAACTTGTCATCATTAAACAGAATGAACTGACACAAGATAAACGCTCTAAGTTGATTCTTATGACTCCGGAAGCAGAAGCATTACTTGAAGAGTCGATAGACAGCATTCTCGGTAAGATTAGAGCAGATATATCGAATCTTTCACAAGATGAAGAAAAGAAGCTCTATGAAGCAACGCTCACAATTTTGAAGTATATACCTGGAGGAACACAAGATGAAACACATTCTTAAATTCAAATGGCCGGTCACAGTATTGATGCTCATCTTTGCTGCAACTACCTTTATTCTATCTCCCAATCTGACTCAGTTGGCAACAGAAAAAGGAGACATCCAACTCTCGGATGAATCTTCGAGTGAACAGGCAAGGCAGTTCCTTGAAGCTTATGGTCAAGATAAAGAAACGATGTCACTCGTGCTCGAGTTTGAAGACCAAGTCAGTTCACACGAGTCGGATATCGTCTCTTATATTGAAGAGATCAGAACGCTTGATGAGGTAGATAATGTTATCAATCCTTTTACTTATGATGCGTCTGTGCAGGAGAACTTTATCAATAACGACAACGGCGTCATTATGATTCCGATGGATTATGTCGGTCCGGTCAACGACATCAGCAGTATCGCAGCTTCAATCGAAGAGATGAATACGACAGATGCCGACACTTCCATGACCTCAAATGAGCTGATTCAGAGCACAGTCGAACAAGATGCCATGGAAGGTATACAGTCCACCGAAATATTTACTGTCATTATCGTTGTCGGCGTACTGCTGCTCATGTTCCGCTCCATTGTGACACCATTTGTACCTGTAGCAGTTGTTGGTGTCGCCTATCTGCTCGGCCAATCCTTTGTCGGTTGGTTCGTGGAGTGGTTTGGATTCCCGATTTCACCACAAACCCAGAGTTTTCTCATCGTCATTTTATTCGGTATCGGTACCGACTACTGTATTCTTTTGCTTAACCGTTTCAAAGAGGAGCTCGAACACCATGATAAATACGATGCCATCATCCGTACCTTCTCGACTGCCGGAAAAACAGTGTTCATCAGTGGTCTTTCCGGTGCCATCGTATTCGGCGTACTCTACTTCGCCAATTTCGAAATCTACCGTTCTGCAGTCGGCGTGGCACTGGGTGTCGTCTTCCTTTTGCTTGCAATCTTCACACTACTTCCTGTACTGATGTACCTGCTCGGAAGATATATCTTCTGGCCAAACATCAAGAAAACAGAATTCAAGGAGAGTAGGTTGTGGACACCACTTGGTATATTGTCCTTGAAGTATCCGACACGCATCATCTTCTCCATCTTTGCCATACTTATCGCAATAGCCCTGTTCTACGATGACGAAGTGAACTTCGACTCCATAGAAGAACTGGACGACGGCTACTCAACTGTACATGCAACCAATGTTGTTAGCGAAAACTTCGATGAAGGTCAACTCTTCCCAGTGCGGGTCATCCTATCTAACGGCGATGATCTTCTGAACCAGGAAAGCCTATCGAAACTGGATGCAATCTCCTCCACAGTCTCCGGCCTTGAAGGAGTAAAAGAAGTACAAACCATTACGCGTCCTGCAGGCGAAGCGATCGAAGACTTCAATGTACGTAATCAGCTCGAACAGACAAATGAGGGCATCGTAGAAATGCAGGACGGCTTAGCGGAGATATCGACCGGTCTCACCGAAGCAAGCAACAGCCTTGCTGACAATGAAGCAACAGGCGGTGATTTGTCTGAACTTGGAGCAGGAATTGATGAAATTAATGACAGCATCACACAGATCACCTGGTATATGCAGCAGACAGGAGACGCTGAAGGCGCAGCGACACAGCTCTCACAAGTTCAAGAAGGACTGACGACACTGTCTGAAGAAGTTGATGCTGCTAACACCCAGCTAAACGAACAGCAAGCAGCGGCGAGTGAACAGCTGAGCGAGCTAAGCAATGGTCTCGCTGATTCGGCTGAAGGCATTGATGAAATACAAAACGGCCTCGAAGAAGTATCGAGTCTGCTTGAGGGTATCAGTGATAACCAAGCAGTAGATCAAACAGGAATTAACGTTCCACAAGAATTCATAGATAATGACGAAATTGAGGCCGCTGTCGACCAGTACGCATTCGGTGATAACAACGAAGCCCTCATAATGAATGTCGTCCTTGCCGTTGATCCGTACAGTCATGAGGCCATGTCCACCCTAGACGAGATCCAAACAACTGTAGAAAATGAACTTCATCGTCTAAATAGCGATGACACCACCGCTTATTTTTCCGGGGTTACAAGTATGAACCGGGATTTGAATCAGATTTCAAATGACGACTACAATAGGGTTGTAATCATCTTCATCCTGACACTATTCGTAGTGCTTGCCATCATCTTTAGATCACTGATACTGCCGATTTCGATGATCAGTTCAATTTTCATTACCTATTTTGCATCAATTACGATCACACAATGGCTCCTTGGTTTCCTTGGGTATGGTGAACTGAACTGGGCGGTACCGTTCTTCAGCCTGATCATATTCGCTGCTCTCGGTATCGACTACTCAATATTTATCATTGACCGTTTCCGTGAAGAGTTGGCTGACCGTAGCATTCGTGATGCAATCGAACAGTCCATCAGACGCATGGGTGGTGTGGTTATTACAGCAGTCATCATTCTGTCTGGCACTTTTGCGGCACTGCTTCCATCGGGTATGGTCATATTGATACAGGTTGCAAGTGTCATCATCTTCGCTTTGCTATTCTATGCATTCATCGTACTCCCGTTGCTTGTACCTGCATTCGTCATCACATTTGGCCGTGGCAACTGGTGGCCATTCAGAATGCCAGGTGGCAGAGCACGCGAGAAAAAGTTTAGAGATAAAGAATAATGGGAATATAGAGGTAGTTGATACTATTCAAGGGGTGAAAAAATGCCTTCGCAAAAAAGTTCAGGTATTGCAGCGGTACTGAGTGCACTCGTCAATGGACTTGGCCAGATATATAATGGCCAAATTCTCAAAGGTATCATCATCATTCTTATACAATTGATAAATGGTGCTTTGACAGTTGTACTTATCGGATATGTATTCCTACCGATTGTCTGGATTTACGCTGTCGTTGATGCCTACCGTAGTGCTGATAAGATAAACGCCAGAAACTACCGTAGATACGGTAGCTAGAAGCAGGCTTATAAGCCTGCTTCTTATTTTATGTACGTTTAGAAATATGGTATAATTTCACTGAAGGGTGTGAATAAATAAATGGAAATAATCGGTCTTCTAGCAGGTATCGCCATTGTTGGTATACTGCTAATCATTTTCTTTTCGCTGATTGGTCTCGTCAAGTGGCTTCTTCAGGGCTACTTCCTTTTCCGTGTTGCAGAGAAAAAGAATCTTGATATGCCGCTGCTTGGTTTCATTCCGTTCGGTACGTTCTATCTGGGGGGCCAGATGTTTGATGGGCATGTACTTGATCGTGGCAAATTCAATCCTAGAACCATTGGACTTGCGTTTGCTATTATTGGTATCGTCGTATATGTAATGGGTCTCTCAATCGGCGACATTGCCATCACCTACGTTCTGATGGAATCCATTGCTTTCTTCGGTATTTTCAAAGCCTACACGAAAAACTTTGGTACAGCTGCACTGCTTGCAGTGCTCAATATGATTACTGTAGGTATCGCAGCCATCATCATCCTCTTCCTCTACAACCGTAAACTGGAAGAAGATGCGATGGGTATTGTTGATGAAGGTAGTATAGACGAAGAACAATACAAGAGCATATAAAAAAATCCTGGACGCTGTCCAGGATTTTTTTATACTCCTATATTTTTAATAGCCGATCCTCTACCACAGAGAGCTTACATCCGTCAGTTTTGTCGATGATTGTATAGAGAATACCGTTTTTGATGTAAACATCTCATCCTACCATCTTCATCTCTCGAATGAATCGATTTATCAAGTGCAAGTGGGGCTTGGATCCTCTCATCGTCAATAGTACTGACTCGCTCTTCTGCGTCACTCTTCCTGCTCCATTTATTCTACGTTCACGATTGCTTTGTACAGTATTTCAGTTCCATTCTGCATCGCTGAGTGTTCGAACGACATGTCCGGATGATGCAATCCTGGGGTGAGGTCACATCCGATTCCAATCATTGCCCCTTTCAGTTTCGGTAGTTTGACCGTATAGTAGTGGAAATCATCGCCACCACTCGTCACAATCGGTTCTAGACACTTTTCTTCTCCAAGAACATCCACAATAGACTTTCGCAGTACTTCAATCGCGTCCGGATGGCTCTCACTTGCTACGATTCCCGAGAACTCCATATCTTCGATTTTCACTTCGTAGAATTCCTCAATATACTTAAGAATGTTGAAAACGCGCTCTTTTAGCTTGTCCATCTGTTCGTTGGTCTGCGCACGCATGTCGATTCCACATTCTGCAGCACCTGGAATAATATTCAGGGACTTCCCGCCAGCTAGAAATTTCGTCATTTTCACCGAAGAAGGAATGACTGGATTGATGTGTATCTTTGAGAGCATATTAACGATGTCCGCACCGACCTCTATAGCATTGTGATTGAGGTGTGGTCTCGCACCGTGCGCATCTTCCCCAACAATTCTGAACTTTAGTGAGCTGGCGGCCCCGTGCTCAATGCTTGGTGTGGCAAAACCATTGGTCGCCTCCTCGATTGGCCGCAAGTGGATACCAAAGAAATAGTCGAGATCATCGACTATCCCTTCATCGACAACAGAAAGCGCACCCGTCCCCACCTCTTCAGCAGGTTGGAATATAAACCTCACCCCTCTGGTCTCAAGAGCTTTATCATCTTTAATTTTCAGCATTGTACCGATGACCATCGCGATGTGAGCATCATGACCGCAAGAATGATTGGCTTGCTTGATACCATTCACTTCCTGATAAAGTGCATCAATATCCGCTCTGATACCAATGACTGGGAGACCTTCATCGAAATTGCCGATGTCACAATAGAGCCCAGTTGTATTACTAAACTTTACTGGAGAAAAGCCTGCGTCTTTCAGATAATTGTATATATATTCGGTCGTTTCGGTCTCTTCGTAGCTCAGTTCTGGATGTGCGTGCATATGTTCAAATACTTCCTGTATATTTTCTTTTAGCAAAATATATCTCCTTCCATACAAGTTATTGAATATTCATTCACTCTCTACTATACTATATCTAATTAAAAGAAAATTCAAACTGGAGGTATTCTATGACAGAGAAAAATGAATCAACTGAAGAAAACGGTATTGAACCCAAGAAAAAGAAAGGCTTTCGCATGCCTGATGCTTACGCAATTCTTTTCTTCTTCCTTGTTCTTGCAGCCATCGCAACATACATAATCCCAGCGGGTACTTTCGAAACCGAGGAATCTGCCGAGGGTATAGATGTAATTATACCTGGTACATTCAGTATCATCGACTCCAATCCAGCTGGCTTTCTCGATATCTTCAGTGCCATTGTCGAAGGATTGATCAGTACTTCGAATCTCATATTCCTAGTACTTATCATTGGCGGCACGTTCGCTGTCATCGAAAGAACCGGTGCTATTGACGCATTGGTTACAAAGATCATCCGCATAACACAAAATAAGGAATGGCTGCTCATCGCCCTTGTAATGGTCGTATTCTCCATATTCGGTACGCTCGGAATCGTCGTCAACGCGGTCATCGCTTTCATACCGCTCGGTATTATCCTGGCCCGGTCGATGAAAATGGATGCTATCATTGGAATATCCATCATCTATCTCGGTGCCTATGTCGGCTTTGGTGTGGCTGTACTTGATCCGTTGACTATCGGTTTCGCACAAGAAATTGCTGAGATACCGACCTTCTCAGGAGCGCCGGAACGTACGGTGATGTACATCATCGCATTGATTGTAACCATGATTTATGTCATCTGGTACGCAAATCGTATCAAGAAAGACCCAAGCCGTAGCATACTAAAAGATAATCCTTTCCCGAAAGTCCCAACAGAAGGACAGACACTCGGTCAGCAAGATATGAAGTTGAAACACATTCTCGTGCTACTTGCGTTGGCAGGCGGCATTGGTGCCTATGTAACTGGTGTATTCATAGCGGACTGGAGTCTTGGTGAAATGTCTGCCGTCTTCCTAGTTATCATGGTTGCTACAGCAATTATAGGTAGAATCCACGTGAATGACATGATTTCAACCTTCATCGAGGGCGCCAACGCAGTCCTTTATGGTGCGCTTATTATCGGAATGGCACGTTCGATTGTCGTCATTCTAGAACAAGGATTGGTCTTGGATAGTGTCGTTAATTTTATGGCCATCATCATGGAGCCGTTCTCGAGTACAAGTGGCGCCATCATAATGTTTCTCGCTAACGGACTTTTCAATTTAATCGTCACTTCAGGGAGCGGTCAGGCAGCGATTGTCATGCCAATCATGGCACCACTAGCGGATATTATGGACTTCCCGCGTCAGGTCGCCGTACAGGCTTACACAATGGGTGATGGTTTCACCAATATCATTACGCCACTTTCCGGTGTTCTGATGGCAAACCTTGCTATTGCTGGCGTACCATATACTAAATGGGTCAAATTCGCCTTGCCGCTTGTACTTATATGGTATGTCCTCGGTATTATCTATATAATTGTCCTTGTAGCCATCAACTGGGGACCAGTATAGGAGGAAAAATTGAATGAAGATTACAGAAATCAGACTGCACCAGCTTTTGATGAAGATGAAGACACCTTTCACCACAAGCTTCGGTACCCAACAGGACCGTTTTATAACAATCGTTGAAGCCATTGACGATAGTGGTCTATCCGGTTTCGGAGAATGTGTATCTGGAGAAGACCCTCTGTACTCCGAGGAGTTCATGGATGCATCCATCATTGCGATGAAAAAGTATTTTGCACCACTCGTAGTGCAAAACGAAATAGAGCATCCTGATGAAGTTTGGGAACTGTTCAAACCTTTTAAAAGAAACAACATGGCAAAAGCCGCCATCGAAGGTGCTGTCTGGGATCTCCATGCCAAACAGAAAGGTATGTCACTATCAGAAGCCATCGGTGGGAAAAAGCGACAAGTGGAGGTCGGCATCTCACTTGGTCTTGAAGACACTGACGAACTGTTGCTCGAAAGAGTTCAGGAGAAAGTCGACGAAGGCTATAAACGTATCAAAGTGAAAATTAAGCCTGGTCGCGATATCGATATGATCCGTAAGATTAGAGAACGTTTCGGCGACATTCCACTCATGGCAGATGCCAATTCCGCCTACACATTGGATGATATCGAAACACTGAAGGCACTCGATGCCTTCGATTTGATGATGATCGAGCAGCCGCTCGCTGCTGGCGACCTTATTGATCACGCCAAGTTGCAGAAGGAGATTAGTACGCCCGTATGTCTTGATGAAAGTATTGATTCCTACGAGTCTGCTCTCGGCGCCATTGAACTGGGCAGTTGCAGAATTATCAATGTGAAAGTTGGGCGTGTAGGCGGTCTTACACAATCTATAAAGATCCATGATCTCGCCGAAAAGCATGACATTCCTTTATGGTGCGGTGGCATGCTAGAAGCGGGCGTCGGCCGCCTTCATAACATTGCCATTACGACTCTCAGCAACTTTACATTGCCCGGTGATACTGCATCATCCAACAGATATTGGTATGAGGATATCATCACTCCGGAAGTCGTTGCGGAAGATGGTATTGTAGATGTTAATACTTCATACGGTATCGGTGCAGATGTCGATTTCCACAAAATGAATCAGTACTTGAAGAAAACTGATGTCATTACAGAAGCAAATACTCCAGACATGATTTTCTACAATTAATTTTAAAAATAAAACTCGTATCGGACAAGATGACCGATACGAGCTTTATTTAATATATAGTTAGATATACCGAACAAAACCAGCTCGTCAAATCCTCCGACAAGCTGGTTTTAGCATTGTATTCTCAATCTTTTTATTCGCAGTTTTAGCTTAGGCAGGTCCTCCGCTACTGTACGCCCTGCTGACGCTTGAGTTCCATGACGATGATCTCTGGACGATTGAAGACGCGAAATGGGAAACGGCTATTGCCGAGACCACGGCTGACAACCATACTGGTATCATTTTCTTTATGAACACCTTCAGTATATTTGGGAAGTACACCTTGGTGCGGCGCATAAAGCCCTTTGACGACTGGCAGACGAATCTGTCCACCATGTGCATGACCGGTGAAGACAATATCGATTGGAAAGCTTGTGTATACATCAAATAACTCTGGGCGGTGAGACAGTACAATGGTAAAACGATCAGGCCTGTTCTCAAGGCGATGCTCAAGATCCTCTTTGAAATCATCCACTACCTGATGATCCCCATCCGTTCCATAGAACCACAAATCTTCCATACCGACCAGTCTAATATGGTCATTCCCGGCATTCAGACGTTCGTTGCTCCTACTGATATTCTTCATACCAGAGGCATCTATCGCCCGCTCGAGTCTGTCAAATCCCCTATAGTGAGCTTCATGGTTGCCTGTTACATAATAGGTTGGCAGAATGTCGACAAGTTGTGATATCAACCCCATAGACCGCTTGAAGTTTGGAGTACGGCGATCGATGACATCGCCTGTCACAAAGATGACATCGCCATCAATCTTCCTTATTTCACGAATCAGCTTGCTTGATCGAAAACCAAACCAAGCATTATGAAAATCGGAAATCTGAATGATCTTATAGCCATCAAAAGCTTCAGGGACCCGCAAGGATTCATGCGTATGGTAAGTCGTAGTGATATCCTTGTCCTGCTTGTAGAGAAAGCGAGCCAAAGCAATGGAAAAACCTAATGCGATATGTGAAAACTTCATATTACTACCTCGATTTTTTTCTTTCCATTATAAATTAAATCGGCACGCCTTGAAACTCATATTCTATTTTTCTTCATCTACGTATTTACCGTGGGACGGTTTAGCAACTTCATCGAAGTTTTCGACAAGCTTGTTCAGACCCTCACGTAGTTCTACCCCTTGTAGGGCTTTACCATGACCGAACACCGCCGTTTCAGGTTCGATAGATGCTAGTTTTTCGACAGACGCCTTTGCAGCTTCCCAGTCATTTGTAAAATAAACCGGTGGACCGTGAATCTCTTGCTTCTGCAGCATCGTCTTATACAATGAATCCTGCTTTACAGTAACGAAGGCATCGCCCACAATCAATGTTCGATCAGATGCACGATAGAAAGAGACGTGTCCTTCGGAGTGGCCAGGTGTGTGGATCCATTCAAATTCAGGCAAATAGGGAACTGTTCCATCTGCTGGTAGCGAGTGTACATTTTCTGCTAGATCAATCGGTTCCTTCGGATAGATTGATGACATCTTAGCCATCATCCCCCCTTCTACAGTCGGATCAGGATCCGGATAAGGGGTTCTTCCCGTTAGATAGGGTAGTTCCAGTTTATGAGCATATACCGGCACATCCCAATGCTCGATTAATTCGATAATCGAACCCACATGATCGAAATGTCCGTGCGTCAGAATTATGGCTTGCGGTCGCGATCCTTGTCCAAAACGCTCCTCCACCACTTTAATGATGGCATCCGAAGACTCTGTTAAACCAGCATCAATCAGTACAAAATTGGAACTTTCAGGGTGTCCCACCAAATGCAGATTGACAATTTTGTTCGTATAAGTGCAAAGGTCCGGCAGTACCTCTCTCACATTTCCACTTTCAGTCGAATAGGTCGGTATATTCTTATAGTCACTGCCATATTCCATTTTACTCATTATAAGCCCCCTATAAATTTAATGTATTTACCATTCATTTACCCAAGGTTTTGATGTTCTATTCTAAAAACGGAAAGTCCTCTGGGCTATGAAGACTGGGGAGCTAGACTAGGCGCCTTCTTATAGTTCCGGACAACACATCAATCAGGCTAACAAATACGATGACTACGAGAAGTATCATGCCCACTTCTTCCCAACTCCTCTGATAGGTGGCAAGTATGAGTGGTGCGCCAATTCCCCCTGCACCAACGATACCAAGCACTGTGGAAGCACGTACATCGATTTCAAAGCGGTACAATGCGTAAGACATGAACTCAGGCATCACTTGTGGGAATATGCCATACCACATGGATTGGACACTATTACCACCACTTGCTTTGATAGCATCGACGTTTTCAGTGTCCATCGATTCAATGACTTCAGCATAGAGCTTGCCGAGCATACCGATGGAATTGATACTGATAGCAAGGACACCTGCATAGGGACCAATACCGACTGCAGCGACAAAGATGATTGCAAAGATAAGTTCTGGTATGGCCCTTATGGCGTTCAGAATGGCCTTGCCCAAATAAGAAAACCTACCTCCTACATTTCGTGCCGCTAAGAACCCGATCGGAACAGCAAGCAAGGTTGCAACGAGGACACCAGCATATGCGATGGCGATGGTTTCAAACATATAAACAGTGTATTCGGCATATTTTCCATAATTACTTATGTTGATGATGGGTTCGATGAACAAACGACGTAAATTTTCAAATACCGATACTGAGGAACCATTCACCTGAAAAGGCGTCGATAGCACCGCACTGAGATAAATGCCTGCGAGTATGAATAATATCGCATATATGTACATACGTTTTTTGCGACTAAATGTTCCGTTGACTTTCAGTTTCTGGTTCTCATTCATTATTCAAGACGCTCCCTTAGCCTGTTGCTGATGAAGTCAATAATAGATATCACAACGAATAGCGTAAATATAATCGCCGCCACATTTTCATATGTGAACAAACTAAGTTGCTGTCTAAGAATAATACCAATCCCGCCAGCCCCTACAAAACCAAGCACGACAGATGCCTTAACATTGATTTCAAGACAATAAAGGGTGTAGGACGCGTACTGGGGTAAGATTTGCGGCATAACCCCATATCGTATGACCTGTAGCGTATTCCCTCCAGATGCCCGGATGGCTTCAAGTGGACCGACATCGACTGATTCGACTGATTCGCTCAACAACTTGCCGACAATGCCGATCGTTAGTACAGTAAGTGCCAGAATGCCTGATATATCACCAATACCAACTAGTGCGACAAATAATACAGCTAGAATGATCTCCGGTACAGTACGCAGAATATTAAAGAAGACTCTAACAATACGATAGAAAAATCTGTTTGTATTAATATTCGATGCTGCTAAGAAACTGATGGGTAAGGCAAGTATTGCGCCGAACGTAGTGCCGAAAAGCGCAATATTCCATGTTTCAAGTAGAGGCTGTACAACACTTCTCAAGTACTTCCAGCTCGGTGGCCAAAGGTCGTCCATTACAAAGAAGAAAATTATCGGCAATCCTTCAACGACACGATTCGGGAAAGCTTTTGTTTGGTAGACCGCACCAATATACAACAGAGTAATTATGAGGAGGACACCAAGGATGAAAAGTTTGAAACGCATTGGTGTCAATACAATACGATCAGATCTGTTCAGGCTGGGTTTCTTCATCCATCTTTTCCTCGTTTCCGATAAGGTCGTCTTCTTTAATCGGACGACCATATATTTCTTCGAACGTCAGCTCCGTCACTTCTTCAATCGGGCCATCAAAAACCAGTTCACCATTGCGCAATCCTATAATGCGGTCTGCATATTCCATTGCCATGTCGATGAAGTGCAGATTGACAATGGTCGTCAATCCATCTTCCTTACTGACACGTTTCAAATCTTTCATGACCTTATGAGATGTGGGAGGATCTAGACTTGCCACTGGCTCATCAGCCAGTATCACTTTCGGTTGTTGGGTTAACGCACGCGCAATACTTACACGTTGCTGCTGTCCCCCACTTAGATTGCTCGCCCTGATATAAGCTTTTTCTTCGATGCCGACGCGCTCAAGGTTGCTCATCGCCAGTTTCAGGTCACTTTGTGGAAACATTCCTAAAAGGCTTCTTAAAGTTCCAGTGTGCCCAAGCCTGCCGGCCAACACATTTCGGAGGACACTGATACGCTTGACGATATTATAGCTTTGAAAAATCATTCCTACATTGGTTCTTAACTTTCTCAAGTTGCGTTCTTTCAATTTAAGGATATCCTCATTATCTACAATCAACTCACCGCTCGTCGGTGTTACCATGCGGTTGATACTTCTGATAAGAGTAGACTTGCCGGCACCTGACATACCGACAATAACAACAAATTCTCCTCTATTGATTGTCAGATCTATGTTTTTTAATCCTTCATGTCCGTTTGGATATACCAACGAAACATTTTTAAATTCTATCAATAGGTCCACCATCCTGGGTTTGTTTGTAATATGTAAAAAAGGGATGGGAAGCAAGTCTCCCACCCCTCTAGCAAGTATGACCGCCTATTCGCTGAGTTCTTCTTCGAATTCTGCATAAACATCACGGACGATATCGTAATCTTCGGATGAGGCTTCAGCGAGTCCATCCCATTCGTAGATTTCGTACATGACTTCAAGCATTTCTTCGTTATCATTCAAACTCATAAATGCATCTGTAATCTGTTGCTTCATATCTTCAGGTAATTCCGAACGAACGGAAATTGTATCGTTTGGAATCTCATCTGTATTGCCAATAACCTTGACCTGATCCATAACATCTGGAAGTTCTTCTTCTACAGTAGCTCGCGCGTCATCGAACGTTGTTGCGAAATCTGCCTGACCGTCATAAACCTGTGTCACCGCATTATCGTGTCCGCCAACTGAAAGCTGTTGGAAGTGGCTCTCCAAGTTTTCAATTCCCATTTCTTTCATTTGTGCAGCAGGGAAAAGATAGCCCGATGTAGACAGCGTATCTGGATATGCCCAGACGAGACCTTCCTCAGCTATTAGATCGTCGATGCTCTCGATATCTGAATCAGCATTAACGATATACTGAGCAGTATATGATTCAGAACCATTTCTGATGGATTTCAGAATGACTTCAACGTTTGCTCTATCCTCAGCTTGTACGAAACTAAAAGGCGCAAGGAAGCCGATATCAACTTGCTGAGTTCTCATCGCTTCAATCAAACCGCTGTAGTCGACCATTACTTCTGCATTGACTTCTATCCCAAGCGCCTCGCTCAAAAATTCTTCAAGCGGTTCTGCTGTTGTTGCGATATTCCCTGCGTCACTTGAAGGAATGAATCCCATTGACAGCGATTCGACTTCTTCGCCTTCAGAACTTGATGCATCCGCTTCATTGCTCTCTGCATTTTCTTCAGTATTCTCCGAGGCGTCTCCTTCTTCAGTGGTTGCTTCTTCTGAGCTATCGTTCCCGCATGCTACAACAACTGCAGCAACTACGATGATTGATAGCATTAGAAGGAATCGTTTAAATACGATGTTCATTTCCTCTACCTCCCGAGTAGATATATGTATTTTATGAGTGGAAAAAGCCCTCTCCTATCCAAAATATTGAAATAGCATCTTCAAGTCAATGTACTTTACAGTATCTTAATCAAACCTATACATACTTAGCATTCAGATCTATATTTAAGCATGTGGTAGAATGAAAATGAGGTGATTAATATGGATAGAATCAAGCTTGGAGGTTCGGAACTTGAAGCTTCGAGGATAGTACTCGGCTGTATGCGCATTTCAGAATTGGAAACGGGGGCATTGGCCAGACATATCGGCACGGCAATCGACTGTGGCATCAATCTTTTCGACCATGCAGACATCTATGGAAGTGGAGAATGTGAGCGGAAATTCGGCAGATTGCTCGCTACTGAAGTGAATCGCGAAGATATTCTGATTCAAAGCAAGTGCGGTATCCGTCAAGGGGCCACAAAAGACATTCAGTACTATGATTTATCAAAGACACATATCATCGGTTCTGTTGATAATATACTAAAGAGACTCGAGACAGAATATTTAGATCTGCTCATGCTGCATCGACCGGATGCACTGATGGATCCTGAAGAGATTTCAGAGGCGTTCGACCAGCTCCATGCTACTGGAAAGGTCAGACATTTCGGCCTTAGCAACTTCAATGCGACCCAATTTGATTTTATCCAGAAGTATACGGACCATAAGCTCATTACCAATCAGGTACAGTTTGGACCCGCTGCTTCTCACATGATCAATAGCGGTATTCAGGCCAACACACCTTTTGACGGCGCTGCAGATAAAGATGGCGGACTGCTCGAACAATCCCGTATGAACAACGTAACGTTGCAGGCATGGTCGCCTTTCCATTACGGCTACTTCGAAGGCATCATCATGGATGATCCGAAATTCGACGTTCTTAATGCGGTACTCGAAAACATCGGCCGGTCGCATGATGTGACGAAGAATGCCGTCGTTGTTGCCTGGATACTTAGACATCCTGCCAATATGCAGACCATTATCGGTACAACCGATACAAAAAGACTTCAGAACATCGCTCAGGCAGCAGAGATCGAACTTACACGGGAAGAGTGGTATCATATCTACAAAGCAGCAGGCAATATGGTTCCTTGATCCAGTATAATTTTAATACGGCCCCCATCAATTATTGATGGGGGCCGTATCATTAGATACGCTGCATATACAGAAAAATTTTACTCATTATCTGCGGGATACAGTATGTCAGCGCCCTTTCTTGCCTTTTCAAATGCATCCATTACATGCATGGAGTGTTCGAGCCAATCAGATGCTGATTGATGGTCATTGTTATCGTAGACTTCTTTGAAATCCTCAATTTCAGAAACCATATTATTCTCATGCTGACCAAGGTCGATCGCTTTTTCGTATCCATCAGTACATATTTCGATGGAATCGATAATATTCGCTGATCCATTTACTTTGATATATCCTTGTTCTCCTTGTATCAGAACGCTGTTTTCGCTTTTCGTATCCTTCGAACCGACACACGTGGCGACACTGTTTGCATACTGCATTACGCAGACGCCCGATGTATCTATCCCGTTCTCAAACTTATTCGGGAAGTAGGAAACAGTCTCAGGTCTGCCAAAGAGCCCGATGACGAAGTGAAGGTTATAGATATTCAAGTCAGCTAATGCGCCACCTGAGTAATCAAGGTTGAAAACATTGGGTGTTTGCCCGCCCTTTAATACATCATATCGGCTGGAATACTGCGAATAGTTTGCCTGAACCACTTTAACATCACCCACTCTATGCAGATGTTCTTTTATTGCTTTGTAGTGTGGCAGGTGAATTCCGGTTACGGCCTCGAACAAAAACAAGCCCTTCTCCCGACTCAAATCGATGAGTGATTGAAGTTCACGCGTATTCGAGGTGAACGGCTTCTCGCAGATGACATGCTTGCCGTATTCGAGTGCCTGCTTGGCATACTTATAGTGTAGGTTGTTCGGCGAAGCAATGTAGACGGTATCGTATTGATTTTGAGCAAGCATTTCTGATACGTCAGTAAAGTGGTTGTCCACCTGATGTGCTTCAGCGAATGATTTTGCCCGCTCTTTAGTGCGTGAATGCACAGCATAGACTTCAACACCTTCAACCTGCTTCGTTGCTTCGATGAATCGATCTACAATGAATCCTGTGCCTATTGTTGAAATATTCAAATGAATCCTTCCTTTTCATGGTGTTTTTCTATAGTCTAACACATAAAAAGGTGTACATCCGTCTGGATGTACACCTTCTACCTACTGCCTTCTTTTACTATATCGACCTTGCGGATCATCTGGTCTTCCATGATCATCACCTCGAACTTGAGGTGGCCATATTGAAGCGTATCCCCTTCAACAGGGAAGTCTTTGAACTCCTTGAGCAGAAATCCTGAGAGCGTATCTTCTTCCTGTGGAATTTCTGTATCAAATATCGAATTCAGACGATGAAGAGTGATCTTTCCGTCACATACAATGCGGGTTTCTGTAATGGATTCCACGAGTGCATCATTCCTGAGATCTGTTTCATCCTCTATTTCAAAACCAAGCATCGCTTCTATAATATCTTCATGTGTCAGTATGCCTTCTGTACCACCAAACTCATCAATGACAATCGCAAGGTGACGTCGTTCTTTGGTCATTTTGCGCAGAACATATTCGACCGGTTGGAATTCATGTATGATCAATGGGTCCAGGTCACAAAAGTCCAAGAGATTCTTAGATGGATCGACCGACCACTGGAGCAGATATTTCGAGTGGAATACCCCAATGATGTCGTCCATATCTTCTGCGTATACTGGATACCTTGTATACATATGATTGATGACATGGTCACGCGCTTCTTCGTATGTCGCTGTTGAAGATATGACCTCCATCTCGGTCCTTGGGGTCGTCAGAACATCCTTCACATTCAAGTTACGGAATTCCAGTACCCCTTTGATTCTGTAGGACTCATCCTTTGCAAGCATCCCTTCGGAATCTGCGATATCAACAATGGTACGCAATTCATCTTTCGAGACTGATGCAGCCCCCCCAAGTTCCCCTTTTGAAAGTATTCTAGCCAGTGCATCCGTTAACCAGTTGAGCACAACAGTGATTGGCTTGAAAATGACGACGAAAAAAGTGATTATGGGTGCGACCGCCATCGCGATGGGTTCCGGAAATGTTGCGGCCACCGATTTCGGGATGACCTCTGCGAAAACAATGATGATAATGGTCAGTGCAGCAGAAGCGATCGCTACATTAACACCATAGTCGAGTGCCATTGTCGTCACGAGCGTAGGCAGCAGTATGTTTGCTATATTGTTGCCGATAAGTATCGTAGTGATAAATACACTCGGTCTTGAAACCAGTCTCAGAAGACGTTTTGCTGAAGCATCCCCTTTATTCGCCCTGGACTGTAATTTCATTTTATTGACTGCTGTCAGGGCTGTCTCACTACCTGAAAAAAACAGTGACACAAACAGCAGTATAATGATCGCAATGATCAATTTTTATCCTCCTCGAATATCTCTAGCTATCTTAATATTACTTTACACAGATTCTTTTCATTTTACCATTTTTTTATGCTGATGTGTACTGATTAGAAAGATTACGTATAGAAAATACCTACTCCTAACGGAGCAGGTATTACCAAAATCAATGTTTTACATCATAGCCCTGATTTTCTATGGCTTTTTTCATAACGGTTTCGTCTACTTCCGACTCATCATACTCAACGTTCACTTCATTCAAATCAAGATCAACATCTACAGAATGGACACCCCTAAGTCCCGACAATGCGCCTTCTACGGCACTCTTACAATGTGCGCAGGTCATACCTTCAACGGCTATTGTTTTCTGAGTCATTCAATCCCTCCTTATTCTTATTTAAAGTATAAAGTGTGTACCGCAGTATTTATCTTAATTGACCAGTTGTGCATGGTTGTTATATTCATCTTAGAGGAATCTGAAGTTGTTTACTTTTACTTTGTCGTTCGGTACAGCTGGAATGTCATTGAATTCGAAGCTGAAATCCTGCTCTGGTACATCATATGAGATTGTGTTGACGAGAAAATCAAGAGTCGCACGCATCATGACAATCGTAACAAATTCTCCGGCACAACGATGGCCGAAATCATAACTACCACCGCCTTGCGGGATGAAATTGAACGGCGTCTGTTGCCAGCCTCTGAAACGTTCAGGCATGAATGTTTCTGGCTCCACCCAGTCCGAAGGATGACGATTCGTGCCATACAGATCGAGCAGAGTCAGTGTTCCAGCTTCGAAGAAATACCCTTGCCACTCGAAATCGATATCTGTCCTTGCAGCGGCAAAAGGAAAGAACGGATAGTATCTGCGCACTTCCTGGATGAACCATTCAAGTTCAATATCATCTGCACCTTTCAACTTCTCCTTTTCTTTCGGGTGTTCATGTAGCGCGAGACCGATCATGGCTACCCAAACGCTCACCGCGTTCATTGGACGTATGAGGTTTAAAATTTCGACTGCTGCGGTCTCCTTATCTAAAAGCGCACCTTTTTCATCCCTATGAAAGGAGAATGTGTAAAGTGCTTTCCCCTGATCTACTTCAATCTTGCCTGCTCTGACGTCTTCCACGAGGTTTTCAATCCAGTCGTTGACCTTCGAACGGGAACGTCGCCCTTTCCAGTGCTGGAGACCCAGAGCAGCTGGCGATTCATATAGATCAGAAATCTGTGAAGCAAGTGCATTCTTTTCGGAGTCTTCAAGCGGTACCCCTGTCCATTTGCAAGCCACCTGAAGAAATACGACTTTTGCCGCTTCATACAGTGACACGGTCTCGAGACTCCCGGCTTCTTTAAAATACAATTGCCAATATTGGCGTACAAGCATACCAATCTCGTCCATCGCCTCGTCATCCATCTGGGCCATGAACATTGCCTTTCGATTGCGATGCGCTTCTCCATCAAGTCCTTGCACACCTCCTTCACCGAATAGCGTCTTCTCTACTCTGGAAGGTGCAGCGTCCCGACGTCTGAAACGCGTGTCGTCATAAAAAAGTTCTGCAGCCTCGCTACCGGTCAGACATATCGCTTTCTCTCCCATGATCCGGGTCTCAAACACATCGGTATTCAATGCTTCACGCCTATTCATTACGAATCCATATCCTTCTTTAAGTACACTCAGCGTCCGATCGAATCCATCATCTTTAGGCATTTCCTGTGCCACCATATCTCCTCCTATGAATACGTTTACTGTAGTCCTCCTCTTCCCTCTTAAATCAAGTTCTAAGCGTATGTATTGGTACAAAAAAACAGACCTGATGATCAGGTCTGTCCATCGTCATCCTTTTTTCTGAGTACAAAGAAGTTCGTTACTGCAAAAAACGCGCCAGCAAGTATGCCGAGCGGCCAGTTATCGAACCCGACGCCAACTAATACCAGAAAAAATATACCTGACGTTAGAGCGATAGCAATATGCATATATCTTCACCTTTCAGACCTGAAACACCTTTAGAGCACTGGTGACAGCTTTGATCATTCTCATAATGAGTCCAATTGAACTCAAGAACATTTCAAACAAAAAGCTGTACCAGGCTTCATTTTTATAGGACGGTATTTCATTTTCTTTTACAATGGATGTCCTTACCCACCTGACTCATTCTAATTGTCTGCACGGAGAATCACAAGAATCTACTGGTGCTTTTCGAGAAATTCGAGCATGGTCTTATACACTTTGATTTCATTTTGCTTCTTTGAAAATCCATGACCTTCATCATCCAACACAAGGTAGTCAATTTCTCTGCCTGAACCTCTTAGTTTCTCGACAATTTGATCCGACTCTTCTTTGACGACTCTCGGGTCCTTCGCTCCTTGGATGACAAGCATCGGTTTTGACATCGTATCCAAGTAGGTGATTGGCGAATCCTTCTGGAATCGCTCTTTATCCTTCTGCGGATCCCCGATCCAGCGCTCCATGATCGGTTTCCAATGATCTGGTACGGAATCATAGAAGGTGAAAAGATTGGAGACACCGAATATATCGACGACTGCCTTGAAATATTCCGGATGCCTACCATGCAGAAGCAGTGCCATGTAGCCGCCATAACTTCCGCCGACAAGGAAAAGTTTCTCGGGAGATGATATGCCATTGTTATAAAGCCATTTGATGGCTTCGACATTATCAAGACGTGGACCGTGGCCCCAGTCCTGCTCGACAAGTTTTACAAAAGAAGACCCGTAGCCTGTGCTGCCTCTGAAGTTTGGGCAGAATATATTATAGCCACGGTTCAAAAACATCTGGAACATCGCCCGGTAGGATTTGCGCTCTGCCGCCTGTGGTCCGCCATGTGGCCAGAATATCGTGAAGCCGTTGCTATTTTCATCTTTCGCACGAAACAGTAGTGCCTCGATTTCCAAGTTATCGTAGGATTTAAAGCGAATGGTTTCAGGTTCCACCATGTCATCCGATGTTACACCAAGCACGCGGTTCTTTGTGAGTGTGTTCCATTTTTCGTGGCTATATCTCCAAATGTTGAATGGCTCTGTTGCACTGCCGCCAAGTACATAGAGATCACCGCTCTTCACCGTACTCAACTGTTTAATGGAGGCAAAAGGCAGTATGATTTCATCAGACTGATCATGATTGAGATCATAGTAGTAGAGCTTATCCACAACACCTTTTTCCGTTGTGACGTAGAGCATGTTTGCATCACGGTTGAACTGGACTTCCGTCACCGATTCATAACCAAAATCCATGACTTTCGAGAACGCTTTATCTGTCAGATTGTATTTTGCCAAATAGCTATACTCACTCTCGTAATCGGTGGCAAACCAGACTTCATCATCCTTTATGAATGTTAACCCGCTGACCGTATGCACTTTATCCGGATCGGGGGTGATATATTCAAAACCCGAGCTTGTCTTGATGAACCCGAGAATATAGGTGTTAGCCAGTAACTGAAGATGTGCTGTATGCTTTTCATCGTTCGATACATCGACCAGATAGGTCGGCCCCCGCTCACCTTCGTGCAGCGTCTTTTTTTCACCTGTCTCAATATCGTACACCTCGGTATTCAGGAAGCTCTCATTTCCTTTTGAAGTCATGTAATAGATTTTATTGCCGTCTTGGGACAACTTGGCAAAGAAATACTTTTCATCCGATTCACCAGTGATGAGCGGTTTTGGCACACCGCCTTCAGGGCCAGTCGCATAGATCTGATAGTTCTCATCCCCATCATGATCATATCCAGCCAAGACATAGCGGTTTTTCGGATCAAATTTTATGAAGTTCGTATTCTCGTCCTTTTGCGCAAAAAGATATGGGTATGTATCTGCAGCATCCATAGCCCAGATATTCACTTTGCCATTCATATTGGTACTGAACAGGATCTTTTTTTCATCCGGACTCACAGTAAAGTTGTTGATATTATAAGACGTAAAAAACTGCTCAACCGTCGGTTTTGGAAATTCAATCATTGTACAGACCCCTTTTATTTAAATATACTCTTACCACTATTGTAGTCTAAAACTATTTTTGTGACAATTCAGACATAAAAGTATGATTTTATTCTATTTATCACCTCTCGCTTATCTCCATGAGTTAAACCACTCTTTATCCATCGCAAATACTAGAAAGCCAAATTAAAATTAGAAACCATGACGATATACAAAAAACAGCATGCACTTGATGTGCATGCTGTCCTTTATGCTACTTAATGTTGATGACGACATCATCATTACTTACTTTGCCAAATTCTCTGGCTGCAATTTCCGTACCGGCTGGTCCGGTGATGATAATCGGTGTAATGTCGCTCTTTGCATTCTGTCTGATGTGGTCAAGATCGACTTCCATCAGTACATCACCTTTTTTGATTTTATCGCCACTTGCAACTTTCAAATCGAAACCTTCGCCTTTAAGGTTCACTGTATCCAATCCGAAGTGGATGAGCAGTTCCAGTCCACCTTCGTTGACGAGACCGAGTGCGTGTTTGGTTGGGAAGTCAGTGACGATTTCACCGTCGAATGGTGCTCTGACTGTACCGCTTGATGGCTTGATCGCAATACCATCACCCATCATCTTCTCACTGAAGACTTGGTCTGGCACTTCGGCAAGATCCACTGCCTCACCTTCGATTGGTGAATAGACATCTTTATTCTCATCGGACATCATCTGTGAATCTTGTGCTGCTTCCATGTTATCGTCAGTCGATTCCGTCACTGTCGTTTCAGCTGGAGATGTAATCTCACCATCGATAATACGCTGCATGTCATTTCTAATCTGGTCTGATTTTGGACCGAAGATCGCTTGCATATTGTTGCCGACTTTCATGACACCTGAGGCACCAAGTGCTTTTAGTTTCGGCTCATCGACAGCGGTAGTATCTGCCACTTCTACACGCAGACGTGTAATACATGCATCGAGATGCTTAATATTTTCTTCTCCACCCATCGCAGCGAGTACATTGAATGGCAGTTCTTGTGCGGTAGAAACCGATGTTTCTGATGTCTCGTCTTCTCTACCTGGTGTTTTAAGATTGAGTGCCTGGATGAGGACGCGGAAGATAACATAGTAGATGACTGCATATGCAGCACCCACAACAAGTACCCACCACCACTCTGTACGGTTTTGTAGAATGCCGAACAGGAAGAAGTCTATGAAGCCACCTGAGAATGTATAGCCCAGGTTTAAATCAAGCAGGTAGAGGATGAGGAAACTGAGCCCATCGAGTACTGCGTGTATAACATAGAGAATTGGCGCAACAAACAGGAATGCGAACTCAAGCGGTTCTGTGATACCTGTTAGGAAACTTGTCAATGCTGCTGAGAGCATGATACCTGCAACATATTTTTTACGTTCAGGGCGCGCTGTATGATACATCGCAAGTGCTGCTGCCGGCAGACCGAACATCATGACCGGGAATTCACCCTGCATGAAGTTACCTGCTGTCAGCTCAACCCCATCACGCAGTTGTGCAAAGAAGATATTCAGATCTCCACGCACGATTTCCCCTGCTGCGTTCGTGTAGGTTCCGAATTCGAACCAGAATGGTGCGTGGAAAATGTGGTGTAGACCAAATGGAATAAGTAATCGCTTGATCATACCGAAAGCAAATACGCCGATTGCCGTATTCTCTTCCATGAGCCATAGGGATACTTCATTCATGGCATTCTGGATTGGCGGCCAAACGATGAACATTGCCAAACCGATGATGAATGCCAAAGCTGCTGTTACAATCGGTACGAAACGTTTCCCGGCAAAGAACCCGAGGAAGTCCGGAAGATTGATGTTGTAGAACTTGTTATAGGCCCAGGCTGCGAGTATACCGATGATGATACCGCCGAATACACCCGTCTGAATTGTCGGAATGCCGAGAACACTCGCAAAGGCCGGGTCATCTGCTGCCATTTCCGGCGTGACGCTTGCAATCTGACCCATAGTCACGTTCATGATCATGTAACCGACGAATGCTGCAATCGCTGCAACACCGTCACCCTTAGCGAGACCCACTGCCACGCCTAGTGCGAATAGTAAGGCCAAGTTGTCAAATACGACCGAGCCCGCTGCTTGAAGCATGTCGGATAATGCCACAATCCAACCGGCCTCTAAAAACGGCAGCCAATCAACCATCGCATCAGTCTGCAGTGCCGCACCAATACCGAGCATCAGGCCGGCAGCTGGCAGAATCGCCACTGGAAGCATCAGTGCTTTACCGATACGCTGTAGCTGTCCAAAAAGCTTTTTGAACATAATGATTTCCTCCTGAAATAAGATTTTTATGAAGAAGACACAGAAAAAGAGCATGAGAATACAGAGAATAGTTAAATAAACCATTCCTGTAGACTCATGCCCTTTCGGTAACACGTCTATTTAGAATAATGTTTGAAATGCTGTATGTGCATGGTAAGATAAACAACTTCTGAGTCATATACCTTGCGCTGCAATTTATTCTGTATCATCTTCATTATTTTTACAGCTATATTATAGCATGCCGGATATTGCGCTTTCAATAGCAAATCGAATTGTTCTTGCGAAGGGACACTTTCCCCATTCATCACCCGTTGCACGCAGAAGCTGATGTGCCGTACAAATCGATCGTACTGGATGGAGGACTGGTCGATCGTCGTATCAAGACCATATTCGATGATTACGATTGCCTGATGGACCACCTCCGATAAGACATTCATATCATGGAGTGAACGGTTGTATATGGAGGAGTGCACATGGAGTGCAATAAAGCCCACTTCTGCTTTTGGCAGATGGATGCCATATTTCCTGTTGAACATCTCAACAACAGCTTCAGCAATCCTGAATTCCTTTGGGTAGAGCGCTTTTGTTTCATTGACGAAAGGATTGGTGATCTCTATCCCTTCTTCCTGGCGCTTCATTGCAAAAAGCAGGTGATCTGTCAACGATAGAAGTATCCTGTTATTAATGTTCTCGGTCGTCATTTCGTCAATCAGTTCGATGGCCTCGAGTGTAGATTGGAAAAGTCGTTCGTCCGCCATGGTCAAAAGTGTCTGGTACCTACTCGTATCCTGCTGGCCTTCAAGCTTGTACACTTTATCTGCCTCTTCAATATTTAGGACGTCGCCACTCTTTCTGCCAAATCCAATGCCGCGCCCGATCAGTACTACTTCCTCGAATTCGTCCGTACCGATCACTACATTATTGTTCAATGCTTTTTCAATCGTTACCAAAGATCCTCCCACTTTCATCGTCTGTTCATTCAAATATATATAATGCCGACGATAAGTGCAAGGTGTAGATTTCCAACAAAAAAGGCCGGCAGCGCCGACCTTTAGTCTATTGTTTTTGTGTCGTGAAGTTCACAAGTGACCGGATTGCGGTTTCAATGCTCTTTTCAGAGAAGATGACTTCTGGACTGTGAAGGGAGTATGTGCTTTTCTCTTCGTCCTTAATCTGCGTACCGATTCGGAATGCTGCACCGACGTAGTCCTGCATGTAGAAGGCAAAGTCCTCAGAACCCATGGAAGGCTCCTTGAGTTCATGGAATTTTACATCGTCTCCACTATTGATGAAGTCTTGGACAAGTGCTTTATTGTTGATGACGGGCGGGCAATATCGGCTGTATTCAATCTCGCAATCAGCGTCCGACATCTTCACAAGATCGTCCGTATATTCTTCGAGCATATGCTTCGCCATCTCAATCGATTTTTCAGAAAAGCTTCGGATGCTTCCCCCAAAATGAAGGGAATCAGGAATAACGTTGTTCTTTTCTCCTGCATGTATTTGACCGACTGTGATAACGACTGGTGTCGCCGGATCGTTGAAACGGGAAGCAATACCCTGTATGAATTGAATGATGTTTGAAGCCAGATAAATCGGGTCGGCGGTCGTATCCGGGTGGGCAGCGTGGCCACCCTTGGCAGTCAGCTTGACGTCAAAGGTGATTGAGCCTGCCATCATATCCTCTTCTCTGTAACCTACAAGGCCCTCTTCGAGTGTCGGCCATGTATGGAACATGACCATCTTATCTACAGGAATTTCGAGACGCTTCAGTTCGTCATTGATATACTTCGCACCTTCCAAAGTCTCCTCTGCAGGTTGGAAGATAAATACTAGGTTGCACTGGAGATCTTCGTATAATTCGTCGATCACCTTCGCGAATCCGTAAATTATACTTGTATGGATGTCGTGTCCACAGGCATGCATGACGCCTTCATTCTCTGACTTGAAATCCAAGTCATTCTCCTCAGTGATCGGTAGCGCGTCCATATCTGCGCGTACGCCGATATACTCGAGGCCGGGATCCTTCTCCATTACCCCGATCAATCCGGTGTTTTCGGATAGCTCATAAAATTTAATCTTCGTATCTTCCAAACCATTTGCCACAAGCTTTGTCGTCTGATATTCCTCGAAGCTCAATTCCGGTTCTTTATGAAGCTTTCTTCTGAAGTTGACGATATGTTCCAGATGATCTTCTATTACTCGATCTTTTAAAGTCATTGTGAGCCTACTCTCCTAAGTATTAGTATTAAAACTCAATTTACATTGTATTTATCCTGTTCAAGGGTACCTAAACACCAAAGACAGATTTGATCATAATATTTTCAATATGGTTGTAAAATGCATATAAATGAGGGTATAATATTACTCAAGGAGTGATGACATGGATTATTCGATTTGTCCGAAACTAGAAAATGCTATGGGTGTGCTTGGTCAGCGATGGACTGGGCTCATTATTTACCAGCTGATGACTGGTCCAAAACGTTTCTGTCACTTGGAGGCTTCTATGGGCGTCAGCGGCCGTGTCCTTTCAGAACGGCTTAAAGCTCTTGAAAAGGAGAGTATTGTAAAACGTGAAGTCTATCCAGAGACACCTGTGAGAATAGAGTATACCCTTACTGAAAAAGGAAAAGCTGTCGAACCCTTCATGAATGAACTCCAGAAGTGGGCAGAAGAATGGTTCGAAGTGCCTCAAGAAGTATAGGAGATACCTCAGACAGTATATAAAAAGCATGTGTTCAAATTGAACACATGCTTTTTATGCCTTATTCTTTTCATATCTTCCATAGACTAGATAATAGACGATAGCACCGAGTGTCACCAACACAACCATCGAACTGTATAGCCCGTTATAACCTAGTGTTGGTACCAGCGTGCCCAGAATGTAGGAACCGACACCAAGACCAAAGTCGAGAGCGATAAAATAGGTTGATGTGGCCAATCCTACATTTTTAGCATCGGCCACCTTGATGCAGAGCGCCTGTGTAATCGATTGGAAATTACCATAGCCGAATCCGATCAGCACACCAGACAACAGCAACATGAAACCTGATGAAGTCTGACCAAGCGCGAGATAACCGAGTGCAAGGAGCGCAAAGGATGGATAGATGACGATATTTGCCCCACGCTGATCCATAATCCTTCCTGTGATTGGCCTTGAGATGAGTATGACAGTCGCGTACACGAGGAAGAAGTAGCTCGCTGTAGCGACCAAATTCTGTTCCTCCGCAAAGAGCGATATAAACGACAGCACCGTCGAATAAGTCATGCAGATGATCAGTACAACAATGCCGACGGGCATCGCATTACGATCAATCCACTCAAACTTCGGTTTCGGTTCCCTAGTCAGATCGACCGTCGTATTATCTGTTTTGACGAAAATTGTGAAAACACTTGCGATTAGAACAAGCACAAATACGATCATGAACAGTGTCTGGTATGTAATATGCTGGAGTAAAAAGAATGCCATGAACGGCCCGAGTGCGGTTGCCATTACAAAGCTCAGGCTGAAATAACTGATGCCTTCTCCACGACGTGACTTTGGTAATGCAAGCGCTGCGATGGTGCCGACCGCAGTGGTTGCAACTCCGTTGGCCAGTCCATTGAAAAAACGTACCAGAAGCAACATCGGTAGATTACCTGCCACAAAGTACAGACCATAGGTAACGATGAACATACCTGTTCCGATATACATGATTCTTTTCGCACCAATTAAACTGAGTTGATGTCCAGTTAGTATCCGACCGATCAGTGAACCGACGATAAAGATTCCTGCCACAAGCCCGGCAGTACTTGTAGAAACATTGAATTCATCCACTGCATATCCACTGATGGTAACCATCAACAGAAACATCGCAAGCATGATGAAGAAATTAAAAATGAATACAATCACAAAGTCCTTTGTCCATAAACGTTCTTTTACCATTTGACCATTCCTTAATATGTATGACTATTCAATCCACATCATACCATACTTGATTGAAACGCAAAGAGTGCCGGTCAAGATGACCGGCACTCTTTTTAGGAATAGATTCTATTCTGTACAGCGAATTTATGCGCTGCACGCGCTACTTCTCGTCCTTCTTTGATTGCCCACACGACAAGACTTTGACCGCGTCTGGCATCACCTGCAGCGAAAACCTTTCTGCGATTCGTCTTGTAATCGTGCTCATCAGCAGCAATCTTGTTGTTCTCGAGCTGCAGATCGAACGCTTTTGGTAGTGCGCTCTCCACGCCTTCAAAACCGATGGAGAGCAGTACAAGATCTGCCTTGAAATAGCGCTCCTGGTCTTCCATTGTCACATCAGTCAGTGGCTGCTGGCTGAGCACCTGTGTCTGGATGCCGTTTAGATCACCGACCAGATCGACATCATAAGCCATCGTCTGTACACCGTATGCACGCGGCTCCTGGCCGAATGCACTCTCATACTCTGCATGTGCATAATCGAGCTTGAACACTTGCTTTTGAAGCGGCCAAAATGGATTGCCATCGACCTTATCCGGTAGACGATCATACTTGTTCAGCTGGAAGACCGACTTACAGCCTTCTCTGAGTGCCATTGCCACGCAGTCAGCCCCCGTATCACCACCACCGATGACGATGACATGCTTATCCTTAGCAGTGATAGATGGTGAGTCGATTTCATCGAACTGGTACTGGATTTGTTCAGTGAGATAATCCATGGCGAACTGAATGTCCTTACTCTGCCTGCCCTCAAGCTTTAGGTCTCTCTGCTTGCGTGCACCTGTGGCAACAATGATTGCATCGTATTTCTCATCCAGTTCCTCATAGGTGATGTCCTTGCCGACTTCGACGTCGCAGATGAAATTCACACCGGCCGCTTCCATCAGTTCAACCCTACGTTCAACGACTGCTTTATCCAGCTTCATGTTCGGAATACCATACCTCAGGAGGCCCCCTGGCTTGAGATCTCTCTCGTATACATCTACATGATGACCCCAAGAGTTGAGCTCATCTGCAGCGGTCATACCAGCTGGTCCACTGCCGATGATAGCGATGCGCGTCTCCAGTCTATGATTTGGCGTCCTCGGTTCCACCCAACCTTGCTCAAAAGCTTCGTCAATGATCGTACGTTCGATGCCTTTGATGGCTACCGGATCACTGTTGATTGATAGCACACATGAAGACTCGCACGGCGCCGGGCACACATTACCGGTAAATTCCGGAAAGTTGTTGGTTTCCATCAGACGTCTGTAGGCTTCTTTGAACTGCCCTTTGTATACGAGGTCGTTCCATTCAGGGATATAATTACCGATCGGACAGCCAACCGTTTCTTTGCCGACCCCCATCCCCGTCTGGCAGAAAGGCGTTCCGCATTCCATACAGCGTGCGCCTTGCTCACTCGCATCTTCATTGCAGAAGCGATGCTGGAACGCTTCATAATTCGAGAGTCTCTCTTTTAGGTCCTCTTCTGCCAGAGCTTTTCTATGGTAGTTTATGAACCCTTTAAATTCACCCATACTACACCGCTCCTTTCTAGAATATGTTCATTTTATCCAGTTCTTTATCTTCAAAGACCAGTTCTCCATTGAATGCTTTCAGTTCTGCTTCTGCCTGAGAATGCGCATTTTCAAGACCATAACGAATCTTCTGCTGCATTTTTCTGTATTCGACAGGGATGACTTTGATAACTTCAAGCTCTCCTGCCTCTATTTTCCTGATTGCATCACTTGCTCTACCACTATTTGTAAGCGTCTGATGGTCATAGAGCATGTGCATCACTTTCGCCAGTTCTTCAGCATCTTCCACAAGACCCACTTCAATCATTTCATGGTTCATGTTGACCTGGTTCTCAATGACCGACTTCTCATTGATGATATAGGCGATGCCACCGCTCATACCTGCAGCAAAGTTCTTACCGATTCCGCCGATAATGACGACACGCCCACCTGTCATATACTCCAGTCCATGGTCACCGATACCTTCGACCACAACTTCTGCCCCACTATTCCTAACACCAAAGCGCTCTCCGGCAACACCATTGATGAATACCTGGCCATCAATTGCGCCGTATAGACACACATTCCCAACGATGATATCGTGGCTTCTCTCTGCAACCGGCGCCTCGACAATGATACGCCCACCAGAGATTCCCTTACCGACATAGTCGTTCAAATCACCGATGTGGTGCATTGTCAGTCCTTGCGGAATAAATGCCCCATAACTTTGCCCAGCATGACCGAATGTGTTCACTTTGTACGTGTCGGTTTTAAGTGTGGCCATACCTTGTTTCTTTGTAATCAGACTGCCAAGCTGTGTACCGATATTTCTGTGTCGGTTCCTGACATGATATGCCGCTTCATGCGATTCTCCTGCCTCTACCTTACTCTCGAAGTCTGGCAACAAGTTGAGATCGTCAAGTGACCATTCGAACGGGTGCTTCTGTACATCCACTTTTCTTCTTGCTCCATCAATCGGCGTCAAGAGAGGCGCAAGATCAAGCTCACCCAAATGATGGTTGGCTGTTTTCTCTGTATCCACTTCAAGATGTTCCACTGCACCGACAAGGTCATCCATGGATTTTAAGCCGAGTTCTGCCAAGATTTCTCTGATATCCTCAGCAATGAAATGCATAAAGTTGATTACATGCTCCGCTTTACCCGTATAGAGTTTACGCAGATCACCATTCTGCGTTGCGATGCCGACTGGGCATGTATCCTTGTGGCATACACGCATCATGATGCAACCGAGTACGACGAGCGGTGCAGTAGCGAATGCAAATTCTTCTGCACCGAGGGCACAGGCAATCGCCACGTCACGGCCTGTCATGAGCTTGCCATCGGTTTCGAGTGTCACCCGCGATCTCAGACCGTTCAGCTGAAGTGTCTGATGCGCTTCTGTGAGCCCAAGTTCCCAAGGTAATCCGGCATGCTGAATGCTTGTCAACGGAGAGGCACCTGTCCCACCATCAAAACCACTGATAATGATCTTATCCGCGTAAGCTTTCGCGACACCGGCAGCAATTGTACCGACGCCGCCTTTGGCGACAAGTTTGACTGAAATATCCGCTTCCTTATTGGCATTCTTCAAGTCGTGAATCAATTGGGCAAGATCTTCAATCGAATAGATATCATGGTGCGGTGGTGGTGAAATCAGTCCGACACCGGGCGTGGAGTTACGAATCTCAGCAACCCACGGATATACTTTCTGACCCGGCAGTTGACCGCCTTCACCTGGCTTCGCTCCCTGTGCCACTTTGATCTGTATCTCCTTGGCACTATTCAGATACTCGCTGTTGACACCGAAGCGTCCGGACGCCACCTGCTTAATGGCACTGTTTAGGTCTCTGCCATCTTCCTTCGGCAGGAATCGTTCACGATGCTCTCCACCTTCGCCGCTATTACTTCGCCCACCAATCTGGTTCATTGCTTCTGCAAGTGTTTCATGCGCTTCTTGAGATAGTGAGCCGAAACTCATTGCACCTGTTTTAAAACGCTTCACAATCTCTTCTTTCGGTTCGACCTGATCGATGTCGATCGGACGGCGAGATTTGAATTTCAATAGATGGCGAATGCTTGAATTCTGGCTGCTGTGCATATATGTCTTATATTCTTCATATGCTTTTTGGTCATTGGTACGACAAGCAACCTGGAGTAGTCGGATTGAGTTCGGGTTGATGGTGTGATCCTCACCTTGTTGACGCCATTGGAATCTACTGCCGGACTCAAGATGATCAAGTCTTCTATCCTGCATCTGTTTGTTTCTGTAGTCAATATCCTCAATCGATAGTCCGCCAATTTTGGATGGCGCATCCCCGAAGTAGTCGTGCATGACAGATTTACCAAGTCCCACAGCTTCGAATACTTGCGCGCCATGGTAGCTCTGAACAGTCGAAATACCCATTTTTGCCATGACTTTGATAAGCCCTTCCGTCAACGCCTTATTATAGTCATCAACCGAGTTCGTATCCTCACTGGAAACAGAGATCAGTGTCTCTTGGGCAATATACGGGTGAACTGCGTTGGCACCGAAGCCGATTAGTGTCGCAACATGGTGCACTTCCCTAACTTCAGCTGTTTTCACGATGATACTTGTCTGTGTACGGCACTCTGCCGCTATGAGGGCCTGGTGGACAGCGCTGGTCGCAAGAAGTGACGGAATGGCGTACCTGCTAGGCTCCTTCAATATGCGTTCATCAGTCAGTACGATGACCCCGTGACGTGTCGCCTGTTCTGCTTGGGATTTTATGGACGAGAGTGCATCCTTAAGTGAACCTGTATATGTGATGTCGATTTCAATGACTCCAAGTTGCTGTACATCCTCACGGTCCATGATGCGCTGATCAATGACTGGTCGATCCAACTGAACGCGGTTAACCGCTTCAACACCTGGTGTAAGCAGATTGCCTTCTTGACCAAGATACGTAATTTCACTTGTTACGATCTTCTCACGATAAGAGTCAAGCGGCGGATTCGTTACTTGCGCGAAGTGCTGTTTGAAGTAATCGAACAGCAGCTTTGAATGGTTCGACAAGAAGGCAAGCGGCTGGTCAAAGCCCATAGCCCCGATCGGATCTTTAACTTCGCGGGTCAGTGGCTTCATATATTTCTCGATATCTTCCTTCGTATATCCGAAGCGGACGAGCACTTCATGTAGTGTTTCCTTATCGATCGCTTCACGCTTGAACGGTGCTGATTCTGTATCGGCACTGCGCTTTTGTGTCATCCATTCACTGTAAGGTTGCTGTGTTGCGATATTATGCTTCAGTTCATCATTCTCGATGATCTTCGATTGATCAAAATCGACCAAGAGAAGCTTACCGGGACTCAATTGCCCTTTATAGAGTACTTCCGACTCCTCAACATCCACGACACCTACTTCTGAGGAGTAGATGATTTCGTTGCTTCTTGTGACATAGTAACGCCCCGGACGGAGACCATTGCGGTCTGTAAGTGCACCAAGTTTGTGGTTATCACAGAAACTGATCATTGTCGGCCCATCCCATGGTTCCATCAGATAGCTGTAGAATTCATAAAAATCCTTAACTGCCAGATTGTCGTAATCTTGGTACTTCCACGGCTCAGGAATCATAATCATCGCAGCTTGTTCTGGAGACATGGTCAAGCTCATGAACTCCATAACATTATCGACGATAGCCGAATCACTACCGCTTTCATCGATGATGGCCTCTATTTTTTTGCCCTTTTCGCCGAATGTATCTATGAGCCATTGTTTCGTACGTGCCTTCATCCAATTCATGTTACCTTTGATAGTATTAATCTCACCATTGTGCATCAGAAGACGGTTTGGATGGGCACGTGCCCAGCTTGGGAAGGTATTGGTACTGAAACGAGAATGGACAGATCCAAATTTTGATACATAGCGCGAATCATTTAGATCCAGATAGAATTGCTTGATCTGTCCGGCGCGCAGCCAACCTTTATAGACTATCGTTTCGTTAGAGAATGAGGCCACATAGTGACCCACATTTTCACTTTCGAGATTCTGCTCGATCATTTTCCTCATATAGTAGAGATTCAGCGGCTCATGGCAGTCTGTAATTACCTGCATGAACTGTGGTACTGTTTCGCGCACGATATCCGCCAAGACATCCTCGTTGATCGGCAATGCTCTAAAGGCAATGACACGCTGACCTTCTTTAGATACAGTCTCTTCAACCACTTTCTTGAACGTGTCAAGAGATGCCTCCGCTTCAATCAAATACATGCCAACGGAATAACGACCGAATTCCGGCAGTCCCTCGATTTCTTCGTGTAGGAGTGCATGTGGTATTTCAGTCATGATACCAGCACCATCACCTGTGACGCCATCATTGCCGACACCACCCCGGTGATCCAATCTCTCAAGCATTTCAAGAGATTTGATGACGATGCCGTGGGATCTTATATTGTCCATATTGGCATAGAAACCAATGCCGCATGCGTCGTGTTCATCCGTATGATGATATAAACCTTTTTGTTTTATTGGCTGATACAGACTCATACCAGGTCACTCCTTTTTCAGAATATTTTAGTAAGTATATATTATCATCTGAACCACCTATACAATCAATATATCAATGATATAATATTAATATCAAAATTAGATTGGTGATCAAAATATGGAGATCAAACAGCTGAAATATTTTATTGAGACCGCCAGACAAGAGCATATGACCGAAGCTGCCCTTTCTTTGAACGTTGCCCAATCCGCTCTTTCGAGGCAGATTAACCTGCTAGAAGGGGATCTCGGCGTTAAATTGTTCAATAGAGTAGGCAGAAACATTAAATTGACCGATGCCGGAAAACTTTTCTACGAAGATGCCATAACAATCATCGAGGCTGTTGAAAAATCGAGAGAAAAGATCAATGAAGAGAACATACAGAAAAAATATACATTGAATATTCATATCACACGTTCCGACATGACTTCCAAAGTGCTACAGTCATTGAACCAGTTCCTTAGACATAATGATGGAGTGGAGTTCAATATCCATACACTGGATGAAGCGAGCGTGGAAGAAAAACTACTCGATGAAACAATCGATATCGTCATCTCGGCCAACAAGTCCAACCATCCGGATGTAAAAAGCGCCCTCTTGTTCGAGCAGAACTACTACTATGTATTCAGAGCGAGTAACAGCGTCCAGCTTCCGACGCGCGCCTCCCTAAACGAGCTCGAGGAATTCCCACTCGTCGCCTACGATCCCGTATATGATAGGCGCGAGCTCTTTAGACGTGAAGATATCGGTATTTATAAGGATATGACAATTATTCAGCATCTTTTGATCGACCATGGCCATGTCGCCATACTGACCCACGAAGAAACAAAGCAGCTCACCTACAGCTATCCGAATTTCACTGTCCACAGCCTAAACCATCTGAATATTAAGCATCCAATGTATGTCAGTATGCGAAGTGACAATCAGAAGACATTCGTCGGGAGATGGTACAACCAGCTGCACCAGTCCTTCAGTCCATTATTTCAGCCATATTCGGATTAAATCTGGTGATTAAGGGTAGAAGTGTCCTATGTATAAATTAGGAGGGAATTTCATGAATAGAGAAGACTTCAAAAACACATTGAAAGAGATTCTAGACAACAATAAGATTGGGACCCTAGCTACCATCCGCGACAACAAGCCGATCAGTCGCTATATGTATTTTTATAACGATGCGCTAACGTTGTACGCCTACACGAAAAAGGATACGTACAAAGTAGAAGACCTTGAAGAAAACCCAAATTCGCATATACTGCTTGGTTATGAAGAGAGAGATGACTTAGGTGAAAGATATGTAGAGATTCAGGGCAAAGCAAGCTTGCCGGGAGAAGTGTCCTCAGACGTTGACGCAATGCTCGCAGACGCAGGCAAGCGCTACGAAAAGCTAAAAGAAGAAGGCGACCTCCAGATTATCAAGATTGAAATCGATGCAGCAAGAATTATGAATGATGATGACACAGAACCTAAAACTGTAGATCTATAAACAATCGGTGGGTACTTTAATCCCTCAACGTTAACTCATAAAAGCATAAAGAAAGCGGCTACTCGAGTAGCCGCTTTCTTTTATATGATGCCCTGGACTCTTAATACAATTTCTGCGATTAGGGCAGATCCTAGAAATGTGCCGATAAATACAAGTATCGCCACGACAAGCGATTTCCAGCCCATCTCCTTAAAGTCCATCCAGTTCCTGCCGATGGATATGCCAGCATAGGCAAGGATTGGTGTAGTGATGGCCAGTAATTCGATTTGGCTCGTCCATTCAACAATATAGCCGGAACCTGGAAACCAAGGAATGGAGATGAAGATGCCGATTAGAGCAATGTAACCTACCGCAGGGATATTTAAAGGTATGTATTCTTCCATGATCATGCCAAGCAGTGCAATTGTAATCAGTATAAGTATGCCCAAAACCGCGCCCCAATTGTAAATATCGTAACCAATCATGTTGCCAAGGAGCGTCACCCCAGCGAATATTAGAAGTATCAATGTCCAGTCTATTATCTTTTTCATTGTCTACTCTCCCTGACCTTTATTCTTATTCATCAAAGCATAGATCTTGTTGGCCAGTGGTAAACCAATTAGCATACTGACGTATAACCCAGTCGCAAGGGAAATCAGGTTACTCGCACCGGCAAGGGCAATGATTTGCGATTCAAGTTCGGGATAAGCGGCAATCAATGTCCCACTGCCTGCAGCCATCATGCTACCACTCCCTACACCGGAAGCGAGCGCGAAAGATAGAGGATTAAGTGGTGTCACAGTCGCCAAGATACCCGCCAGCAGCCCAAGAAATATCGCACCGAAGACTGTACCGAAGATATACATCGTCATGACGCCGCGCCCTTCTGGCGAATCAAAACCATACCGGTCCATAATTAAGCCGACATTCGGTTCCCGACCGATAGAGTGAGTCATACCAACACTCTCCCGTTTCATTCCGAGCCATATTGCCACCGGCAAAGCGATCAAAATCGTGCCAAGATTACCAAGTTCCTGCAAGATTAGTGCCGGTCCTACCGCAATGAGATCTTCAATCTGTGGACCGATCACAACCCCGATCTTTGCGATGAGTACCCCCACCCCCATGACGATTAGCGGTTCTGCATTTTTTGACTGTCTCTTCGAAACAACCGGTGTAAAATAAAGAGCGAAACCAATCGCCAAAGCATACAGCATCGGCAGGAGCAATATAGCTCCAGGGCCAACAGGTATTGAAATCTGTCCAATGAATTCGGTTAGAACGACAATGAGCAACACAAGCACATGCAGTCGCCAATCCTTCAGAATCGTTCTTATTTCCACTTTTTCACTCATATAATTCCTCTTCTCCATAATCGTGAGTTTCTTAATCATAAGCACTTCTATGATTAAACTGAATATTATCACAACTATTGGCCAACAACAATTTCTATTTGGAAGATAAAAAACGGCCGATTTACATCGACCGTTTCTACTTATCATTTATGCTTTTGACTTCAACTTCCTAATCAGTGCCTCCACGACTTCGTCGGTCTGCTTGTCTCCACCCACATCAGGTGTCAGGAATCCTTCCGCCGTGACTTGCTCCATCGTATCCAGAAGAAGATTGCCCATTGCTACTTCCCCATGATGATCGAGCAGCAACTTTGCGGTCCATATCTGGCCGATTGGATTGGCAATCCCTTTTCCGACGATATCAGGCGCTGAGCCGTGCACAGGTTCAAACATGGAAGGATGCTTGCCGTTTAAATTAAGGTTGGCAGAAGGTGCGATACCGATGCTACCCATGATGCCGGCTCCAATATCTGTTAGCACATCGCCGAACAGATTGCTTGCAACTATGACGTCGTAGCGCTCAGGGTGGGTTACAAACGTCGCAGCCAGTGCATCGATATGCTGGGAAACTGTATCAATCCCTTCATACTCCGTTGCTGTTTCCTTGAATACTTCATCCCAAAAAGGCATGGAGTGGAAGATGCCGTTCGACTTTGTAGCGCTCGTCACATGACGTCTACGCGACTCTGCCAGTTTAAAAGCATGATCCATCGCTTGCTTAGTTGCACGTTTGGAAAACACATTGTTCTGGATGGCAATCTCATTATCACCATGATACATCCTGCCACCTACCGAACTATATTCCCCTTCACTATTCTCACGTACAACGACGAGATCAAAATCTTTTGGATTGAGAAGTGGCGATTGTATGCCTTTGAAGACTTTTGCCGGACGCACATTGATTTCGAGCTCGAACTCACGTCTGATCTTGAGCAGTAGCCCCCATAGGGAGATATGATCCGGCACTTTCGTCGCATCTCCAACGGCACCGAGGAATATACCGTCTGACGCCCTGAGACGATCCATCCCATCCGCTGCCATCATGTCGCCATGCTTCAGGTAATAGTCGCAACCATAGTCAAAATGTTCATATTCAAATGATAGTCCGCCATGGATATCCGCAATCGTATCGAGAACTCGTAAGGCACGCGGTACGACTTCAACACCAATACCGTCCCCTGGTACTACAGCAAGCTTGATTTTCTTCATATAAATCCTCCTGTTGTTCTAGCTATTTAAGGCCAAAAATCGATCCATCTCCAGTAAGTATACGCGATGACAATCATAATTACGATACTCGCAAGCGTCAGCCAGAACCCAGGCCACAGAAAATCCTTCTGACTGACCTGCCCGGTGCCATGTACTACAACGTTCGGCATCGTCTCGACGACAAGTAGGAATCCGAGCAACATTGCGATGGCAGAAGTGACAACGATGACCACCGGGTCGATGCCCGCCTGCACCGACAGGCTAATCAACACAGGCATCAATGTGATGACTGCAGTTGAGACATTGGTCACACCAAGGTGGTAGACTTGTGACAAAATAATGGTGATTGGAATGGCGAGCCATGGGTTGCTGAATATATCAAGCACAAACTGAGGGGAAATTAAAACTTCGAGTAGATCGATTGCACCAGATTCTATTAATGAATAGCCAAGGGAGAGCGTCGCACCGATAAGCAGTACGATGCCGAAGTTAATATCGAGCATCTTCTTCCAATCGGCAAAACCTGTAAAAGGCAGTGACATCAGTACAACAGCAAGCAAGGCACCGAATGTAGGATGGTAGCCATGCCAAGATTCCGTGAACCATATCAGAATTGTAATCATCAGAATCACTGTACATTTCTTCTCATCCAGTGTCAGGCGACCGAGGGAGTCGTACTTGTTTTTCATGTTGGTCTGCAACTTCTCAAAAGAATACACTTCGGGCGGGTAACATTTCCACACAATGTACATTGTAGCCAGCACGAGCAGCAGCCATACAGGCCCAGCGTAAATAAACCATTGGAGGTAAGATATCGAAACACCTACGTATAACCGCAGAATCTCGACAGCAAGAATATTACCGATGGCGGCTGTCAGAACAACAACACCACTGACACTGCCACCAAAAGCCGCACCGATATACATCAGTTTGTTGAAGTTTGAGCGTTTATCGACTCCCGTTTCCTCGATGATACTGCTGAGAATCGGGATCATGAGTGATGCCCGGACAGCTGTTGCAGGAATAAAGAAGGCCTGTATCTGCATAAGGATAAAAAAGCCAGTGTAGATGCCTTTGGCTGACCTGCCCATACGTGCGAGCAGAAAATAGGTCATCCTCTTAACAAGAAGTGTTTCATTCACTCCGACTGCCATCATCATGCCACCGATGATAAGGAAGACGGCAGGCGAAGCAAACCCGCTTAGGATGACGTTCATTTCAGTACTCTTCATCACCATGAGCAATACTAGAATGATAATCGAAGTCAGATCAATCGGAATCGGAGCAAGTGCCCAGAGAACCAGTCCAAATAACATGATAGCAATCGTACTTCTCGCAGACCACGACACTGTTTCTGGTAACAGTACAAGGACAGCAAAGAACAGTACGATAGCTGAAATGAACACAGCAATCCGGTTCCATTTCAGTCGCCTATCTTTTTCATCTTTTTTTACCATCTGAACCATCCTTCACATAACGTTTAAAGTTACAAAGAAATGCAGCATAAAATGCTGCATTCCCACTTTTTATGTCATCTTTATCCGCTTACCACTTCTAGTAGTGTTCAAAGACTTCTTCTCTCTTTTTTTCGGCTTATCTTTATTTATATATTTCTGCATGAGCATAGCAACAACAATAAGTGCAATAGCCACTATATCGGTATAGAGACTAGAAAGCATCAGCATTATAGCTATTATAAGAAGCACACCACGTACGTACCATGGAGATAATTTTCTAAAGAACCACCCTTGAACAGCGGCAGAAAGGAAATAGACACCAACCAGTGCAGTGATAGTAGCAACTGCAATGCTTAAGGTACTGTCGCTCAGCAGCAGTAATTCCGGACTATAGAACATCATAAAGGGTACAATGAATGCAGCAAGACCAATTTTGAAAGCTTCTCCTGCCGTCTTCATTGGGTTAGTTCCCGTAATGCCAGCAGCTGCAAAGGCTGCAAGAGCTACTGGCGGGGTAATTGCAGAGATAACTGCATAATAGAAAACGAACATGTGGGCTAATATTGGCTCCATGCCTAGTCTTACGAGCCCCGGTGCTACTACCGATGCGGCAACAGCATAAGCTGCAGTCGTAGGCATACCCATTCCAAGTATAATAGATAGTATCATCGCAAAGATTAGGGCAATAAGCATGTTGCTGTCAGCAATAGTAAGTAACATCGTACTAAAACGCTGCCCAACTCCTGTCAATGCGATAACACCAACAATAATGCCAGCACATGCAACAATGGCAATTAGTTGTAACGCATTTTTCATTCCAAGTTCTAGTGCTTCTAATACCTTCTTAAAGCCCATACGCGTTTCTTTGTTGAACAAGCTGAGTACAAAACACGAGATAATACCGGCCGTCCCAGCAAAAATAACACTGTAACCACTGACGAGAAGCCCGATAAGAAGTAGAATTGGAATGAAAAGATATAACTTCTTGAGCAAGTACATCTTATCAGGAAGCATTTTTATTGGCAAACCTTTCAATCCTTCTTTAAGAGCTTGGAAATCGACCATGAAGTAAACAGAAACAAAGTAAAGTATCGCAGGTATCGTCGCAGCCAAAATGACTTCCGAGTAGGGAATACCAGTAATTTCTGCCATCAGGAATGCACCGGCGCCCATGATGGGTGGCAGTAGTTGCCCACCGGAAGAGGCAGTTGCTTCTGTTGCTGCAGCAAAACGTGCTCTGTATCCCGTCTTTTTCATTAGAGGTATAGTAAGTGAGCCTGTTGCAACAACGTTGCCGGCAGAAGTCCCATTGATCATTCCCATTAGACCGGAAGAGAAAATTGCAACCTTAGCAGGTCCTCCTCTCATCCAACCTGCAAGACGAAAAGCGACATCAATGAAATATTGCCCAACACCTGACATCTGTAGGAAGGCACCAAATATAATGAAAAGAATAATGTATTTTGATGAAACATCTGTTGTTACACCAAATACACCATCAAGTCCATAAATGTAGGTGATGAATCTTTCGAAAGAATATCCGTTGTGATTCAATATCCCAGGCAAGTAAGGTCCTGCAAATGAATAGACAATGAAAATACCTGCCAGAATAGGAAGTGTCCAACCACTCGTCCTTCGTGTAATTTCCAGTACAAGTAATATCCCTACTGTTGCTACAATTACATCGAGTGTAGATGGCGTCACTCCAAATCTAAACACTAGCGTTGATAGATTTGCAAATATATAGTAGCCAACAAATAATGCAGCACCTATCAAAATCCAATCTAGTATCGGTATCCTATTGGATTCAGTCCGCCACCCTTTGTAGAACATTAGTGTCAACACAGTTCCAAATAGGATGTGTGTGCTTCTGAACACCCATGGGTCAATAGGGTTGAAATTCAAAATATAAAGATGATACAGCGCACCTAATACAGCAATGATCATAAAAGTATAACGTTTCCAACCTGTAAAGCTTCGAGTTTTCGGAGAAACCTCCAAAGCATCTTCAATCACTTCTGTGTTCAGTTTCCCATCTTCTTCAACCTTGGGATCTTTTTCAAGCTCTCCTAAATCATTTTGGTCTCTGGGCGCTCTTCCCCCCTCATACTTCTTCTCTTCGTATAAGTCTTTTTTTGACATACCATCCCCCCTTTGGATGCTTCCTAATCTAAATCTTTAGATCAGGAAAACTGAAAATATAGAATACTATTCACTCTCTTCTTCCCATTCAGCAGGGTATACTTCTTCAGGAAGCTCTACACCGATTTCCTCATAATAGCGGATAGCACCTGGATGCATCGGATAGTCAGTATTGTTCAAGATTGTTTCAGGATCTTCAGATTCTTGGGCAGAATTATGTGTACTAATCATCTGGTCAATATTTTCGTGATACATTTTTACAAGATCATAAACGAAATCAGAGTTAGCTTCCTTTTGTACTACACCGAAGTTAAACTGAGCGATCGTCTCGATTGGTCCTTCCTGAGAGTCATAGGTGCCTTCTGGTATTGTAAATTCTTTGAAGTAAGGTAGTTCTTCTAAGATAGTATCGCGATTTGCACCTTCAATACCATAAATATTAATATCTGTTTGAGTCTCTGCTTCAACTACAGCAGAAATCGGTATACCTGCTGAAAAACCGATATGTTGGAGCTGACCATCGAGCATTTGCGACACCATATCACTTGCTCCAGCAGCTACCTGCTCCCCTGTTTCAACTCCAAGTGTTTCATAAATAATTGGGTTGTAAGTTCCTGGTGTACCACCCGCTGGACCTACACCGACACGTTCTCCTTCGTGCTCTTCAATGCTTGTAACACCAGTAGACTCTAACGAAAACCAGTTAAAAGGCGTATCGTACATCGGGAAAATTACACGGATATCTTGATATTCTTTTTCCGCCCACTCGCCTTCACCTGTATACCCTTCAAATAGTGGACCTTCAGTAACCATACCTAGCTGAACATCATCCGCATCTAGTAGTTGAATATTATGCACGGGACCACCTGTCACTTCCACATTGGAAGTGATATCAAGGTGCTCTTCAAGCATAGTTGCGAAACCACCGCCCCATATATAGTAAGTCCCCCCTTGAGAAGCTGTACCAATTGTCACGGTACTCGGGTATTCCTTCTCTTCAAAGTCAGCTTCCGCCTCCTCATTTCCTTCTTCGTTCCCATCACATGCAGCCATTACGCTAACTGTTAGAATAAGCACCATCATAAACCATAACTTTTTCATAACGTTATCCCCTTTGTTTGATATTTAATAAGATCTCGGCATACCCAACACGTGTTGTCCAATGTAAGAAAGAATCATATTATTATTCACTGGCGCTACCTGGTACATTCTCGTCTCTCTAAACTTTCTTTCTATGTCATACTCGTCCACAAAACCAATACCTCCGTAAGTATTAATTGCGACATTTGCCGCTTCCCAACTAGCTTCGCTAGATATCAGTTTGGCAGTATTGGCTTCTTCCCCACAATTTTCACCAGTATCAAATTTTTCTGCCGCTTTATATCTTAGTGCGTCGGCTGCTTTAATAGAAGCGTACGCTCTGGCAATTGGAAATTGGACCCCTTGATTCTCTCCGATTTTCCTATTAAAGACCTCCCTTTCATTTGCGTAACCAGTTGCTCTATCGATAAAGAAATAGCCATCTCCTATACTTTCTGAGGCGAGTAATATTCGCTCAGCATTCATACCATCAAGTACATACTTGAATCCTTGTCCCTCCTCACCTATAAGGCTATCAGTAGGTATTTTCATATCTTTGTACCATATCTTGTTCGTTGCGTAGCTGAACATAGTCCTTACTGGCTCGACTTCAAGAGACGCCGGTTGTTCTTTTCTAATTTCACGCAAATCCACCAGGAAAAGTGTCATACCTTGAGATTTCTTCTCTACTTTTTCGAGTGTCGTTGTACGAGCTAGGAGGAGGAGAAGGTCGGACTGCAGGATACGACTCGTCCAGTTCTTATGTCCATTGATAACATAACCGTCATTTGTCTTCTCCGCGAAGGTGGTGATTGCTGTTGTGTTAGATCCTGCCTCGGGCTCTGTAATCGAAAAAGCTTGCATACGTATTTCGCCACTTGCAATACCAGGCAGATATTTTTCCTTTTGCTCCTTGCTGCCGTGTCTCAGTAATGATCCCATTGTGTACATTTGAGCATGGCATGCAGCAGCATGTCCTCCCGCTCTGTGTATTTCTTCTAGGATTATCGTTGCTTCAGTGAGACCATATCCCCTACCACCATACTCGGAAGGGATCAGGACCGAAAGGTAGCCTTCTTCTGTCAATGCATCAACGAACTCTTGTGGATATCCTCTGTCTGGATCAAGTCGCCTCCAATATTCGTTACCGAATGAGTCACACAGCGCCCTTACTTTAAGACGCAGTTCCTCCCGTTCAGATTCATTTAAAGTGATCGTTTCAGTACCAATTAATTCACTCATTCTTGCATCCCCTTTATTGGTTTGATGATTCTCCGAACTGTTTGTGTGCTTCCTTGTACCAATCATTTCCGTGACTATCATTTATAACGATGCATGGAAAATCCACAACTTCCAACTTCCTGATTGCTTCTGTTCCGAGATCTTCATAGGCGACCACTTCGGAAGAGATAATCTTTTGGGCAAGTAGTGCCCCTGTTCCTCCAATTGCGGCCATATAGACGGCTGAATGCTTCTTTATTGATGCAACAATTTCCTCGCTTCTGTAGCCTTTCCCAATCATACCTTTCAAACCTTTTTCCATCAGTTTGGATGCATAGGCATCCATACGGCTGCTTGTTGTCGGACCGGCAGAACCGATGATAGCATCAGGCTTGTTCGGTGTCGGTCCGACATAGTAGATAACCTGGCCTTTCAGCCCAATAGGTAAAGATCCATATTTTTCTAGTTGTTCAACCATCCTCTTATGTGCCGCATCTCGCCCCGTATAAAGTGTTCCTGTCAACAACACCTGTTCGCCACTTCTCAAGTTCTCCACTGCTCCTGCTTCAAAAGGGACCTTCAATCTGGTGTTCATTCTTATCCTCCTCACATCGCAAAATGCTTATGTCGACTCGCATGGCAATTGAGATTTACAGCAATGGGCAATGCCGCAATGTGGCACGGTGCCGTTTCGACCTTGATATCTATTGCCGTTGTACTGCCCCCCATCCCCTGGGGTCCGATGCCGAGCTTATTAACTTCTATCATCAGTTCTTCTTCTAGATTGGCTAATTCAGAATTTTTATGTCTTTCACCGACAGGACGGAACAATGATTTTTTCGCAAGGTAGGGAGCAACTTCGAAATTACCTCCAATACCAATACCAATTACCAGTGGTGGGCAGGCATTTGGTCCCGCTTCACGAACGGTGTCCAGGATGAATTTCTTAACTCCTTCGATTCCGGCACTTGGAGTAAGCATCTTCATTGCGCTCATATTCTCTGCTCCCCCTCCCTTGGCAGACATCTGAACTTCAAAACCATCCCCTTCTACGAGTTCGACATGGATGACGGCGGGGGTGTTGTCTCCGGTATTTTTACGATTGAGGGGGTCATCCACTATGGAATATCTCAGATAACCTTCATCATAGCCTTTCTTGACCCCTTCATTAATAGCATTCTGCAAAGAACCTCCAGTAATATGACAATCCTGCCCAAGTTTTACTATAAATACTGATACACCGGTGTCCTGGCACATTGGCACCCTATTAGAAGTGGCGATATCTGCGTTTGCTATCAACTGGTTCAGAATAGATTTACCTGCCTCAGACTTCTCAGTCTTCATCGACTGCTTAAAGGCATTGACTACATCCTCTCCTAAGTCATAGTTTGCTTCCTGGCATATCCTAGCCACTTCGTCAACGATGTCCTGGTATTCTATCTCTTTCATCCTATACCTCCCTTACTGCTTCTTTTGGTGATTAAGCACTTTCTGTAAGAGTTCATCACCCCGCCTAGGCGCATTCTCCCTCTTATAGACCATCATCGTTCTTTTAAATGAGATGATCACCTCACCACGCTGGTTGTAACCAAAAGTTTTCACATTAACAATGCCAACATTGGGACGGGATTTTGATTCTCTAAGTCCTGTTACTTCCGAATAAGAGTAGATAGTGTCTCCTTCAAATACCGGATTCGGAAGAGTAATATCATCCCATCCGAGGTTTGCCATCGCATTCTGAGAAATGTCGGTAACCGACTGTCCGGTCACCAGTGCTAGTGTGAATGTAGAATCGACAAGCGGCTGTCCGAATTCTGTCTGCTGTGAATAGTAATCGTCAAAATGAATTGGATTCGTATTCTGAGTCAGTAATGTCATATAGATGTTGTCCGTTTTTGTGACCGTTCTACCGAGTGGATGAGAATATATGTCCCCTTCCGAAAAATCTTCATAGTACCTGCCTGTCCAACCTCGTTGAATACTCATGAATTCCCTCCTATTTATTGAATGTTTCAGACTTCAGTCCAAGTTCTTCTAAAATGATATCTGTATGCTCACCAAGCCCAGGTACCGGCTTCATCACCGCTTCGAAACCGTTCATAGTCACCGGGGGCACAAGCGCACTGATACGCCCCTCCGGTGTCTCCACATCCTTCCAGCGCTTTCTTGCCTTCAGCTGCGGATGGTCAAAGAAGTCCTTCATTGTATTAAGTCTTGCATTGGCAATTTTTGCATTTTCAACGCGTTCAATCACAGTTTCAGACACAAGTTCGGAAAAGCGTTCTTCGATTAATACTTTCAAAGCTTCTCTGTTTTCCGATCGCAGCGAATTCGTGTTAAATCGTGTATCGTTTTTAAGTCCCGGATCATCCAGCACTTTTTCACAGAAATGCGCCCACTCGCGTTCGTTCTGTAGACCAATGAAAACGGTCTTACCATCTCCGCAAATGAACGGTCCATAAGGATAAATGGTCGAATGACTTGCACCGGTACGTCTCGGTTCCTTATTGCTGTAAGCGGCATAGTATGCAGGATAACCCATCCATTCCCCAAGTGCTTCAAGCATGGAGATTTCTATAACCGTCCCCCGACCCGTCTTCATACGGTTCATCAAAGCAGTAAGTACTCCTGTGTAAGCATACATACCTGCTGCGATATCTGCGATGGATATTCCCGCCTTGGACGGTTCCTCTTCCGTGCCAGTAACTGATACCAGACCGGCTTCGCATTGGACTAACAAGTCGTAGGCTTTCTTCTGTTCATATGGCCCCCCCTTACCATAGCCTGAAAGATTGCAAACAATCAGTTCAGGGTATTCTTCAACTAATTCTTCAGGAACAAATCCCATACGTTCAAGAGCTCCAGGAGCCAGATTCTGTATCAGTACATCCGCTTTTCCGACTAACTTTGACAATACATTCTTTCCTTCGTCCGACTTAAGGTCCAGTGCAATCGACTCTTTCGAACGGTTGCACCATACAAAATGGCTCGACATACCATTTACAGTCGTATCGTATCCTCTGGCGAAATCACCCACATCAGGTCTCTCAACTTTTATTACTCTTGCTCCAAGATCCGCAAGCTGTCTTGTTGCGAAAGGAACAGCAATGGCCTGCTCTAAAGAGATGACTGTTATACCTTCCAGTGGTAGCATGAAACTCCTCCTTCTAATTTAGTAAGCGCTTACATTTTAAGAATTTTTTTAGCCCTTTCAGCTATAGGGGCATCTATCATCTTCCCATTCACTTGCAAAGCACCATCTCCGTCGTTGAATGATGTTTCATATGCTTCGACAATCTTTCTCGCTTCCTCGATTTCATAGTCCGTCGGGGCGAATATTTCATTGATTGTTTCCAGCTGCTTGGGGTGGATGACCAGTCTACCTTGGAATCCGAAGCCTCTGCTCCTGAGTGAAGCGGTTTTCAGACCTTCTGGATCATTGAAATCTGTATAGACCGAATCTATGGGTGGAGCAATGTCGGCAGCACTTGAAGCTGTTACGAGTATTGAGCGTGCATAGAGCAATGCATTGCCCTCATCTTTCGGGATACTAACATCAAGCATATAATCCTCAGCACCAAAAGCCAGCGCTTCAACGCGTTTAGTGGATTTTGCAATATCGACAACGTTCATGATACCCTTTCCTGTTTCAATCAGCGGGACAATACTAATTGATCCTATTGCTAGATTATTCGCTTTTTCGTAATTCCTGAGTAAAAAATCCGCTATCATCATTTCATCTTGTGTATTCACCTTCGGGATGACAATGCCGTCAGGAGCTGTACCTGCAAGTGTTGAGATATCATCGATGAAGAATGGACTATGAATATCATTTACACGTACAAAGTTTCTGCTTCCCGGCTTTGTTTGCCTAAGGGCTGCCTCCACCATCTCCCTTGCTTTCTTCTTATCTTTGGGAACAACACTGTCCTCGAGATCAAAGATGATTACATCGGCCTGAAGTTCATTTACTTTCTCCAGGAACTTCTTTTTATCACCAGGGATGAAAAGCCATGTACTATTCATTATGACCCTCCTCATTTTGGATATTGTAGATTGGATACAATTAAAGTGTAAAATAAATCAGATATGATGTAAATATAGTTTTTAGAATTTATTGATTTTTCTATTTATTTTCTTTTTGCTGCTTTAGAACTTCTATCAGATCTTTACGAGTCCGATCGATATGATTTGAAAGTTCACTTGCTGCCCTTTCCGCATCTTTACTTGAGATGGCTTTCAATATGACGCTATGCTCCCTATTGGACTTTTCAATCTGACCAGGAATGACATATGGTGTATCCTTAGCAATTCCATGTGATACTCTAGCCATCAGACTATGCACCCTCTTACTCTTGCAGCCACTAAAGGAGATGGCATGGAATCTTTTATTCAAGTCCACATATTCTTCTTTCTCGAATGTATTCAACATTTTCAAATGTAGATGCTGTAATTCCTCAAGTGCTTCATCTGTCAGATATGGAATGCTCTTTTTAAGAGCAAGAGATTCGAGCATTGTACGCAGTTCGTATATTTCATCGATATCATCGATGGTCAATTCATTAACTACGGCTCCCTTGTGTGGCTCAAGTGTTATCAATCCCTCCATTTCAAGCGTTTTTAAGGCCTCTCTAACAGGCATTCTGCTTACTCCCAATTGCTCCGCCAGTTCTGCTTGGACAAGGTGCTGTCCAGGGACCAGATCTCCCTTTAAGATCGCCTGTCTTAGAATAGTTGTTACAGAATTCGGAAGTACTTCTCTTTGTGCCATCTCAAGTTTCATAATGTTCACCTTTTCCTATATCATTATAACTATTTTGCATCTACCCGATTTTTAGGAAAAAGCACTTTTAAGTCTTCTACTTTCTCAAGTGAGAGTATCTTCTCAGAGATATTTTCACGCTCCGATTGATCCAGTTTTTGACTCAGCTGCATGAATTTTTCCAATAGTTCATCCTTCGTAACCGGCTGCTCCGGATCGCCTTTTGGATAATCTGTATCAAGCTCGATGTGCTTTCCATTTTTCAAAGTAACCTTCGCAATCGCCCCCCACTGGTTCGGGTAGGTATTATTTTTTGAGGGATCGACGTATATTCTTACCTTGGACATTACGTCTCTTATTTCTTCATTCCACAAGTTTTCTTCAGTAAATGTATAGAGACTTCCCTCCTGCAACACAAATGCATGTGCTGTACAATACTGGAGGCTGAATTTACCTTGATACACAGTCATCGGATTATCATTATTCGTAATGTTGATGGCAACCTGATATGTGCCAATCTCGATGCTTTCAATATCCTCTGCATCCAGTCTCCGCTCCCTAGACAATTCTGAAACCAGATCCATCGCATGATGTGTATGTCTGCAAGAGGCATGAACTTTGAAGGAGTTCTCCATTATCTTGTATGTCTCACCCAACCTCTCTGCTACTTTTGAAACATCATAATCATCACTCATCGCTTCGAAGAACCCACGATCCCCCTCCAATATACGGGTTGCTGCAGTAAAACCTTTCTGGGACAGAAGCCCGGCAATCACTCCATTCATTGCCGCTTTTCCAGGATGCAGTTGCTTTGACATCGCACCATCTTCTATGAACTCCCATAAACCGGCTGCCTGTGTTCCAGCACTACCCAAAGTGTGAACGATCTGTTCTTCAGATAAGTTGAGCAATTTAGCTACAGCTGCAGCTGCGCCAAATGTACCGCATGTTGCCGTGTTATGCCAGTAGTAATAGTGAGAAGGGGTTACTGCCTCACCAATCCTGTAGCATACCTCATAGCCAATAACTACTGCAGTAATTAAATCTTTACCGGAAAGATTATCTCGTTCGGCGATTGCCAGTGCGGCTGGAATAACAACAGTTGCTGCATGGATTATAGACCCCTTATGAATATCATCTTGTTCCACGATGTGACTGGATGCACCATTAAGTAATGCTGCATTCGTCACGGATGACTTCCCGCCAGTAATCAAAGTCGCCTGCTTAGCTCCCCCAAGTTCTTCGACTATCTCCTCTATCTTAGCAATGGGCAGTGTATCAGATCCTGCAATTGCAGAACTAAAATAATCGAGAATACAAAGCTTCGTAAATTCTACAACGTCATCCGGCAACTGCTCGTAAGAAACCGATCGTATATATGACGCAAGTGACTCGCTTAATTTCATCGTAACACCCCTTTTATGAAGTCATCTTCATTATATTGGATACAATAGCCAATTACAAATATTTTCTGAAAATTTATTTAATATAAAAGGCTTTGCCGAAGCAAAGCCTTTAAGCATTCGTATTCTATTGGTGTTTATAATTGAACGGAGAACAAACTGTTTATATAGGTGAAGGATGCCTTCTTCTATTTCAATCCAAGCTCCTTCGAAGTGGCCTTGCGGATTTCTTTCAGTAGCTCACTGTCTTCTATTAAGGATTGACCATATGAAGGAATCATTTCTTTAAACTTAGGTGTCCATTTTTCCATATATTGCGGGAAGTTTTTCTCAAAGACTTCAAGGGCGACAGATACAGAAGTAGAGGCCCCAGGAGATTCTCCAAGCAGGGCCATAACGGATTTGTCTTCAGAATGGACGACCTCTGTTCCAAATTGAATATATCCTTTTCCAAACGCATAGGTATCTTTGATCACCTGTACACGTTTCCCAGCTATGATCAGTTCCCAATCTTCATCTTTTGCTTCAGGTACAAACTTCCGCAATTCCTTCATCCGGTCTGCCTTATTCATCATCACCTGCTGGATAGAATATTTGACAAGTGCAGCATTCTTCAACCCGGAGGATGTCATGGTCAATATGTTATTTAGTTTAATAGATCTAAAAAGATCCATATTGGAGCCATGTTTCAAGAATTTGGGACCTATGGCTGCGAAAGGACCGAATAACAGGCTTTGATCCCCTTGGATATATCGTCTATCTAAATGAGGGACAGTCATCGGTGGTGTGTTTGGCGGTTCTTTCCCGTAAACCTTGGCACCGTGCTGTTCTACTATATCCGGATTCTTGCAGACTAGAAATGCGCCACTTATCGGGAAACCGCCAAGATTCCGACTCTCCGGAATTTTTGTTTTCTGCAGTAGTGGAATCGCGTTGCCTCCGGCTCCAATGAAGAGATAGTCCGCTATGTGATAGTCAATCCTATTCTCTTCGAGATTCCGTATCTTGACGCCCCATTTACCGTCTCTCCTTCTTTCGAAACCAAGCACTTCGTGATTGTAATAAACTTCAGCATTATCATGCCCACTGATGCTTTTCATCATTTTTCGAGTAAGTTCACCAAAATTGACATCCGTGCCTGTGTCTATTTTGCTTGCCGCAACAATTGCATCTCGGTCACGCCCCTTTACCATCAGAGGGATCCACTTCTCCAATTCATCAAGGTCTTGCGAATACTCCATACCTTCAAACATCGGCAATGGAGACAATGCTTCGTACCGTTTACGCAAAAAGTTCACATTATCTGAACCCTGCACAAAGCTGATATGAGGCAATGGACGAATAAACGCCTCCGGATTTTGTATTTCTCCACTTGTGACCAGATGTGCCCAGAACTGCTTAGAGACTTCGAACTGCTCATTTATTTCTTTTGCCTTTTCAATATCTATGGAGCCATCTTCTTGTTCGACTGTATAATTCAATTCGCAAAGTGCAGCATGCCCTGTTCCAGCATTATTTCTCTCGTTTGAGCTTTCTATCGCCGGTTGGTCCAATCTTTCGAACAATTTGATATTCCAGTCCGGCTCTATGTTTTTTAGCAATGATCCAAAAGTGCTGCTTAGAACGCCAGCACCTATCAGGATAACTTTTTTCGGTTCTGTATTATCCATTTTTCTGTCACCTTTCTAATTTAAATTATCTATTTCAATAATATTTCTTAGTTCGTTTCCATCCGCTTCTCCGAACGTAGAATCATTGATAATATGACTGCTAGTATCACGATGATGAGAAAGAGTCCGATATTCAAACCAAGACCATTCACCCATACGTATCCTACAGCCCCTGCAAGTACCAGGTAGAAGGTAGTTGGAATGAGAAGCCTTGAAATCAATGTGCCCTCTTTGCCGATAAGTCCTGCTGCTGCACTTGCTGCAACCACATTATGCACACAAATCATATTACCTGCAGCCCCGCCCACCGCTTGGAGCGCGACAATATAGAGTGGATTTGCACCGATCTGATCTGCTACTCCGAACTGGAAAAGACCAAACATCATGTTACTGACGGTATTACTGCCCGCCGCGAAGGCACCGAGTGCTCCAATAGCCGGCGAGATGAGCGGCCAGCTATCTCCAAATACATTTGCTGCCCCCTGTGCAAGGACAAGCGGCATGGAATCAAACCCGCCCGCATTGATACCTGAATTGATGAATACTTGCACAAGTGGTACCGAAACGATCAGTGCCGCCATCGCAGCGATAATGGTTTTTCCTGAAACCTTGAAGGCATTGGCCATGCCTCTACCATCGAGGCCGTGCAAAACACCTGTCAGGAGAGCGACCACAATGAATACAACCCCAGGAATCATAAATGGTGTCAAACTATGGTTGATGCCTGTGCCCAGTATATTCTCAAAAGAGACAACCCAGCTTGAAACCAGCGCACGCACTCCTAAAGCTTCAATCCGAGTAACAACAAGCAGCAGTGCGACAAGCACATACGGCATCCATGCTTTGATCATGGAAATGTTTCTAGCCGGCTTCACTTCGGTAGCAATATCACTGAACCATGATTTCCGCCACGTCTCACGTGGTTCGAAATCGAAGATGTTCTTAGGCATGAGGAATCCTTTCCTTGCCAGTGGAATGACGATTGCCATGCCGATGAGACCGCCGAGGAGTGACGGGAATTCCGGACCAAGGAAGTTGGCCACCAGCGAAAATGGAATGACAAAAGCAAGTCCGGCGAATATCGCGAACGGCCATATCGCGAAACCTTCCCTGAAACTTCTATTCTTCCCGAAGAACTTCGTCAACATGGCCGACATGAGTAATGGTACAAACAGCCCAACGATGGCGTGGAAGATAGACACTTGAGCACCGACATCAAAAACGAAACTAGACATCGCCTGGCCATTGGCACCTATGTAGCTATCGACGACTGGCTGGTTCTCAAGGCTCGTATTGACCCCGACTAAAATTGGGGTCCCGACCGCACCATAAGAAACAGGTGTCGACTGCAGCATCAATGCGATCATCACTGCTGCTAGGGCAGGAAAGCCGAGGGCAATCAGTAGGGGTCCGACAATTGTCGCCGGTGCGCCCCATCCTGCAGCGCCCTCAAGAAAAGTACCGAACAGCCATGCGACAATGATTGCTTGAACTCTTCTGTCTGGCGAAATACTGGTAAATGATGCGCGGATCGTATCTACCGCACCACTCTCTTTCAGTACATTCAGCAAAAGAACCGCGCCGAATACGATGACACCGACCTCAAGCGCAGTCATCACACCTTTCAGTGATGCTGCTGTAATACTGACAACCCCCATCTGCCAGCCAAAGTAAGCAATGAGTACTGTGATGATGAAACTGAAGAACATTCCTTTCCGAGCAGACCATCTTAAAATGACGAGAAAGAAGAAAATTGACAAAATCGGCAAGATGCTCAGTAGAACTAGCATGAATACCCCCCTATATCCCATAGTAGGTTATAGTCAGTCAGTCATCTGATGACTATATCTCTTTGTCTATTCTATGAAAGCGATTTCCTTTTGTCAAACTATTTCAAAAAAAAGAGACCCGTCAGGTCTCTTTCATCCGCCGTGCCGTGTCAGTAGAACCGATGCCACTTCCTCAAGATGGCCAAGCATCGCAGATCTCGCCTCTGCTACATCACGATGCATTATTGCCTCATGAATCGCCTGATGGTCGTCAAATATCTTCTGAATGGACTTCTTTTCTTCATAAAGCCATATCCTTCTCGTTTCCTTCATTGTCTCGATCATTTTCTCTGAGACATTACCGAGCAGATCGATGAGCATCTGATTACCTGTTGATTTTGCAATCGCCATATGAAACTCATAATCTGCCTGCTCCCCAAGTTCATTGTTCATCACAGCTGTGCGCATCTTATCGAGCGCATCCTGCATTTTTTCAAAATCGACCTCTTCTGCCTGACTGCATGCCAGTTCAACACAGCCGACTTCGATGATCCTTCGGAGTTCCAGCAAGTTCTCGATATCTTTTCTCGTAATGATTTCAAATGCATGCTCAAAACCGAGCGGCATGCGTGCTTTTATATAAGACCCCTGACCGTGTTTGACTTCTATGACATCCATCACACTGAGAGTATTCAACGCTTCTCTGATGGAAGCCGAAGACACTTGATATTGGTCTGCCATCTTAGCTATCGACGGCAGCTTGTCTCCTGGATTCAATATACCCTCCTTGACGTCCTTCATGATAAGGTCTGCAATCTCTTCATATATTTTCCTTCTTGATATGCTCATTGAATCGACCTCTTTTGGATTCTTTATGTGCGTTTATGATAGCACACATCGAATATTTACAGTAACTTATCAGTATATTGGTAATTTGTAATGAAAATGAAATCGAAATTATCAGAAAACAGGTTGCTTTATGTCTCTTATCTTGTTAAGATGTATACAATTTTCAAATATAGGGAGGCATTAGATATGTTGACACTCACTTTTTCCATTTTACTACTCATTCTCGGCTATGTGGTATATGGAAAGATGATTGAGAAAATTTTTGTCATCGACGACAAAAATGAGACACCCGCATATAAAAGCGGTGACGGTGTCGACTACATCCCAATGCACCCGATAAAAGGTTGGCTAGTACAACTTCTCAATATCGCAGGGCTTGGCCCCGTATTCGGCGCAGTTGCCGGTGCACTGTATGGACCTGTCGCACTCATCTGGATCGTTGTCGGTTGTATTTTCGCTGGTGCGGTACACGATTACTTCTCGGGAATGCTCAGTATCCGCAACAATGGCGCACAGTTCCCCGCACTGGTAGAGAAATATCTCGGAAAGAGTGTGAAACTCTTCATCTATGTCGTTTCACTGGCACTTATGATTCTTGTTGCCGCCGCTTTCACTGCAGGACCTGCAGAGCTCATATCAATGAAAACAGGTGGTGCCATTCCGTTCTTCGTTGCATTGGTCGTCATTTTTGCATATTTCCTCATCGCAACAGTGCTGCCGATTAATAAGATCATTGGCAGAATATATCCGATATTCGGTGCCATCCTGATCATCATGGCAGTGTCGGTGTTCATCGGTCTCCTCTTTTCAGGCGCAACAGTACCGAATCTAACACTTTCTACTGCACATCCTGAGGGGTTGCCCGTATGGCCGCTCTTGATGGTTACCATCTCGTGTGGTGCCATTTCAGGTTTCCACTCGACACAGAGTCCGATCATCGCCCGCACCATCCGCAAGGAATCTGATGCCCGGCGCGTTTTCTTCGGGGCCATGATCGCAGAAGGCGTCATCGCACTGATCTGGGCTACTGCCGGCATGACGTTTTTCGGCGGAACGAACGGTCTAGGTGCCGCATTGGCCAATGGAGGTCCTGCAGGTGTCATCGACACGATCTCCATCGAATATCTCGGTGCTGCCGGTGCATTTCTAGCATTCATGGGCGCTGTCGTTCTCCCAATAACAACAGGAGATACGGCCCTCCGTTCCTCCCGGATGATCCTGACCGAAGCAGTTGGGAAGTTCGTCAAAGTTGCCAACAGGAAAAAGATGCTTATCATGACTGTATGTGTGGCAGTACCAGCCTTTCTGCTCGCCACAATCGACTATTCCTTCCTCTGGAGGTACCTCGGCTTTACTAACCAGACCGTCTCGGCGACAATGCTCTGGGTGGCCACGGCCTACCTTATCAAAGAAGGTAAGTTACACTTTATTGCAGGCATTCCAGCCTTGTTCATGACGGGCGTTGTCGGCACCTATTTCTTCTACGCACCTGAAACGCTGAATATGAAATATGAAATTTCACTGGCACTTGGAATGATTCCAGTGCTCGCTACAGCCGGACTTTACATTAGAGCAGTCTACAAATATAGAGGCAGAACATCGCAAAACTTACGCACATCGGCTAACAATTAAGGAGGAATTTATATGGCACAAACACTACAGATAGAACGGGCAAATCAATTGAAGAATAAGCCGGACGTTTCGACAATCAAGTTCGGTACAGTATTTACAGACTATATGTTCACCAGCAGGTATACATCGGAATACGGCTGGTCGGAGTCTTCCATCATCCCTTATCAGAACCTGCAAATTTCACCAAGCTGTCAAGCAATCCATTATGGTCAATCCGTGTTTGAAGGGCTTAAAGCTTATAAAAATGGTGACGATGTATTGGTTTTCAGACCTGATCAAAACTTCAAGCGGATGAATCAGTCACTTTCCCGCCTCTCCATGCCCGAAATAGACGAGGAGAACGCGCTCAATGCTCTCCTAGAACTCCTTAGGGTCGAACGAGATTGGGTGCCGAATGGCGATGGCCAGTCGCTCTATATCAGACCTTTCGTCTTTGCAGATGAACCGTTCCTCGGTGTACGGCCTTCTGAGTCCTACCAGTTCAACATCATCCTTTCACCTGTCGCGAGCTACTACGGTGCGCAACTGAATCCATCGAGCCTTTATGTGGAAGATGACTTTGTTCGTTCTGTGCGCGGGGGTGTCGGATTTGCGAAAGCAAGCGGCAACTACGCTGCAAGCTTGCTTGCCCAAAAGAAGGCAAACGAGCTCGGTTATGAACAGGTACTATGGCTCGATGGTGTTGAACAGAAATATGTCGAAGAAGTCGGAAGTATGAACATCTTTTTCGTCCGGGATGGCGAACTTGTCACGCCGAAACTGAACGGCTCCATCCTACCTGGTATTACACGCAAATCGCTCATTGAACTTGCCGAGTATAAAGGCTACACCGTGAAAGAGGAGTCGATCCATATCGACGATCTTGCCAACGATCTGCATAATGGCAGAATTACGGAAGTCTTTGGTGCCGGTACAGCTGCAGTCATCTCTCCGGTCGGCCGACTGAACATTCATGGCGTCGATCACATCGTCAATGACAACCAGATCGGTCCAGTGTCGGAGGATCTCTACAATCATTTCACCGACATCCAGTATGGGCGTCAGGAAGATCCATTTGGCTGGGTTGTAAAACTTTAATACGTGATTAAGAAAGCCCTTCGGAGTGCACTTTAGAAGTGTCCTCCGAAGGGCTTTTCCTATACTTTGACTTCAAACACAACTGTTCCCACATTCTCATAGACGATTTCATAGGTTCCAAGTTCAAGTACAACCGGCAAATTGAAAGTACCCGAGGAAACGAACAGGCCGGATTTCAGCACCTTCCCTTCTTCTGCAAGTGCTCCAGCCAGCCACTTCACCGCTTTTGCAGGATGTCCCAGTACTTCTGTTGAATGTCCCTCTTTTACGACGTTGCCATTATGCAAAAGCGTGCCTTTGATTCCGTTGATCCCATCGTAATCATGATGCGCGGCACTACCATATATGACTGCCCCATTTACTGCACCATCTGCGATGATTTCGTTCAATGTCGTATTCGGAAACCAGTCCTTATAGCGGGCATCGGGTACTTCTGCCCCAGGCGCTACTCGGCACTTTTTCATGATCTCAACTTCCGTATCTTCTGCATTGATATCTTCATCTATCAAAAAGATAAGCTCCATTTCGAGGAGCGGTTGGTTGTAGTCCGTCAGATGAATCTCCTTTTTCACTGTACGGTCTGTCATCCTGCCATAGAGTGGTGACTCACTATTAAATAAGTTCTGTGTCTCTAGACTCGTCAGACTGATTTTATACCCCATCAGCACCTCACTGTTCTCTTTCTTCAAGTCAATTACTGCATTCTGAATACTATATGCCTCCTTGGCAGAAGCAATATCTAATGCACCGAGTGCAAGTGGTTCGTTTGTTGAGTAGGCGGTATACAACTGTTCTGCAACTGACATGGTCATCCTCCTTTACTTTATAACAATATAACATATCTGAAAATAAATATTTATCACCATTTTCGCATCATTATGAATAAAAGATTGTGGCAGCAATCCAATATTGATATCATATCCCTATCTATTCATAATGAATTCTATACTAACATTGCCACAAGGAGGCACAACATGCTCGATATCAACCCAATCGCAAAGACCATCCAAGTTCCTGGAATACGCGTTTTCTCAAACAAGGTCGCAGAATATCAGGACGGCATCAACCTGACCATTGGACAGCCTGACTTCCCGACTCCTGCGAATGTAAAAGAAGCAGCAATCACTGCCATCCGTGAGAGTAGAACGGGCTATTCCCACAACGCCGGTCTCCTTGAACTGAGAGAGAGTGTCGCTGATTTCTTCCAGGATACTTACAATTTCTCGTATGCACCGGAGACAGAAATCATCGTCACAAATGGCGCAAGCGAAGGACTCGATTCGGTTTTACGAACGATTATCGAACCAGGTGACGAAGTCATCCTACCTGCTCCAACGTATTCTGGATACGATTCACTTGTCCGGTTGAACGGTGGGACCCCTGTTCATATGGACATATCCACATCAAGCTTCAAACCTGAAGCAGAAGCAATCAAACGTACTGTTACAAATAAGACGAAAGCAATCATATTCAACCATCCTTCGAACCCGACAGGGGTCTCACTATCGTATGACGAAATGGCTGTATTGGCAGACACATTGAAGTCACTTGACGTGTTTGTTATATCGGATGAAATATACAGCGAGAACACCTTTGCCGGAAAACATACTTCTTTCGGATCGTTCGCTTCACTTCGAGATAAACTAATCATCATCCATGGACTCTCAAAATCCCATGCTATGACGGGGTGGCGTCTCGGCTTTGTATTGGGACCGGCTGATACCATGAAATATGTACTCAGGATACACTTGAACAATTCCATCTGCGCCTCATTACCAAGCCAGTATGCAGCCATCGAGGCACTTAAAAACACACGGAATTTCCCTCTGGAGATGAATGAAAAGTATATAGAACGCAGAGATTTCCTTCATGAGAAACTGACTGGAATGGGACTCGACTGTGAAATTCCAACAGGCGCGTTCTATATCTTCCCAAATATAACAGCGACCGGCTTTGACGACGTCACTTTTGCAGAACGACTACTTGAAGAAGAGCACGTCGCAGTCGTCCCGGGCTCCACTTTCTCTAAAGAAGGCAGAAACCATATCAGGATTTCGTACGCCAGTGCCATGGCCCATCTTGAAGCAGGTATGCACCGGATGGAACGTTTTGTCAGAAAATATCAGAATCAAAATAAAGAGTAAGATTGCATAGGGAGGACGCATAATGTTTTGGGAATCGCAAAAGCAGCTTGAAGAACTGGTCTGCCGGCTTGTTTCTTGGGAAAGTCGGACGGCCACGGAGGGGGAGATTCTGTTTCCTTTCAAACTAAAGGACGAACTGGCGAAACTGGAATACTTCCAGCAGCGACCGGAATACCTTAAGCATCATGATGCAGGAAGGAAAAGAAATAGTTTGTCTGCACTTTACAGGCACGAGACAGCCAGCAAAACGATTATTCTGATGAGTCATTTCGACACAGTGCATACGAAGGAATTTGGTTCAAGCAGCCGTCTTGCATTTTCACCCTACGAACTCGGCCGTCGTTTCAAAGAAATTGCGGACGATTTTCCCGAATCCGTCAGAGCGGATATTCTCTCTGACGAATATCTTTTCGGCAGAGGTACCATGGATATGAAGATGGGCATTGCGCTCCACATGCATCTGCTCGAGAAGGCCATTGCGAATAACTGGCCGATCAATCTGGTCCTCCTCACTGTTCCGGACGAAGAAGTGGACTCTGCCGGAATGCGTACAGCGGTTACTCATCTCAAAGACCTAGCCGATCGGCATACGCTCGACTATGCCCTTTTCATAAACAGTGAGCCGAGCTTTACCCAATACCCTGGCGACCCGAACTACTATTTCTATTCCGGGACGATCGGAAAGATCATGCCTTCTGTACTCTTTCATGGCGTCGAGACCCACGTCGGAGAACCACTCAGCGGCCTCAATGCGCACTTCATGGCATCATTTCTTAACCAGCAGATGGAGTTCAGCAACGTCTTTTCTGAAACAGTCTACGGGGAACGGACACCTCTGCCTGTAACATTGAAATATTATGATATGAAAACGGACTACTCGACTCAGACGTCCAATCATGTTGCGGCATTCTACAACGTCTTTGCGATGGAACAGAATGCAGAAGAGGTTTTCACCAAGTTCAATCAGCTGGTCGAAGAGACGATGACCCAGTGCCAGAACAGCTATGAGACAATATGCCAGAGAGAGGGAGTACATCCTGTCGGCCAGATACGTACCCTGTCCTATCAGGCACTATATGACTATATGCTACGAAAGCATGGTCAGATGAAGATTGACGAGATCGTCACTCAATACATCGCCCGTGATGATTTGGATGACAGGGAAAAATCCATGCATATTGCAAACCGCATGATTACCTACTGCAAAGAACTTGTCCCCCTTGCAGTGACGTTGTTCGTCCCTCCCTACTATCCTGCTGTCAATACCTCTGAAGCTCCACTGGTCAGAGGCGTTTCCCGCGTTGTACAGGAATTTCTCGATACCAATTATGGCATCATACCTAAAGAAATCCACTATTTTAACGGCATCTCCGATGCCAGCTACACAGCCTACGACAGTCACGATGCCAGCTGGCAAACATATAAGATCAATACGCCTGTCTGGGGAGAAACTTACACCATTCCTTTTGAGTCTATGCAGAATCTGCAAGTGCCACACGTAAACATCGGACCATTCGGCAAAGACCCACACAAGTTAACCGAGCGGTTGCACAAGCAGAGCGGATATGAAATCACCCCTAAACTACTCGAGGCAGTAGTGAAGTATTGCATGAATGCACCCTAAATTCCAAGAAGATATAGACAGATCGGTATCGTAATCAAACTGAACAGTGTAGTGACGAGGGTCGAGAAGGAAACAAGATTCGGTTTTACATTGAACTGGACAGCCAGCATGGTGGAATTGGCGGCAACCGGCATCGCATTCAGTATGACGAAGACAGCCTTCATCGTATCGTCGATCGGCATGAAGAGTACAAGTACCATTGCGACGATCGGAGATATGAGCATTCTGACAGCAACAACTGTCGTAATATTATTTAGTTTGAACTTTTCTCTGGTAATCTGTGCCAGCTGCATGCCAAGAATGAGCATAACAACCGGAATAGAGGTATTGCCGGTCATCTCGATAATTTCCATCAGCTTATCATCAATTGTGAGGTTTAAAAGCTGGAGAATAATACCGGCAAGTGCGCCGTAGATGACGGGGATTCGGAAGATGCTGATTACCGCCTCCCTGACAGAGATTGTTGCGCCATTACCGAACGAAGCGATGAAGATGCCGATTGTACTGATAATAAAGCCATGCAGCACCATCAGTACAACTGCATAGTCAAACGCCGTAGCACCAATCGCAAAAAGTACGACAGGGGATCCATAATTTCCACTGTTCGGAAACAAAGTGCCGAGTAGCATAGCTGAAATATCTTCTTTAGTCGATTTCATGAAAAAACCAATACCAACCGTGATTCCTGCAAGAATGGCTGTGATGATCAACGAGTAGAGGAATAGATAGAAATAATCAACCGTAATTTCATTGCGGTAGAAAGTGTTGAAGGTGAGTAGAGGCAATAGTATGTATAGTGCCAGCGCAGAAACAGATTTGATATCCATCTTTAGCAGTTTCTGTGCGGCATACCCTGCTCCGAATATGAGAAAAACAGGAAGTATAATCATTAAAAGTTGCATCTGTTCCCATCCTTTTTACTTATTTTACATGATTCCATCATAGGGCATAGTGAAATAAAAAAGAAGCTGGATTTGATCCAGCTCCTGTGGTTTGATTACCTTCTTCTAAGCAAAACGACTGTAGCGATAGCAGCAAGGACGAAAAGGACGATGCCACCAATAATCAGCAAAGTGTTAGAAGACTCGGCTGTCGCCTGTCCACTCTCTTGTGCCGTATCTATTTCCGCTTCAGTTTCTGCTTCGTCCGCATCTTCTGGACTCTCTTCTGTACTTTCAACAGTCGATGCTTCTTCAGTAGCGGGTTCAACCGTTGTTTCTTCTGAACGTTCTTCGGTCATCTCCGCTTCAGAAGAGGACTCTATCGGCTCTTCTGTCGAGGCTTCGGTACTTTCCTCACCATTCGTTTCCTCGGCAACATCTTCTTCAGCGACTTTTGCCTCGTCGTTATTTGAAAGGGCATCTGATAATGTCGTTACAGATTCATCAACCTGGTCTTGTCCTACGCTGTCGTCTTCAATCAGCGCATATGCATTTTCAAGTGCAGATTGCAGTTCAGGTGCTCTGGATTCTGCCGGCACCGCTTCTACTTCATCGATTATCTGTTCAAGTTCCGTGGTTTCGACTACTGGTGCATCACTGACATCTGTCGTTGTTGCGGTTCTAAAATAGGAAGTCAGCAGCGGATTATTATTTTGATCCATTGCACGCACATGATAATTATAAGTGGTAGATGTCTCAATTCCAGTGTCCTGATAATAGCTTTCCTGTGTCGTATCTACAAGCGTATCATCCCGGTATACTTCGTAATAAGCGGCACCCTCAAGTGGATCCCATGAAAATTCAGCTGTGTTGCCTGTCGTTCCTTTAATAGTGACGAGTCTATTGTGGAAAGAAGCCATGAACTGGTACGTCATCGGTGCGCGTTCAGCCAGACGGGCACTCGCGCTCCCCCCAAGGTAGTACATTGCGAAAGTCTCTGCAAAGTACTCTCCAGGCACATCAAAGTAGCTCGGCACTTCGTGATCGTAAAAAAGGTTATCCTTCTCCTGAGCCATTATATCCATGAATTCCTGCGAGCCACTTACTGTGAAACCTGCAGCATAACTGTCGACAGCATGACCATATTCGTGCAATTCAAGATTTATGGTTGAGTGACCATTACCGGGGTTACTGTAGCCGATTCTGGCAGCAGTCGTGTAGCCACCAGCACCCGGTACGTCATCCCATGTCTGACCGGTGTTCTCCCAGCCTCTAGGGGTAACTCCGGAAAGGTATGCGAATTCCGGCAGTTCAGTCAACGGCTGGTCCATCAATATGATTCGGACACCCGCGCGGTCCGTATGCGCCAGTATCCTTTCATCCACCCAACTGAGGCGGTTGATCATCGCCTGGGCCTCGTTCGCGTCATAATTGCCATCCGGATCTCTGATTTCAATCATGTTCTGGAGGCTCGGACTCGCTGCTGATGCCTGGATTGGAAAGAATGCTGTGATCATCAGCATTAAGCCAAGCACCGTAGCAACGCCCGAGAGGGTCTTCTGTTTCATATATTTCCCTACCTTCATTCAAGTTTCCTTATTATCGTATTCCCCATAATACGCCCTTTAGTCATTTTGGTCATGCAATATGGTAGTGAGTTCACTGAATTCTCACAAAGATAAAAACCAGGAAGCGCTCTTGTTCCTGGTTTTCTCTATTAGATTTGATTCAAATTAATTCAGACTCTCTCTAACGACACGCTTATAATAGAGTAGCGATAGAACTGCAAATATAGAGTAGAGTACCGTGTAGACACCCATTACGATCAACATCGGTGTCCACATTTCTGTTCCAAACAAGAACCACCCGGCATTGACTGCAAAATATGCGTGCAAGAGACCAATCAACAGTGGAATACCAAAAGTGATAACCATCCGAGTTGAAAGACCTTTGATGATTTCGCGTTCGGAAAACCCGAGTTTTCTAAGGACAGTATAACTCCCTTTTTCATCTTCACTCTCACCAACTTGTTTGAAGTAGAGAATACATCCCGAAGTCAAAAGGAAAGAAAATCCAACGAAGGCAATGATGAACATCGCTAGTCCATTCGCTTGCATCTGCGTCGTATATTGCTGAATTTTAGACGCAAATGCCGGACGATCTTCTCTGTCCATCAGGTTGAATATTTCCATGCTGTCTCCTTCAGTAATATCGATGGCGTACATTGTTCTTTCTAGGTCGCCTTGAATTTCCTGTGGGCGGTTTTCCATCAATTCCTTATACACTGTCCCGTCAACAATCGCAACGGGACTGCCGTATGAAACCATATTGGATAAGACAGACTGATCTTCCACATCTATCAGTTCTAGAGTACGCTCGTAGTCGTCCCCAACAAATGTGACACCTTCATTGACGGTGTAGTCGATAAACGAACCGACGAGTGTGGAGGTACCGGTGATGACTGTTTGGTTCGGTTGCAGTGATATCCCATCAAAATCCGCATCACTTACTACCGCCATGTTTAACTCCGGTTCATCGAACCCCAGACTTTCGAGATCTCCTTGTATTGCCCCCTCTTCCTTAACAACTGCATCCGTCGTTTTAACTGTAAAGAACTGGTGATCAACACCTGCTTCATTGAGCAGTGTTGCGTAGTAGTCGAGCCCCTCCTCGTCGTAGAACGTGTAATCGCGTGGCATTGTATTTTCTACCGTCTGCTCGACGGAGTAATAGGTGATATAGGCAAGTGACATCAAACCGATGCTGAGTGCACTGATGATACTGATTATCGTCAAAAGAAATGCATTGGATTTTATATTGAACATAATACGTGTCAGAGACAAGACGTCTGTTACGTTGACATGTCCTCGCTTTGACTTTCTGATGATATTCAGTAGAAATGACACGGAAAACTTGAATGTAATGTACGTGCCGACGATTGTTAAACCCAAGACTGCGAATGTGAGCGGAATGATGATAGCTATAGAGTCGACCAGTTCAGTCGAGAGATAGTAACCAAGTGCAATCATTCCGATACCTAACACACCCATGATTAAGGTACCAGTACCGAGGCGTCTATTATCAGATTCATTGGTCCTATCAAGTGTAATCATATCGATCAGTTTTGTCCGTTTCAAAAAGAGGAAGTTTTGGGCGAGCAGTAAAATGAAAATGGCAATGAACAGTACAGCCGTTTGTATAACTGCTTCCATTGAAAAATTTAGCCCGATGGACAACTCAATCTGCATGATGCTAAGCAAAACCATCAGTAATACTCTCGATAGTAGGAAGCCAAAAAGGATGCCCATAATTAAGCTACCGAAGTAGATGATGGCATTTTCGAGCAGCAGTATTCTAAAGACTTTGCTGATATTTAATCCAATGAGTTGGAAAAGGGCAAGTTCTGTATTCCTGCGTTTTAAAAATATCGAATTCGCAAACATGACAAAGGTGACGATGATGATGATAAGCAATACGGAACCCACTAGAAAGCCAGTGGACATCATTGTTCCGGAAGCCAATTCGTCGGCTGCGCTATCATCTTTAGACATGAGTACAAAAGAAAAGTAAAGCGACACACTAAATACAAGGGCAAATACATATAATCCGTAATTCTTTAAGTTTCTAAAGAAATTTTTAAAGATTAGTCGATTAAGACTCAACGCTGACACCCCCCAGTACACTTTGTGTGTTCATAATTTCTTTAAAGAAATCTTCTTGGGAACGTTCCCCTTTTCTAAGTGTGGAATAGACAATGCCGTCTTTGAGAAATACGACGCGACTGGAATAGCTTGCAGCAGTAGCATCATGTGTCACCATCATGATTGTGGAATGACTATTTGTATTGATCTGCTTTAATTTCATCAAAAGGCTACTTGCAGATTTTGAGTCGAGTGCCCCAGTCGGCTCATCTGCAAAAATTATCTTTGGCTGATGGATGAATGCACGGGCCGCACTTGTTCGCTGCTGCTGGCCCCCTGAAATTTCGTTCGGATACTTATCACTCAAGTCGAAGATACCGAGTTCCGTGGCGACGATTTCAAACTGCCTCTCTACTTCACTCTTCTTCATATCTCTAATAGATAATGGAAGTAAAATATTCTCTTTCACTGTCAATGTATCAAGCAGATTGTACTGTTGGAAGATAAACCCGAGATCGTTTTTCCTGAAATCCGCCAGCCTCTTATCCTTCATTGTAGTGATATCTTCCCCTTCAATGAAAATATGACCGCTACTCACCCGGTCGATTGAACTGAGTACATTAAGGAGTGTTGTTTTACCTGAGCCCGACGCACCCATGATTGATACAAACTCACCCTTCTCGATGTCCAAATCAATACCTTTCAACACCTCAGTGCGATTGAGCCGGTTGCCATAGGACTTTTTGATTTCTTTCGTTTCAAGCATCATAATGACGCCTCCCCTGTTTTAATATACTTATATTCTATATGTATCTGAGCCATCGGTCGTTTGATTTAGGTGACAGAAGTGAAAAGCCATGTGACATTATTGTCACATGGCCTTCAATTTATGATATCTATTCTGTTTTGCGAATGTCAGCGCCATCTCTGTCCCTTTGCCGTACTCCGATGTTGCATTGATTGTAATGTTCATCGCTTCAGCAGCTTGGTGTGCCAAGTATAGACCCATACCTGTCGATTGGATATCATCATGATTGCTGGTGGAGGTAAAACCCGCTTCGAATATTCGCGGCAGGTCCTCAGGACGGATGCCCCTACCGTGATCTTTTACTGTTAGAAGCATCGCATCATCTGCTATACGACTTTCTACCCTTATTTCATCATTGACAGTATATTTTACGCTATTGCTGATGATTTGATCGATGATGAATGCAAGCCATTTTACATCTGTTTCGACTGTCGCTTCCGTTATCTCCACGTCAAACCCGATGTCTTTTTCCATGCAGAGGGGCCTAAGCTTATTGATGCTGCGACTTATAATGGGACCGAGCTCGACTGTCTCGAAGTAGAGGTCGTTCTGGATGTTCGGCAACCGCTTCATATAGAGCATCTCGTTTAACATCCCGTCCAAGCGTTGCCATTCATTCAACAATTTCACTCGTTCAGTTCCCTGCGTATCATCGAGTAGTAGCTTCAGCATCGTCATCGGCATTTTCATATCGTGGATCCAACGGGTCGTTTCATCTATATTTTCTTTCGTCTTGACTGATTCGGCATCCATGCGGGTGTTATGGGACTTTTTCACTTCCATCAGGCGCTCATGAAGGGCACGGTTGAAAACGAGTCGTGGGACAGGCAAACCTTCGATGTCTTCAACATCTTCCATCTTCATCAACTCTTTAACATAGTTTCTGTCTTTGAAGTAATGATAGATAGCAAACAGAAGGAAAATCACCGTATTGATAATGACAATATAGACAATCGACAAGTTGTTAACTGCGATATCCAACAGACCGATTCCAAGTGTGACACAATTAATCAGGATGAATAAGAGCCACCAGCGCAGATGATTCGTAAAGTACATGATGTTCACTCCTTCAGCATATAGCCAAGCCCCGTTTTAGTGACAATGGCTTCATGAAGCCCCATCTCTTCCAATTTTTTGCGTATACGGTTAACGTTGACGGTCAATGTATTATCACTGATGAATTTTGCATCGTCCCATAACTGTGCGATCAGATCATCCCTTGAGACGACCTGATCCTTGTTTGCAGCCAATACGGACAGGATGAAAGATTCATTTTTGGTCAACTCTATCACTTGACCGGATCGCGCTCCAGTCAACCGTTTGAAATCAAAAACAGCATCTCTGAAATGGACGACATCAAGGGCCTGATTCTGATACTGGTAGGTCCGCCTCAGTAGTGCATCGATTTTAGCCACCAAGACATCGAAGTTGAAAGGTTTCTGGATGTAGTCGTCACTGCCCATCTGCATGCTCATCACCATATCAGATGGATGGTCACGTGAGGATAAAAAGATGATCGGCAGGCTCGAGACGTCCCGTATCCTTCTACACCAGTAGAAACCATCGTACTTCGGCAGAGTGATGTCGATTAGGACAAGCTCAGGTTCAAAACCGATGAAATCGTTCAAAACATTCGAAAAGTCCGATACACCAGAAACCGTATGGTCCCATTCCTCGAGCCGCGCTTTCAATTCTTCGTAAAGTGCCAGATCGTCTTCGATAATGAATATTCTAGACACCATGATAGCCCCGCTTTCATTATTAAAAAAATAAATATCCAGTTCCCATTATAAAGGAAACTGGATATTTTGCATCGTTCCAATGATTCGATTATATCTGTTTGGCTTTCATCAATAGCCAAAGGAAGTACGGCCCACCAATCAGGGCAACAACGATACCTGTCGGTACAATGACTGGTGCGAGTACCAGCTTGCCCAGGAGGTCGGCTGATGTCAGTAGGACACTGCCAATCAGTAGTGAAGAAATAAAAAGCACCTTCATATTTTGACCGAAAAGCATTCTTGAAATGTGCGGCGCAATCAAACCGATGAAACTGATGGCACCGCATACGCTTACCGCAAGGCTTGATAGCATCGCTGAAAGGATAATCAAAATGATCTTCTCTTTGTTCACGTTCATTCCAAGACCCGTGAGCATCTCGTCATCGAGGTTCAGCATCCCCATTTCTCTGATTCTAAAAAACACTAAGAGCGATACCAGCAGAATATAAGGCACCGAGATGTAGACAAACGGCCATGTGTCTCCCCAGATGTTGCCCGCAAAGTAGCGATTGAGCGTTTCCATCTGGGACTCGTCGAACATGGATGTAAATACATAGACAAAGCCTGTAACCCCCATCGCAGTCGCAATCCCGATCAGAATGAAGATGTTACTCTTGAAAGTCCCGCCCATGAAAGACAGGAAGAAGATGATGAGGACTGTCAGCAGCCCGCCTATAAAGCTCATCAATGGTAAAGCGTAGAGATGCTGGCTCATCGATCCGCTGATGAAAGTAATGAAAAGGACTACACCGAACCCACTACCTGCATTGACACCGATAATACCGGGATCCGCAAGTGGATTCTTAGAAATGACCTGCAGAATCAAGCCGCTGAGTGCGAGTGCTGCACCGCATACCATGACGACAATGATTCTTGGCATTCTGAACTCAAATAGGACCAGTCTGACATTGTCACTTGCCTGATTGGTTACGACATCCATAAGATCGGTGAAAGTCAGACTGAACGTACCGGTGAACAGATGAATGAGCACAACCGCCATCAGTAGCACCGAAATGATGATAAATTTGATGGAATTACGCATATTTGTCCCCCCTCTTCTTAATGATGTAGATGAAGAAAGGCAGTCCAATTACTGCAATGATGGCGTTCACTGGTGTTTCATTGAATACTCTTGCGAACATATCAGAGAGGACAAAGATCATTGCGCCTGTAAAGCCTGTATAGATGATGGTAAATCGGTGCATGTTGCCAAACAGCATTTTGACTGTGTGCGGCACAAGCAGACCGAGAAAGACAACATTTCCTACCATGGCCACTGCCATGCTCGCAAGCATGATGGCAACTGTCAGTGTCACTCTGCGATAAACGGTCTGGTTTTGGCCGAGCGAGACTGCCATCTCGTCGCCAAATAGGAGTACGTCGAGTTCTTTTGAGAGAAAAAGCAGAACGATGACGAGGACGACAGCCATCGGAAAGACAATTGTGATATTCGATATGGACTGTCCAGCGGCGCCACCTGCTGTGAAGAACGCGATGTATTGCCCGAGGTTAAATGTAATAACCAGGAAGTCTGTTACAGCATAGAGCAGCAGACTAATCCCAGCCCCGGCCAAAATCAGATGCATCGGTGAACGGTAGCGGGTCATCGAAAGGATCACAAGTCCAATCAGCATCCCGCCGATGAACCCGCTCCCTACGACACCGATAAATGGCAGCGTTGGTACAAGAAGTGCTGCCAGGATGATAGCCAGATTGGCACCTGCGTTGATGCCGAGAATACTTGGTTCACTCAAGTCATTATGAGTAACCGATTGAAGCACAAGCCCAGAAATACTGATCATAAAACCAGCAAGGAGCGCAGTGAGCACACGCGGCAGCCTTATTTCACGCAGAATCTGATGGCTCTGGCTCGTCATATCCAGATTGAAGATCACGTCGAATACTTCTCTCACCGAGTATGTATTAGTTCCGTACATCATTGCTAGCACAAAAGACAAAAGAATGCCCATCACAAAGATGGGCAGAAAATACCATTTACGATCCATACTGGACCTCTTTGACTGTTTGGCAGAACAAGTCGTAATCTGCAAGGATCGGTTTTCCGGTAATCGGATCAATCGTAATCTTGCCATTTATGTTGAACACGTTGTTCAGGATATCATTGGTCAGTACGTCCGTTGGATGTCCACTTTCAATGATCTCGCCCTTATTCATGATGACAAGGTGATCGGAATATTTAATGGCATGGTTGATGTCATGCAAAACCATAACGACCGTCTGTTTGGTCTGCTCATTCAGTCGTCTGACAATGTTCAATGTCTCAAGCTGGTGGTGGATATCGAGATACGTCGTCGGTTCGTCAAGCAGCAGTACATCTGCACCTTGTGCCAGTAGCAGGCTAATCCATACACGCTGGGCTTGCCCCCCCGAAAGCTCACTCATCATCCGTTCGCTGAATTCGTCAGCGCCCGTTTCCTTGAGCGCCCAGTCGATGATTTTATAGTCGTCCGGCTTCAGACTCTGGAAACGTTTCAAATGTGGATAACGGCTGAAACCGACCAGGTCGCGTACTTTCACATCGTACTGCAGACGGTTCTTTTGGGAAAGTATACTGATTTTCTTGGCTACGTCTTTAGATTTCATCTGTCGGATGTCCATATCATTGATATAGACACCCCCCTCCTTCGCGGAGATGATTCTTGAGATTGTCTTCAGCATAGTCGACTTGCCACAGCCATTGGGACCGATGATTGTTGTTACTTTCCCTTCCATCAGCTCCATGTTCGTGTGTTTCAATATGGTACGTTCGTTCAGTTCCACTTTGACATCTTTCAACATTACACTCGTCATGCATGACACCTGCCCAATATTATTTCGTCAACGCTTCTACAATGATTCCTTTTTGGTGCTCCAGTGAATATGGATCGTTGTAGTAGAAAGTTTCAGAATCGAATTCGGTGACCCGACCGTTTTTGACTGGTTCAAGATTGTTCCAGACTTCAGTGTCCTTGTATGCATTGTCAGCCCCTGAGTTGCCACTGCCGACAAACATATAGTCACCCGTATACTTCTCTATTTCTTCAGCTGAAATCTTCTTCCAGCCTGTTTCCACGACTTCATCTTGGACAGCTTCTGGTACTTCCACTCCGAGACCTTGGTAGATGATTTCCGTACCGCGTCCCCAGTTTGTTCCGTATACGTAGATATCCTTGGAGAACTCTTCAAGGACGGTTGCCGTAGCATCTTCACCGATGGCGTCCTGTACCGCTTCTCTGTCTGTCTCAAGTTCAGATTCCCAACCAGCAATCCATTCTTCAGCTGCCTCTTCATTGCCTGTAATCTTGCCAAGTTCCCTATGGATATCCAAATAGTTCCACTTGACGTAGTCTATAGGCACTGTTGGTGCGACTGCCTTCAGTTTATCTAAATTCTCGTCAGAATTAAAGGTGATAATCAAATCTGGATCAAGATTCATAACTTGTTCAATGTTTCCGTCTTCTACCAGTTCGAGATCTTCTGTATAAGGCCTTAGAACATCACTCTCTGTTACTCTTGCATGGACACCGACAACATTGGCATCGAGTTGCATCAAATTCCCAAAATAGCTCATTCCCAAAATAACGATACGCTGTGGATCTTCGGGAATCTCTATCTCCTCACCATCGTCCGTCGTATACATCACCATGCCATCTGACGCCTCCGATGATTCTTCGGAAGTTTCAGCGGTATCATCTGATCCTTCGACAGATTCTTCTGCCTCCTCGGAGTTACCGCACGCAGCAAGTAGCAATACCATTACAAAAGCAAATATACCAAACAACCTTCTCATTTCCTCAACCTACCCTCTTACCATTTATAGTTTTGAATACTCAGATATTGATAATCATTCTCATTGACTATATAATATAGTACAATGAAAGAGATTTCAACAGAAAAGAGGAATGATTATGAATATTTCAGATACCCTCATCATCGGTGGCGGACCTGCCGGACTCTATGCGAGTTTTTATGCTGGCCTACGTGGATTGAGCGTCCAGCTGATCGATCATCACTCGGAACTTGGTGGAAAACTGAATATATACCCTGAAAAGATTGTCTGGGATATCGGCGGCATCGCACCGGCGCCGGCAGAAGACATCAAACAGCAGATGATCCAACAGGCACAGACGTTTAATCCTGATGTTCACTTATCGACGACATGCGAATCAATCATCCAGCATGACGACCATTTCGAAACTGTCACGGACAGAGGCTCATTCCACAGTCGGACGATCATCATCGCGTCCGGCCGTGGCATCTTCACGCCCAACCGTTTGAAGATAGAAGGTGCGGATGCGTTCGAAATGACAAATCTCCACTACACAGTCAAGCGCATCAGCCGTTTCAAAGATCAGCATGTCCTCATTTCAGGCGCTGGCAACACAGCCATCGACTGGGCAGATGCACTCAGTGATATTGCCGCATCCGTCACAATGGTCTATCGAAGCGAAGAAATGAAGGGCCACGAAGCAATGATCGCAGCCCTTCATAGAAAAGAGAACATATACATGTGTGGCCAGTGCGAGATTGATGCACTGTTGCCGAACGAAGATGGTGACGAAATCGCATCTGTCAACTTGAGTGATGGTCGCCGGATCAAAGTCGATGATGTCCTGATTAGCCACGGCTATGAATCCAACTGCAAGTTCCTTGATACACTGGAAGGCAATTTCAATTACAACGAATACTATATGATCGAAACGACTGAGACAGCGAAGACGCCGGTTCCAGGCATTTTCGCCTGTGGCGATCAGACGACCCACGAAGGAAAAATTCATCTGATTGCGGGATGTTTCCCAGAAGCTGCCCAGGCTGCGAACCATGTTAAAACTCACCTGCAATCCGATGCACCCGCAGAAGGAATGGTTTCTTCACACAATGATGTCTTTAAGGAGAAGAACAAAGCACTCATGAAGGAGATGCATTAGGGACTACATCTCCTTCATGGTTGCCATGAACTGCATGATGGCGGGACTCAGAAGGATGATGAAGAGTGTCGGAAAAATGAAGAATACCATCGGAAACAGTATTTTGATCGGTGCCTTCATCGCCTTCTCCTCAGCACGTTGCTTTCTCAGTTCACGGATCTCCCCTGTCTGTACACGGAGCACCGTCACCATACCAATGCCGAGCTTCTCAGCCTGTATGATACTGAATACCAGGCTCTTAAGTTCCTCGATAGGCAGGCGCTCGACCATTGCGGTCAGCGCCTCTTTTCGTGTTCTACCGAGACGCACCTCTTCGACCACCGACTTGAATTCGTCCGAGAGTTCACCTGGCTTCTTTGAAATCACCTTGCTGAGAGCGGCATCGAATCCAAGCCCTGCCTCAAGGCTAATAGTCAATAGATCAAGGAAATCTGGCATCTCCTTCAGTGCTTGCGCCTGGCGCTTTTTCACCTTCATATTCATGTACAGTCGAGGCAGAGTGATGCCCGTCCCAAGAGCAGTTATGAAAAGCAGAAGGCCGTGCAGAACGGAAAGATGCATGAAATACAGCGATAGGGTGGCGATTACCATCAGAAACCCCGCTAACATCCACTGGATCATTTTGAATTCGATGGGGCTAAGCGACATGCCTGCCTGCAGGAGGCGGTTCTCAATCTTGTCGACCTTCTCTTTATCCAGTCGACGCTGGGATTTCTTTTTTAGCCGCTTCCAAAACGGCTTAATCATACGCTCCTTAAAAGACCCTGCTTCATCCGTCTCTATCTCGATCGTCTGTTGGCCGTTTGGGAAATAGAGTCCAATCCGCGCCGGTATTGACCGGTTCCTATAAGCAGGAATAGCAAGCGTAGCATAGATGAAAAGCGTCATGGATAAAAAAAAGCTGAATGTAAGAAACAGCATAGCTACACCTCAATTATTGTCATTTTACGGATAAATATAAAGCCGATGACTTGGGAGACTGCTGCTCCAATCAAAAGCATGCGCCCTATTGATTCTGTAAACAGCAAACCCATGTACTCAGGATTGATGACGTAGATCAATGTTCCTACACCGATGGGCAGGAGTCCGATAATCAAACCGGAGAGCTTGCCTTGGGCAGTCAGTGTACGGATCTGGTTTTTCAGCCGTGTCCGCTCCCGTATTGTTTCAAGGATCTTATCCAGAAGATATACCAGATTGCCCCCGACTTCCCGTTGGATCAGTATGGATTCTACAAGCATATCGAGCTCGGGGCTCGGCATACGTTTTTTCCAATCGATCAACGCATCCTCAAGGCGTGTACCATACTGCAGCGCCTTCAGCACATCCTGTACTTCCTCTTTCATAGGGGAATAGGATTCCTCCTCTACCATCTGAAGCGATTGGAGTAGACTGAAGCCCGCACGGAGCGATCCACTGATGGAGGTGATCATTCCCGGCAGTGCCTCGTTAAATGCTTTTATACGCCTACTTTTCTTACGTTTTACTAGAATGGAAGGTAGGATATAGCCAAAAATGGCGCTGAGGAGCGAAAGAACAAAGTTGTTGATCAAAATATGTACTATCCCCCCGGCGATAATAAATGCCATCAAACGAAAAGCGACGAACTCCTCCGCTTTCATCATGAGACCTGCAGCTGCCAGTTCGCTCTCGAGCATCTCACGTTTCCTGCTCTTCTTGCTCCTCCTGACAAGCAGATGCTTAAGGGCAGCGTTGGTGTTCTTCAGACTTCCTTTTATGGAAAAAGATGCTTTTGGATGCTCGGTTTGAGTACTTCGTGCAGACGAAATGAATAGGAGCAGCAGGAAAATCGTAATAAAACTACCGGTAATCACAAGAACCTTCATCTGATCACTCCTTTTCTACAAACAGAGAGGCTGGCAGATCGATGCCTTCCCGCTCCATGATTTCGTAGAATTGCGGACGGATGCCTGTCGGTACCAACTTGCCAATGATTTTGCCATTTTCATCCACGCCGTTCTGTTTGAACACGAAAATGTCCTGAAGGACGATAATATCGCCTTCCATACCCTGGACTTCCGTAATATTGGTGATTCTCCGTGTTCCATCACTGAGTCTTGTCTGTTGGATGATAAGATGTAGTGCACCAGCAACTTGCTCACGGATCGCTTTGATGGGCAGATCCATCCCTGCCATCAGTACCATGGTTTCAAGACGGGATACCATGTCACGCGGGCTGTTCGAGTGGCCGGTAGCAAGCGAACCGTCGTGACCGGTGTTCATCGCCTGAAGCATATCCAGGGCTTCGCCGCTGCGCACCTCACCGATAACAATGCGGTCAGGACGCATGCGCAGTGAGTTCTTTACAAGATCCCTGATGGTTACAGCACCTTTACCTTCGATGTTTGCTGGTCGCGTTTCCAAGGACACGACATGCTCCTGGCCGAGTTGCAGTTCCGCTGCGTCTTCAATGGTGACAATCCGATCCTTGTTTGAAATGAACGAAGACAGCACGTTCAATGTCGTGGTCTTCCCTGAGCCTGTGCCACCACTGACGAAAATGTTCAGTTTCGCCTCAACGCATGCCTTGATGAATGCAGCCATCTCTTCGGTCAATGTCCCAAATCGTATCAGGTCGTGTATCGTGAACGGATCTTTTGAGAACTTACGGATTGTGATTGTTGGACCCGCAAGCGCAAGTGGTGGAATGATGGCGTTGACACGGGAGCCATCCTTGAGACGTGCATCCACCATCGGACTGCTTTCATCCACCCTTCTGCCAAGTGGTGACAGAATTTTTTCGAGTACAGCCATGACGTGGTCATCATCTCTGAAAGTAACATTTGTCAAAGAGAGTTTCCCATTACGCTCTGCATAGACCATTTTCGGACCATTGACCATCACCTCGGACACCTCATCATCGAGGAGCAATGGATTGATCGGCCCATAGCCTGTCAAATCATTCTTCAATTCCACTTTCAACTTCTCTATATTGCCGATATCCTGGATGTGATCATTTTCCTGAAGAATATCCTGGATGATATCGTCCATATCAACGACAATATTTTCGATGTCCTCATTTTTACGTTCCTTAAGGATATGTTTAAGCGTCAGATTCTTCAGTTCAATGTATTCACTATCCGGTGCTTCGATGGGTTTTGGGGGTGATTTTTCCGGTGTACCTTGCTTTAAGGGCGTTCCAATCTTATCCACTATAGACGCTACTTCAGGTACTATGACAGCATCTGCTTTTTCACCTTTCGTCTGCAACCTTGCCAAAAGACTCATGCTTCGATCACCTGCCTATTGCTCTGGTTCAGAATTTGCTGCGCCATTTTCTTCAATTTCTTTGAAAACTTGTGTTTCGGGCTACCGGTGACTACAGGTATACCGCGGTCGAGTGAATAGGAAATGTCCTTCAATGCATATGGCAACAGATAGAGGTTCTCCTGAGCGATATTCAGAAGATCATGCACTTTTTTTGTTTCCATCAGCGTAGGGACTGAATGCTTGTTGACAATCAACTTCGTCTTATTTTCATGTCCAAGCGCTGCGAGCGTCTCTATCATGAGTCGCGTATTTTTCAGCGCAGCCATGCCCGGTGTCGTAACAACGATAATTTGATCTGCCAGATCCATCAGAACCATATTCTGTTCGGTCAGACCATGATGCGTTTCGACAATGATGACCTCAGCCTGCGCCTTCAGGTTAGTGACGGCAGAAGCCAGATCTTCCGCGTCGACCAGATCTGCAAACTCAGGACGCGTTGGCGCAGGGAGCAGGCGGAGGCCGGAGGAATGCCTCGTACAGAATGCGTGGATGTTCGCAAAATCATTGCGTTCAACCACTTCCTTGATGCTGAGACCAGGTGTCAGATCGAGAGCAAGGGCCATATCTCCAAACTGCAAATCACCATCGACCAGTATGGTACGCCTCCCCTCTGTCTGAAATGCCATACCCAAGTTTGTTGCTACGACTGTTTTACCGGCACCACCTACGGCGCTTGTTACCAGTATGATTTCAGCGGCCATTGCCACCACACCTTTCTTCCATCATTCGTTATCCAGTTTAATGATTCGGCTGCTGATCCAACCCTGTTGACCGGATTTCATTTCAACATGCATCCAAATTCGACCATCTTCATCCGCCCGTTCTTCATTCTTCGCGACCAGCTTATCCCCGACTTCAGCGACCGTCAGAACATGTGCTTCAAGAGAGGGACCATTTCTGACAAGCGCACGTTCAGGTAAAACAATGATATCCGAGGATGTGCTATCTTCTGATTCTTCACCGGTTTCTTCTCTTGATTGCTCAGAATCTTCGGCTGCATTTTCGGAAACCGTCTTGTTTCCTGCACCGTCTGTTTTCAACCGACTTGTTACAATCAACTGCAGACTACCACGGTTACTCGCGTCTATTACTTCTACTGCCGACTCCTGATCCATTTCAAGCGTCACAGCCACATACTCGCTTGCCGCTTCTCCCTCTACCTTTTCCTCCATACGTTGACCGACTGCCAGCACTTTAATGTCTTCAAACAATACTTCAGTGGGTTCTGCTTCTTCTCCTTCAGAAACCGGCATTAGTATAATGTCGACCTTGTCTTCTGGTTCAACCATGTTGGAGACGGATTTGACGTAATCTACGCTGATTGATACCGCCCTCTTGCCGTCCGACACTTTCTTAGAAATGATATCCGCTTTTTCACTCTGCTCGATATGGTGACCGAGCAACACTTCCCCTGTAACAAGCTCAGTTGAAGTATACTCTCCGATCACATCATCTTTATCCTTTAATGCTGCCGGATGTACTTCAGACTCGCGCATCTCGATCATTTGTAGATTCTCCTCAGTGAGCTGCACATTTTCTCCAATGTCCACCGCTGCAGACACAACTTGCACCATCACCGGCTGCTCCACTTCCGCTGCAGTATTTTGCTGCATGAATACATAGAATACACCTGTTGTCAGCAGACCTGATAAAATCGCCAGCAACAGTATCTTTTTCGGTCTCATCTATTCCACCTACCGTGTCAGTTTAATCGTATACGCACCGCGATCAAGCGGAGCATCTCCATCGGATTCTCCAGAACCAGCTCTTTTGATGAAAATACCTTTAATTGAATCATCCTTGCTACTCATCGGATCAGCCAAATAGAAGTATGCAAATCCAGTGATCTCTACGCTTTCTAGTTTACTGCCGACGTTATGCGGCTTATAGACGGGAATCAGCATTATTCTTGCACAGTCTCTCGCCTGAGCATTCCCCTCGGGACAAGCAGAAATCCTGTAGTTGATTCCTTCGCGAGTTGCACCTGCAATATTCCCCGTCTGGGTATTAACGATGTCGCCAACTTTCAACTCTTCATCAAATCCATATTTTAAAGATTCTCTGTAAGATCTCGCCCCTGGACCATCTAAGGCCAAGATGCCAAAGTTTCCATTTTCTGAATCGCCAGCATCCACTTTCAATGTGTACGTTTGACCATATACAAGATCCATCGATTCATCCATCCCCAGAGGAACAGTACCTATTCCTGAAGTCATGGAAAACAACGAAACTTTCGCATCGGCACTGAGCATGACACTCTCTATGCCGAATAATGAGGAAAAGAACAAAGGCACTTCTCTGCCAACACCGACATGGAGGAGCTTGTCAGATTCTGCATTAGAGAAAAGTAAGCTGCTCGATTCATTATGATGATTAAGGATCTGCCCAACCACTTCATCCACCTTCTCCTTGGAGTTCGGTAATTCCTGCGCTCCTGATAGCGCTGCTGCATTTGCTGTTTTCTGAAGATGACTTTTAGTCATATAGAGCTGTCCGCCATCAATGACCAATCCAAGAATGCCGATTGCCAAAAACATGGCCACAGCCATAAGCAGGTACATGTTGCCCGACTCGTTATGTAATAATTTGCGCATCGGATCACTCCACCCTCGTTGTCGAGCTCGTCTTCACTGTAAACGGAATTGAATAGTTACCAAACATATTGAATATACTTTCCGGGTAGGTCATTTCCACCGTAACGTATGTGCCGGAATTCTTTTCACCACTTGGGGAAACATTGACACTAAGCTGTGAAGCATCACCAGTGACGAAATTATCGATGGCATAGGACTTCACCATCTCATCAGATTCTCCTAGACCCGCCATACGTGCAGCATCCTGTGTTACAAGCTCAAGTTGGAGTTGGGAGTGAATGACACGCCCGAAGTCTACTATCCCGATCATCAGAGCGAAAATCAGAGGCACAAGTATCGCGAATTCCACAAGTGACTGTCCATCTTCCCTTCTAATCATAGGAATGTCACATCCATCACTAATGCCATAACAGCACCACCGGCGATCGCCACACCATAGGGCATACCGACACCAAGAGATCTTTTGAAGCCACCACGCACAATAATGACCCCCACTGCCAACAGACCTCCAATCAAGGCTGTATATATAAAGGATTCAATCACAAATTCATAGCCTTTCAATGCGCCAATCAAAGCCATGAGCTTCACGTCCCCTGCCCCCATTCCGCCAAAGATATACGGAATAAGTAACAACAAAAAACCAACGAGAAAGCCAACCGTAGAGGCACCAAAACCACTCAATCCATCGGAGATGATACCGACAGCAAATGCTACAGCAAGTGATGGAAAGACTACCTTGTTGTAGATTTTTCGTTTGCGGATATCCGTTATTGTACAGACAAGAAGTATGATTAGTAAAATAACATTGGTTAGCATCAACCTTCTCCTTTCACTACTATTTATATAAAAAAGACCCAAACTTTGAGAATGGGTCTGTGGGTGTATCAATCAAAACTATAATTATTATAACTAAATACGTTCAGCTTTTTACTCTGTACTTCCGCCAACAGCGCTTGAAATCGCATTGCCAAGGCTAGTCATAATACCGTCGAATTGATCTGTCAGCAGACCGAAAGCAATAACTACCGCAGCAACGAGCAATCCCAGAATCAGACCATATTCCGTCATGCCCTGTCCTTCTTCTTCCATTACCAAACCTTTAAAAAATTCCATCATGTGTATTTACCTCCATTTATGTAGTAGTTGGCGCTAAGTTATAGTGCAAGGGGTCATTCAACAAATGCCAGAGTATCACCTGTGGAAATGTCGTAGATTTTGCCTGACGGTAACTCTACGACTGAACGGGCTTCTTTGTATCTCCATCCAATTTTCCCCGGAACCAGATTCGTCTCAATACCGACCACTTTATTTTCTTCATTGAGGTAAATGACATCGATGTCGAAATTCATGAAGAATGTGTGAATCGACCGGCACGGATATATGTGCAAAGCACTGTCACTCGGCATCGAGCGCTGGAACATGAGTCCTTTGAATCTTGACCAGAAGCTATGGGCTTGTCTGAGATCTTGGACCAGTACTTTATCCGTTGTCATATTGATCAGTTTCAATCGAGTGGTTCCTCCCTGTGAACTTTGGATTTGCTGTGTGATTACACCATGAATTATGCACTCGGAAATCATTTCGAGCCATCCCCCACGACTCCCATTGTGTTGAAAAACGCTTTAATGGGACGCTGTTCTTATATGATTGGGAACGGCATCCTACCCTGCTCCTAGTGCCCACAAAAAAATGGAGAATGATTCCCCATTCTCCATCAGTCCCACAAACATATTCCATTATGGACGCATTTCAAATCCCGAAGCGGTTTCAGGTTCGTGGTATCTGTATCTTTTTTCTCCTGATAACTGAACCTGTTCGATGATGCCTTGCTTCATTAGAAGTTCCGTAACGATCCGAAGATCTTCGACTGTCCTATCCAGTCTATTTGAGAGCTCTTCCAACGAATGGGACGATTGCGGGTCGGATTGAAACAGGATGATGCATTCCATCTGCAACGGCAGGCAAGTCCTATTACTCATTCCTTCCTCTCCTTACCTTACTTCGGCAATCCACCTTAAAAATCCAGTCGGCTGCCATCTTTTTTGACGCTAGCAACTTCTACTACCTTTCCATCATAGCGCGGCCGGTAAAATAAATAAATCCGCTTTCATTCCCATTTACGGTATACCGACAGTAGCATAGGGAATGATAATCGGCTGAAATTAGCCGCATCTTCCTATACCCTTTCCGGTACTATTTATGGAGTTGACTATAAACTTTTGAAATAGCACTTACTCTATCTGACACGTCTAGCTTATGGAAGATCTTAGTCACATGGTTCTTTACCGTGTGCGTACTGATATAGAGTGTCTCGGCAATCTCTTGGTTATTCTTGCCTTTTGATAGAAGGGTCAATACTTCCTGCTCTCTTGGCGACAGATGATCGAGTCCACTGACGACGTCCGCAATCGCCACTCCCTCATCTACCTTATTCTTCTTTGGTATGTCGAAGGTAATCTCACTGACATAAACGCTTCGGGTCAGTGATAGGAACACCTGGAGTACCTGTTCATCTACACATTCCAGATGCTCCATATTATCAGTGCTATCTGCGGTACAAAGCGCATATATATAGCCTGCAACACCATGTTGATGTTCTTTGCCGAGAGATTCTCTTTTGGCACACAGGTTTCCAGCTTCCATTATTCCAGCAATATCCTGCTCAGGAAACATTCTGCTGATAAACGCATGGGAATAGTAAGATAGCTGGCAGGCCCAAACAATGGAACGCGCAGTGTTTTGAGGGACTTCAAGTCGGGTCGTAATAATTGCTGCCAATTCTGCTGCCTCTTTGGATTTGTCGTACGAATTCTGATCCAATTCCGCAACCGCCAGATGCAGGGCCTCAGTCTTCTCCTCGACTATCGAAGCCTCCTTGTGTCCGGCAAGCTGCAAGGAGACACCACCGATGATCGAGAGTGTCTGTAAAAAGGCGATGTGTTCCCTGAGTTCGGCTTCCCTTACGTTACTGATGCCGACTGAAAGGATTCCCATCAGCTCGATCCCGTATAACAGCGGGCATTCTATCACTCTTTCACCGCTGGGCAGTACTTCTATGTGAGGCTCATTCCTGCTTTCAGACATACGCGAGAGCCGGTCCGTCCGTTCCATGATGGATCCGACATATGCATCGACATCTCCAACATAGTTGCCGCGAGTGAAAAGCCTTCCTTTACCATCTTTCTCATCCTTGATCAGAACGAGTGAAAATGGTCCTTCTACAAGATTGATGCTGATATCAAGAAGAATGAGCACCATTCTTCTTGAATCCGGCGTCGAGGCCATCAGGCTACTCAGTTCTACAAGTGAGGTCAGACGAGAAAGCTGCTGTTTATTTTCCTGACGCAACCCCTCAACGAGTAGGCTCGATTCGACAAGAGTCGCAACCATCTGCATGAGGATTTTAGTAGCGTGACTGGCTTTCTTTTTCGTCAAACTGCCTCCAAATATGACAGATACAGACCCGTCACCCATCTTCACTACATCTATGAACAGGAATTGGGGCGGTCTTTCCATTGAAGAAAAGAACCTTGCACGTCTGTCTTCACCGATGTCCTCCCAATAGGAGCGCTCCTCCATCAATGCCGCCCTGCCAAGAAACCCTTCACCAATTAGAAAGCACTGGTCCTTAAGCACTTCTGCGCCTTCGCCGATTACTTTCGATACTGTATAGGTATCCTCAGCAGTCTGCTCAGCAATTCCCATAAAGTCAATTTCTCCATCTTTCCCAGTCATCTGAGAAAACATTTCTACACTGGCATCTTTATTTTCGTGTATGTATTTTCTGAATCTCTCTATACAGAAACCGGATAGAGGATCCTCCACTTCATGGCGCAGGCAAAGCGAAGCCAGCTCCGCCATCCTATCGACAAGATCAAGCCACTCCTCGCGATCTGCCTCATGCAGAACAGGCACCGTATCGCTTTCCTCCGGCTGACACTGATGCTCCATGCCCGCTTCCACAAGCACCCCTGCCCACAGATAGTACTGGACGCCGTCTCCTTCAGCAACAGGGGATACCATGATGTGTATACCCGAACCCACCTCACAGATGAGTGGTCTATTTATTCTTTCATCGTTCTTTAATATATTTGAAATCTCTATTAAAAGTTCTTCTCGATCCAGCATCGCTCGGCACAGACTGTTGTCCCCTTCGATAGAGGTAACAATTTCTCCCCTGCCATCAGTGAGGAAGAACGTCAACCCGTACTGGGTCGCAAAAGTCTGCTGGAATTTTTCTATCATTTCAATCGCTGTAGCCATCATCCAACATCTCCTCTGTAGGTTTCTTCTGTATGTACCGGTAGAACGGTAGATTCTTATAGGAATTTACCCGAAGATGCTAGAAATATGTACTCCGTATGTAAATGAATTGAATTTCAGTCAATTGCTTTATCCAACGCTTCTGCGATATCGTGAACTGGAGCCTGGCTCTCAAAGCTGAACTTTTCACCGTTGATGAAAACGGTGGGAACCACTGTGACAGAACGCTCCAATGCTTCCTTTGTGATGTCCAAACTCAGGTTCATTGTGCTGCGCTGCTCACTGCACCCGTACTCCTGCTCCATCATCTTTTCAATTTCACTGCTACTCAATGTACGCCATTCTTGTTGCGTTTTGAAAAGGGTATGCAGAAGCATATATGCCTGTTCCGGCTGGTTGTAGTCGATATAGAGATTTGCGATTGTGCCATGAAGCAGTCTGACTTTAGGCTTATCGTAGTGTTTGATGGTGTATCTGATGTCCCCCGCTTCGACTCGCGGCATAAGTGTTTCATGGGCTGCCAGAAAGAAATTGACACAGTATGGGCATGCTGTGTTTAAAAATACTTCGACATGCTTATGAGCGTCGCTTGGACCCAGATTCAGCTGTGGTGCATATTCCATGATAATGCTCCCTTCCATCGTTCTATTTTGCTTTTCAATTATATAGGAAGATTGCATGTTTTAAAAGATTGAATAATTACACAATTTTAATATTATGAAGGCTCTTTATTTCTCATTGACATAAGCGCATAAAGGCGGTAAAGTTTGTTTTAAATTTAAATTGAATGATTCTTATCCAGAGAGGTGGAGGGACTGGCCCTTCGAAGCCTCGGCAGCAGCTCTATGAGCCCCGTGCCAATTCCAGAAGCCTAGTGCTTGAAAGATAAGAAGAGATGGATTGCTGCCCTCTTCTTTATGAAGTGGGCTTTTTTATTTCTCTGGATACATTCGTTGGAGGCATAACTCATGAAAAACATCAATCGGGGCAGTGCACTTGCTCTATTCCCCCTACTCGTCTTCGTTGCCCTATTTATTGGGACCGGTATCGCCGCTCAAGACTTCAGTGCCATGCCGATCACTGTGGCACTCTTCATCTCCATCATCGTCGCGATGGTGCTGAAACCGAAAGAGCGCTTGAACGAAAAAATTTCCATACTCACTAAAGGCGCAGGACGCGAGAATATTATGCTGATGGTGCTCATCTTCTTGCTCGCCGGAGCATTCTCACAAGTCGCTGAGAATATGGGAGCGGTCGAATCGACTGTCAACCTTGGTTTGTCACTGTTGCCGAGCAACCTGCTACTCGTCGGATTGTTCATCATCTGCTGCTTTATATCCATATCCATGGGAACGTCCACAGGGACAGTCGTCGCTTTGGTGCCCATCGCCATTGGTATAGCCGAGCAAACCGAATTGCCGCTCGCATTGGCCATCGCGACGGTCATCGGCGGTGCGATGTTTGGTGACAACTTGTCAGTCATCTCAGATACCACCATCGTCTCCACACAATCTCAAGAAGTCAGAATGGTCGACAAGTTTAAAACGAACTTCTTCATTGTTTTGCCAGGTGCGCTTGTGACGATTGTCATTCTGTGGTTCATTACTTCAGGGCAATCTACTACACCGCCAACTGACCTAGAATTCAATCTCATCAAAGTACTGCCCTACCTTGCTGTTTTGGCCATCGCATTGATGGGTGTCAACGTTCTCATTGTTCTGATTGGAGGCACCGTTTTCGCCGGGCTCATCGGCCTGTTTGATGGATCGTATACTTTCACTTCTCTCGTCGCAGCTGCTGGCGAAGGCATCGGTAATATGCAGAATATCGCCATCATCGCAGTACTGATTGGTGGATTGATTGCGTTGATAGAACACTACGGTGGCATCGATTACTTGCTGCATTTCATTACGAGTAGAATTCGTTCCAAGAAAGGTGCCGAGTTTGGTATCGCCGCACTCGTCAGTGCAACAGATTTGAGTACAGCCAACAATACGATATCCATCATCATTACCGGACCGCTAGCGAAAGACATCGCCGATGAATACGGTGTCGATCGTAGGAAATCCGCGAGCTTGCTTGATATATTCGCCGCCGCTTTCCAAGGTCTTATTCCCTATGGTGGCCAGATGCTTGCTGCAGCCGGTCTCGCTGCCATATCACCTGTGGCTATCATTCCTTACTCTATCTATCCCGTCACACTGCTCATCTGTGGAATCATCGCGATACTGATTGGTTTCCCGAGAAGACAGACGTCCAAATAGGCCAATCACCAACCGCTACATGATCCAAAAATAGAAGCCTGATTTGCGAATGGTACACATTCGCAAATCAGCCTTCTTCATATACTATTCTTTCGACATTTCAAGTGCAGTATACACCATCATTTTGACACCATCGATGAACCCCGCTTCATCAATGCCGAATTTTGGATGGTGATGCGGGTACTCCATATCTTTCTCCTTATTGCCAGCACCGATCCATGCATAAGTTGCAGGTATGATTCTGGAGAATGCAGAAAAGTCCTCACCACCCATAGCAAGTGGAAATTCAAACACTTTGTCTCCGAATTTTTGTTCAGCAATTTCCTTCACCTTGTCTGTCGTTAGTGAATCATTGACGACTGCCGAATAACCAATATTGAATGAGAAGTCATAGGTCGCACCATACATGGCACAAATACTTTCCACTGCTTTCTCCATCCTTTCAGCAACCACAGCTCTTGTCTCATCACTTAGTGTTCGGACACTGCCTTCGAGCATCGCTGTATCCGGTATGATGTTTTTTGCACTGCCGGCATGGAATTTTGTCGTCGAGATGACAACAGAATCGAGCGGTGACGTGATCCGCGAAACAATCGTCTGGAACTGGTTTAGAATCTGACCACCGATGGTAATCGGATCAATGGCATTCTCCGGTTGGGAGGCATGTCCCCCGCTGCCTTGGATCCTAAGATCGAAGCTATCCGAGTTCGAAGTGATCGATCCACTTTTAATACCGATTTGACCCGTCGCAATGGGTGTAAAGAGGTGCTGTCCATAAATGAAATCGAGGTCGTCGAATAAACCTGTCGCAACCATTTCAGCTGCTCCGCCTGGCGGCACTTCTTCTGCATGTTGGAAAATCAGATACACTTCCCCATGGAGAGCATCGATATTTTCAACGAGCACTTTCGCTGCTCCAAGCAGTATTGCCGCATGACCATCATGACCGCACGCATGCATCGCACCTTCATTTTCTGAGATGAAATCAATATCGTCCCGTTCTTCATTAATCTGGAGCGCATCGATGTCGGCACGTAAACCGACCTTAAGACCGGGGGTGGCGCCTTTCACGATACCGAGCACACTTGTTTCTGTTGGTCTTGAAATTTCAATATTACCGATCTTCCCAAGCTCTTGTGCGATATAGTTGCTCGTCCAGTGCTCCTCAAACGAAATCTCCGGATGACGGTGCATGGTACGGCGCCAGGAAATCACTTCTTCCATTACACCTTCAATTTGCTGATCTACATTCATTTTTCCACTCCTCACATAATTTTAGTTTAAGATTCAGGCAGATAGATCGGACCATCGACACCTAACGGTATCCCGAGCAGGTACCATACAATGAGTAGAAGCGTCCAAGCGAAAAACAGAACGATGGCGTATGGAAGCAAGGCAGCTATAAGCGTCCCAAGCCCTGCATTTTTATCGTATTTCTGGGCAAACGCCAGCAACAGTGGCAAATATGGCAACATCGGAGTCACTGGATTCGAGAAGGAATCACCGATACGATAGAGCAACTGTGTAAGCGCCGGATCATATCCGAGCAACATGAACATCGGTACAAATACTGGTGCCAGAATCGCCCACTTTGCCGAAGCACTGCCGATCATCATATTGATCAGTCCTGCCAGAATGATGAAACCGATGAACAACGGAATGCCAGAAACATTCATCGTTTCGAGCAAGTTAGCCCCTTTGATGGCGATGATCGGGCCGAGATTGCTCCAGTTGAAATAAGCAAGCATCTGTGCCGCGAAGAACACCAATACAATATAACTTCCCATCGTCCCCATGGCATCACTCAGCATACGCCCGAAATCTTTCGATGTACGCAGTGTACCAGCCACAAGTCCATAGACTAAGCCGGGAACAAAGAACAGGATCGTCAGAATAAATACAATCGAGTCCATGAACGGCGATTCCTGCACAATTGAGCCTGTTTCCGGATTACGCAGGATACCATCCTCGGGAATTACGAAGACCATGAAAAAGACGGCTGTCAAAACCACTGAAACGTTGGCCCATCTGAGCGCAGTCACTTCTTTTGGTTTTAACGGTTCATTGTTCGCCATCTCCTGCCCCTCATACGTACCAAGACGCGGAATCGTAATCTTCTTCGTCACATAAAAGATGATGATGAGCAAAAAGAGTGTCGCTACAGCTGTAAAATAGTAGTTCATCAGCAAGTTACCGGTATACTCCGGGTTGAGAATCTGTGCTGCTGGTACAGTGAACGCCATAGCCAGCGCTTCAGACATCCCTGGGATGACATTCGCTGAAAATGCACCTAATGACGCGGCATAGGCCATAACCAGACCGACGAATGGATGATAGCCGAGGCGCATGACCACCATTGCAGCGATCGGCGGCAGGATGATTGGGCCCGCGTCCCCTGCCACGTTGCCGATGATACCGACGAGTATGATGGCCGGCAACATAAGCTTTTGGGGAGATACTTCAATTGCCCGCCTCATGGCAGTCTCGAAATACCCAGACTTTTCAGACAGTCCGATGCCAATCATGACAACGAGCACCATACCAAGCGGTGGAAACGCACTGAAATTGTTAATGGCCTCAGTCAATATTTGTACCATCCCACTGCCAGACAGGAGATTGACAGCCTGGATTGTCTCGCCGTCCGCCGGATTCTCCGCTTCAAGGCCTGCCATTCCTGCAAAAAACGAAGCGACCAGTATCGCAAGCATCAGTATGATGAACAAAACAATCGGGTCCGGCAACTTATTACCGAGACGTTCAATGACATTCAGAAATCGATTGAACATCCCTGTTTTTTCTTTCTCCTGCATAAAAGACCTCCTTTTAAAAATTTTCAAACAATACATGATATTATTTCAAATTCCGTAATAAAGCGCAAGGTCTTTCTCGTGGTTATTTGGGGTGTTTATCACATTCGGCAGTGGGTAGAATGTGTGATATGTGTTTCTCCCATTAAAGATACACTGCATGTGCTGTGTGTCAGATAATCAGAGCAGGTGCAAGTACTTATACAATCGTGGATAACAAAGGAGAGAAAATCATGCAAATTGGATTGAATGGTTCTACCACGGACCCGTGCACGTTAGAGCAAGACGTAAAAGTGGCAGAGCAAGCGGGATTTGATCTATTGGAAATGCGTACATACAAGTTGGAAGCTTTTCTGAAAGATCATTCATTGGAAGACTTGGGGCGTCTATTCAAAAATTCCACCGCCAGACCGGACGCAGTGAATGCTATCGAATTCTTCAACTTGAAGCAGGGAAATGAGCGCCAGGAGGTGCTGGAAGACACGAAAAAATGGTGCGAGATTGCACAGGCTGCTGGCTCTTCATACGTAGTTGCCGTACCGAGCATGCTCGAAGAAAAGACGACCAAACAGGTCATCATTGATGATAGTGTCAGGATGCTTAGGGAAATGTCCGACATAGCCAGTCAATACGGTATAAAATTGGCAGTTGAATTCATCGGCGGTGAAGACAGTTCGGTAAATAACCTCGAACTTGCCAATAACATCATTGAGCAAGTGGACCGCGATAATATTGGGCTTGCCATCGATGTGTTTCATTTTCATAAAAGCGGAAGTCCTGCCTCAGTCATCAGTAAGTTGAATGTAGAAAACTTGTTCATCGTGCAGTTCAACGATGCACCGGATGAAAGTCTCTCAAATCTAGAAGATAACATGCGTCTACTCCCAGATGAGGGTGTCGCATCATTGGATGAGATTGGACGTGAACTAAAAAACATCGGCTACGACCGGATGACAAGTCTGGAACTGTTCCGAGAAGAATACTGGGAGATGGATCAGCAGACTGTTGCAGACTTCTCTTATCGCCGACTGAAATCTACTATCGATCGCGTATATTCCTAGAACTTTTACATGCAAATCCCGTATTTTACCCCACCTAATAAAACGGCTGCCCTGATTGATAGGGCAGCCGTTCTATTGAGTGTTTAATTCTAAGTCTCTGACTTAGAATTCTTCATATGTCGCCGGATTCTGATCGTCGATCCTTCCGTCTTCCTTGGTCAAACTGGAGATACGATTAATATCTTCATCATCCAGTTCAAAGTCGAATATCGAAAGATTCTCCATCTGGCGCTCAGGGGAAGAGGCTTTTGGAATAGTGATTGTTCCCAGTTGATAATGCCAACGCAGGACAATCTGAGCCGTAGATTTCCCATGCTTTTCAGCAACCTTTGCAAGTACAGGGTCATCCTGCAATTCTCGAGCACGCGCCAATGGGCTCCACGCTTCCGTCAGGATTCCATTCTCGTCATGATAACTGCGCTGGGTTTCCTGGATGAAGTAAGGATGCATTTCAATTTGGTTGAGGGTCGGCAGTACCCCGGTTTTCTCCTTCAGATTATCGAGATGCTCGGGCAGAAAATTGCATACGCCAATCGAGCGTACCAATCCCCATCGTCTGGCATCGATCAAAGCTTGCCAGGCTTCTACGTAATTATCCTGCTCGGGGTTCGGCCAATGGATCAGATACAAATCAAAATAATCAAGACCTGTACGTAATAGCGACTCTTGAATTGCCTTAACTGCCTCTTCATATGAATGGTAGCGACCTGGTAGCTTTGAGGTGACCATAATTTCCGACCTTGATACCGGTGAGCGCCTAATCGCCTCTCCCACAGCGCCCTCGTTATCGTAATTGAAAGCCGTGTCTATCAGCCTGTAGCCGGACCTAATGGCGTTTTGCACTACCTCAACAGCTTCGTGTCCATTCAATTTTGCCGTTCCAAATCCTATGGATGGTATATGTAGCCCATCCGACAATATTTTCTCGGGTATATGATGATTCATGGAATGTGCTCCCTTCATTCTAATTTTGATAGTTTTTCTTCTACCACATTTGTAAAAATACAAACGCTTATACCCAAGTCCCTTAATAGCCATCTAATATTTTGCGTATCATTTGATTTTAGATATTTCAGAATCTATACTTGAAAGTGTACAGATTAGAAGAATTATAAACTACAGCCTATCCGACTGATGTGTTTTCGGTGCCATTACGTATTTGGTTAAACGATTAATTCATAGGAGGTTTTGATTTTGGCAGATAAGAACTACCAGAAAGATTCCGAGATTCCACGCGAAAAAGAAGTGAAACGCGATACACTGACAACCCGTCAGGGAAGACCTGTGACAGATAATCAGAATTTACGCACCATCGGGGACCGCGGACCGGCCACAATGGAAAACTACCATTTCCTTGAGAAAATTTCACACTTTGATCGTGAAGAAGTACCAGAGCGTGTCGTGCATGCTCGCGGCACAGGTGCTTTCGGCTATTTCGAAACGTACGGCAAAGTCGGTGACGAGCCAGTCGAAAAATATACACGCGCCAAAGTATTTTCGGGTGAAGGCAAGAAGACGCCGCTTATGGTGCGATTCTCTACTGTGGCCGGATCCAAAGATTCACCGGAAACAGAACGTGATCCGAGAGGATTTGCTGTAAAAATGTATACTCAGGACGGCAACTGGGACCTCGTCGGCAACAACCTTAAAATCTTTTTCATCCGTGATGCCATGAAATTCCCAGACATGATCCACGCCTTCAAAGCCGACCCTGTCTCCAACGTTCCAGATCCGACACGGATGTTCGACTTTGTTTCCCGTTCACCGGAAGCAACCCATATGATTACTTTCCTGTTCTCTCCATGGGGAATCCCTGCGACATACCGGCATATGCAAGGATCCGGCGTCAACACGTACAAATGGGTCAATGACGAGGGCGAAGCTGTACTCGTCAAGTACCACTGGGAACCAAAACAGGGAATCCGCAATCTGACCCAGGAAGATGCATCGTACATCCAAGCGAAAAATGTCGCCCATGCGACGCAAGATCTCTATGCGGCGATTGAACGTGGAGACTATCCCGAATGGGAGCTGTATGTCCAGATCATGGAGGACGGCTATCATGAAGAACTCGATTTCGATCCGCTGGATGATACAAAACTCTGGCCGGAAGACCAGTTCCCTTGGCTGCCTGTCGGCCGCATGGTACTCGATGAGAATCCAACAGACTTCCACGCACAGATCGAGCAGGCATCTTTCGGTACAGGCGTTCTCGTTGATGGTATGGACTTCTCCGATGATAAGATGCTGATCGGACGGACGTTCTCCTACTCCGATACCCAGCGCTATCGTGTCGGTGCCAACTACCTCCAAGTACCTGTTAATGCACCAAGAAATAAAGTGCGTACCAATCAGCACCGTGGTCAGCTGGACCATCGTAAACAAGAAGAAGGTAGCGGTGACCCAAGCATCAACTACGAACCGTCTATGATTGGCGGACTCGAGGAAGCAGAGGAGAAAGCACCTCAGCACCAGCCGACATACAATGCGGCGGCAATGACCAAACCGATCGATCGTCCGAACAACTATGGTCAGGCTGGTGAGACCTATCGCAACCTCGCTGATTGGGAACGAGAAGAGTTAATCAGCAATCTCTCCAATGTACTCTCTCAATGTGACGAACGCATCCAAGAAGCGATGATCCATCATTTCAGTCAGGCTGATGAAGAATACGGCCGACGCGTCAAAGAAGGTATCGAGCAGAAAACACAGGAAGCAAAAGAAATGCAAGAAGCAGAGTTGCCGGGTCGTGAGGCCGGAGAGCAGTCTAGATATGGAAAAGGCACTAAGAGCCAGCAGGAAGCTTCAGCAGAAGCAGTCGATAAAGGTAACGAATCGGAACCGTATTAAAATTGAATATACAACCATGAATGATGTCGGACACCAAGTGTCCGATACCCGCTGAAAAGATGACCCCTTTCATTGTCTGGCATAGGCCAATGAAAGGGGTCATTGTATTATAGTAATTTTTAAATATGTGTTATCAGGTCATCTGCATTTTCTTAAATCTGAGCAAAGCAACGATAAAGAGGACCAACGATAAAATTACCGTGATGACAGAAGACCATAAAATATCTTCCGCCCCGATTCTACCAGCGAGCAGGTCAATGTTATTGCCGATCAGATATTGTGGCAGATAACTTGCCAAATCGGGATGGATGCCAACCATCATCATCACGATGACGACAGTGACGACACTGAGTAGCACTGCAATGAAACTACTCGCGAATAGTGTCGATGCAAGCATGAGCAGACTGATGACGAATACACCATAGATCCACGTCATCACAAAAGATAAGAATAGATGATTGACCGCCTCATCCCAGTAATACACTGTATAGGCATATGTCACCAGCGCACTAACTACGTATCCTAACGTCCAGGTGCACACCATGAACGCCGATTTTACGATAATGACGTTTGTCCGCTTCAAGCCTTTGGTCACCAAATTCAAAAGCGTATTGCGACTGAACTCATGAGTGAGGATATTGCCGAATAAAATGATGAACACAACCAGCCCAAGCTGGTTCATATTGGTGAAGAATTGAGTATAGGAATCCAGAGCTGTCGGTTCGGGAATCTCAGCCATGATGCCTGAATCCTTCATGACCCGCTCAAGGATATCTGGCAGGATGAGCGCCGTAAAAGGGCTAAGTACACCGATGATGATGAATACAACAAGGAAAGCTACAAGTTTGAAATTGCGCCACGATTCGACGAGTTCTTTAAAGAATAGTGCTAAGACCTGATTCATGACGTCACCTCCAAGTACACATCTTCGAGCGACTTATGCTCTTTTGCAATCTTTGAAGGATAAATTCCATGAGCATGCAGTGTATTGTATATTTCTTCGAGGCTATGGTTCGCTATAGTGTATGCCGTGCCTTCTATATGGGTGATATCGAGTAGTGGTTCTAATGTTTGGTATTCATCTTCACTGAGTTCAATAACAATCCCCTTCTCACCGAAGGATGCCTGATTCAGATCAAGGGATTTTACAATTCTTCCTTCATAGAGAATGCCCACCTTGTCGCAAATCCGTTCGACATCGGTCAGTATGTGGGTGGAAAATATGACCGTGGTCTCTTTGGTAATCTCTTTTAAAATTCTAAGTATCTCCGTGCGTCCTTTTGGATCCAGAGCGCTAGTCGGCTCATCGCAAATCAATAGTTTCGGCCGGTGGATAAGTGCCTGGGCAATACCAAGCCGCTGCTTCATCCCCCTTGAATAGTTTTTGATTTTAGTACGCTCACCTTCAAGACCCACGAGCTTAAGTAATTCATTAATCCGTCCCTTCTGCACAGACTTCTCCATCTGCGTAATATCAGCACACAGTTTCAGATATTCGGCCGCATTCATATAAGTGTAGAACTCCGGTACATCTGGCAGATAACCGACGTGGCGGTTCGTCGGCGTGTCTCCAAAGCGCACTTTTTCGTCGCATACGTACATCTCACCTTCATCTGCCGCAAGCAGACCGAGGACCATTTTCATCGTCGTTGTCTTACCTGCACCGTTACTGCCGATGAATCCGTATATTTCGTTGGATTGCACTACAAGGTTCAGATTATCTATGACCGCCTTCTCATTGAATGTCTTCTTTAGTCCCTCTATTCTCAGTATATCCATCTCATTTACGCTCCAGTACAAAGTAAAGGATCGGTCCAAAAATATTGAGTATAATTACAATGATGATCCACGCTATCCGGTTGAGGTATTTGAAGTGCTGTTGGCGGATGATCATGATCAATGCCGTTACAACGAGAATCAACTGTAGTATAAGCAGCGGAACCAAAAATGGCAGGTATTCTTGTACTTCAATATTCATATCATCTCTCCTCCACTATTTTTGTCAGTCTATGTACAATATTCTTAAACGTAATGTCGTCTTTCAAACCGAGAAACATTGGATTGTCCACAAGTGCACTCACCAACTGCTCTTTAGCAATACCGAAATTTACCGGTACATCCTTGCCAATATCAAAATCTGCCACCCAGTCATCGATTTCTGTAAAGAAATCATCACCATGCAGATAGTAGTCATTAATCAGATTTTCGACAGACTCCAAGAATGCATTGAGATGATGGAAGCAGCGCGCCTTATCGGTGACAAGCTGCATAGCTGTGACGAGGTGGAAGTTCAGCATCGAATTCGGATGCAGCGCCCTGAGATTGAATGCTTCATCCATCGCTTCACCTTTTGAAATCAGCACTTCAAGATCATCGTAGAGTCCACTCTTAATCATCATTGTAAAGTCGCCAATAATGAAAACAATGTTCTGGTAGATCTCGACTTGCAGCACAGATTTCGCTTTTTGATTGTCTCCTTGCATCTGATAGGACTGAGCCAAAAGGGTACTTGCCGGCAACTTAGGGAGCGTTGCATCCTCAAGCAGATCGACCGCTTCAGAAGACTGTTGTTCAATCAAATGGATCATCGCTCTAAAAAACGTAACCTGTTCCTTTAGGTGCAGTGAATCAGCGTTCTGGAGCACCCTCAAGATCAACTGCTTAGCCAGTTCGAACGTTGCCTGCTTATCTTCACTCAAATAAGCATGATTGAGCAGCAGTCCCACGAGTACAGTCAGAAAACGATAGCAACTGTAATAGCGACGTGCATTACTCCGTACCGATTCCAGTGCATCATCGTAATTTTCAGTTTCGAAGTTTTCGGCAAGCTTGTGATACGAAATTCTGATCTGCTGTTTTGTAAGCTGAGGAGAATAGTCGACCAATTCATCAAGCGTCGTATCAAACAATACAGCCAGTCGTGCGAGATAATTGATTTCCGGGAACGAATGCCCTTTTTCCCACTTTGATACTGCCGCCTTGCTGATACTCAGAAAATCCGCAATGTCTGACTGCGTATATCCGATACGTTTGCGATGATTCAATATACTCTGTCCTAGGTTTATATCTTTCATGCACCTGCCTCCTTCACTTTCATCATAAAGTGTTTTCTTGCCTGTATGTATTACCAATATATAGATAAATGTTGAATAAGTTAATTATAAGTTTACTTTTAAGATGTAGGTAGGGTTGAACTTAGCTTCGGCATGCATGGTGTATTAACCATCACCTCAGAAATTCTACGATTACCACCGCATATTATTTAAGATACAGGTTAATCCGAAAGTCGAAATGGGTAGTAACAGAAAGATAACGGTTGGGAGGCTAAAGTCATGATTTCTGCGTTAATGTGGGGGGCGATTGCTGGGTCAGCTAATCTACTCGGCGCGCTCATTGTGCTAATCGTATCATTGCCGCAACGACTAATCGCCTACATCATGGCACTTGGAACTGGTGCATTAATTGGTGCAGTCAGTTTTGAACTTTTAGGAGAGGCAACAGAACTGGGCGGGCTATGGGAGATTGCGCTCGGATTCCTGGGCGGAGCTGCTATTTTCACCGCATTTGACATCTTCATCAGCCGAAAAGGCGGGAAACACCGAAAACGTTCCGGACTTAAAGATGAAAAAGCAACAGATTCTAAAGAGAGTTCGGGGCTTGCCATTTTTGTCGGAACCGTCATGGACGCCATACCGGAAACCGCGATGATCGGTCTTGGGATTGCTCAAGGTGGCGGTGTTGGTCTCGCTTTGATCGTGGCGATATTCATCAGCAACCTGCCAGAAGGAATATCGAGTACGACTGGAATGAGAAAAGACGGCTATACGACTCGGAGAATCATGTTCATGTGGATATTTGTTCTCGTTGCTTCTGCCGCAAGCGCCCTTTTGGGATATTCGCTCCTTGAACAGACATCTGATTCGACCCAAGCGATTATTTCCTCATTTGCTGCAGGCGCCATTATTGCGATGATTGCCTCTACAATGATGCCGGAAGCACACGAGAAAGGCGGACCTATCGTAGGGTTGATAACAGCGATTGGTGTTTTTATTACGTTGCTGTTTGGATAAGTTTTAAATATAAATATTGATCAATTGACTTATTGGAATTAAAAATAGACAGCTAAATATAGCTGTCTATTTTTACGTGTACTATTTCTCTCCGCCAAGCCTAACAAGAATCTTCGACTGGCTCTTATCATTAAGCAATGCTTCGAATCCTTTATCTACAATTTCGTTCAGTTCGATATGATCTGTAATGACCGGAAACGGATCAATCTGACCGGTTTCGATCATTTTCACAGTGGCTTCAAAGATATCTGGCTCATAAGCCAATGTGGAAGCAATACGGACACCACTTGCGGTAAGATCCATTGGATTCAGTTCAATCGGCTTCTCGAATATGGAGACGATCGTTACCATCCCACGAGCACGTGTCGCCTTGATGGACTGGTTGACAGTGATGCCGACACCGGCGACTTCGAATGTACGATCAACGCCATCCGGATAGTACTGATGAATGTACTCAACTGGGTCCTGGTTACCTGAATTGACGGCATGGGTGGCACCGACTTCCTTCGCTTTTTTGAGTCGCTCGTCACTGAGATCAAAAGCAAAGATGTCCTTCGCACCTGCTGCACGCGCAGCAATAATTGTAAGCAATCCGATCGGCCCTGCTCCAAACACTGCCACGGAATCACTGAATTGCATCTCTGACTCCCGGATTGCCTGCAAAGCAACGGCCGTCGGTTCAACAAGCGCGCCGAGCTCAAGTGATGTACTCTGATCGAGTTTGACAACATTTTTTCTATCTACCAGCACGTAGTCCGCAAATCCACCATCACTGCCGAGACCGACAAACGTAAATCCGTTGTACATATCAATGAGCGGGTTTTCATGTGTCCCTTGAGTAATCAGTGGATTGATTGTCACTTTATCCCCAACACTGAGTCCCTCTACACCCTCACCAAGCTCTTCGACGGTTCCTGAGAATTCATGTCCCATCGTAAGTGGCGCCTTCTGGTCGGTCAGCGGAGACGCCTCGCCTTCAGGAATGAAAATTGGTCCTGCATTATACTCATGCAGATCACTCCCACAGATTCCTGCCCATGCAACTTTGACCTTCACCTTACCCTTATTGACTTCCGGTGTTTCCACATCCTCGACACGAATATCTTTTGCATTGTAGAAAACTGCTGCACGCATCTAATTACCTCCAATGTGTTATTTATTTCACATTTATTATAACTGAGTAGTCAGAATAATGGAAATGAAAACACCTCGTTACTTGTCCAGCCATGCCTTTGCTTTTTCTGCTGCTTCCTGCGGTAGACTGTGCCCATTGACCCATGTCGTTGTGACATCGGCGCCTCGATCCTCGAAAATGCTGACGACTCTTAAACTCTCTCCCTCAGGCACAATTGGATCTCCTTTGCCAAGTGAAAGGAAAACCTCCGCGTCACTCAGGTCCTTGCTGTCTTGTAGGGTCATTGGATAGAGCGGTGCGAATAGCGCAGCTTTTTTGAATTGTGAGGAGTCTCTGAGTATCAAGTTGATGGCGATATTGGCACCATTGGAGAATCCCACTAATACGACATCTTCTAAGTCGAAATCGTGCTGCTCAGCGGCTTCAATGATGAAATCATGCAGTTCCCCCCCCCGGTATTCGAGGTCTTCTAAATCATACTGTCCTTCACCATGGCGTTTGAAATAGCGGTTCATACCATTTTCCGATACATTGCCGCGGATACTGAGTACGTTATATTCCGGATTCAGCATTCCAGCAAGTGGCAGAAGATCATGCTCCGTGCCGCCAGTACCATGTAGCAGTACAAATACCGGTGCACCTTTTTTTGTTTCGTTGTATATATGCTTCATTATAGATCCTCCTAAGGTAATGGTTATTTAGAACGTGTTGTATCGAACGGACGTACTTGCGCTTCGATGTACTCGCGTCTTTCTTCAAGGAATGGTGGCAATGCCAGGCTTTCCCCCAGTGTTTCATATGGTTCATCATCCATGAAACCAGGCCCATCAGTGGACAGCTCGATCAGAATGTGGCCGATACGGGTATAGAGTGCTTCAAAGTAGAAACGGTCGACATTCCCAGAGTGTCTCATGCCCCGTTCATTGTACTTCGCTTCCCATTTCTTAATTGTCTCATGGTCGGCAACTCTGAATGATACGTGGTGGACTTCACCGTATCCTTGTCTGGCCGAACCGGATTCATCTTTTCTTAAGATGACCTGGCCACCATTGCCGCCTTCTCCAACATCGAGCAGCGCCACATCCGCTTCTTCTGAGACAAGCTTCATGCCGTAGACATCCATCAACACCTGCTTGAAATCTTCATAGTAGCTGATGTGGATTTCAATCGGCCCAAGACCATAGATTGCCTTGTCTTCAGGCACAGGTCCGTTCTTCCATGGCTTACCTGGTGCTACACCTGCATTGTTTTCATCTGAAACTAGCTGGTATTTCTGACCATCCGCTTCTTCAAATGGCAGCACCTTCTTATCAAACAGATTCTGTATGCCATCATGCTTCACTTCGAACTGGTCGAAGCGATCTCTATAGTACTCGAGCGCAGCATCGTTCGGCACTCTGAATGCGGTACGGTAGATCGAGTTCGATCCCGGAGACCCTTTCGGGTTATTCGGGAAATCGAAGAAGGTCATGTCCGTGCCAGGTGAACCGACATCATCCGCAAAAAAAGTGTGATATGTGTGGATATCATCCTGATTGACCGTCTTTTTCACCAAACGCATACCTAGTACGTTCGTAAAGAACTCGTAGTTTCTCACCGCATCATCTGTCATTGCTGTAACGTGATGGATGCCGAGTAGACTTTCATTTTTCATAATAGAATCCCTCCAAGAATTATTACACCCATATTATCTCGAATTCGAGATAATATCAAGATATATGCTTATCATTTAAAAAACAATCAGGACTATCATCCGCTTTTCTTTCTATCTTGAACCCTTACTTGCTCTTTAACCGATAAAATCAGCAGTGGATAAAGAACCGATATATTTCGATTGGAGGTTGACTAATAGAACGCTTTCAATTATTATGAAATCGATACCACATATATAAGAAGGTGATTTGAATCGCAACAATCAAAGATGTCGCTTATAAAGCAGGCTTATCTGTAACAACAGTATCAAGATATTTGAACAATCATCCTTATATCTCAGAAGATAAAAAGGAAAAAATAAAGAATGCCATGGAAGCACTTGATTACGTACCGAGCGCACTGGCTACTCAGCTCCGATCAAATCGTGGCACAACAATTGGCGTCCTCGTTTCGAGACTGACAAATCCCTATTTCGCCTATCTTGTAGATGCGATAGAGAAGAAAGCAAAAGAGCAAGGATACCGTCTGCTCATCATGCAGACATATGGCGATAAACAAGAAGAAATAAATACCTTGGATATGCTGAAAGAAAAAACAATCAGCGGCCTGATCATGTGTGCGGTGGAAAATGATCTTGATATAGTCGAATCCTATACAAAGTACGGATCCATCGTTGTATCGACCCAAACCGACTACAAGAGTGACCTACTGCATTTCATTACAACAAACCAGGAGCAGGCGACGTATGATGCCATCAATTTCCTAATCGATAAAGGCTATACCGGCATCGCCTACTCGACTGGTGGAGACTTTACTGAACAGAGTCACGGACGGCATAGAAACAAGGGGTACTTGAAAGCACTCGAGACATCAGGTATGGACCTGAACGAAAGATGGATCTTTAGGAACAATCATACAATAGAAGATGGTATGCAGATCGCTACCGAACTTTCACGATTGAACGAAACGGACCGCCCTGATGCAATCTTTGCAGGCAGTGATGAAGTGGCAATCGGCATCATCCAGAAGTTTGAGGAGCTTGGTATACACGTGCCATCAGACATTGCTGTAATGGGATTCGATAACCAACCATTTTCATCTTTGGCAAAAATCCCTCTGACAACGGTCGCACAACCAATGGAGACACTCGGACAGCAGGCTGCTTCGCTGATTATCAGTACGATAGAAGAAACGGAATTCACTGTAGACCCATCAAAATTGCAACTGAAAATTATCGAAAGAGAATCTGCCTAGTCAGATTCTTTAAAATCACATATATGGTATCGATACTATAAGGAGTGAAAGTATGAACCAGTGGTGGCAAGAAGAAGTAATCTACCAGATTTACCCGAAAAGTTTCAAAGACAGTAACGGAGACGGCATTGGAGACATCAATGGAATTAGGGAGAAACTTCCCTATCTTAAAGACCTTGGTATAACGATGCTCTGGATCTGTCCGATCTTCAAATCCCCGATGATTGACAATGGATATGATATCTCCGACTATCAAGACATCAACCCGGAATTCGGCACGCTCGATGACTTGGAAAATTTGATTACAGAAGCAAAAGAACTGGATGTTAAGATCATTCTCGATCTGGTGGTCAATCATTCTTCCGACGACCACCCATGGTTCCAGGAAGCCTTGGCCAATCCAAACAGCAAATACCGAGACTACTATATTTTCAAAAAATCCGTCGATGGCAGACCACCCAATAACTGGCGTTCCATATTCGGAGGCAGTGTATGGGAGAAAGTCCGCGACGAAGAGACATATTACCTGCATACGTTTGATAAGCGACAGCCGGATCTGAACTTTGAGAACCCAGAATTACGCAAAGAAATCTATAAAATGATCAACTGGTGGCTTGAGAGAGGCATCGCAGGATTCAGAATCGATTCCATCACCTTCATCAAAAAGGATCAGGACTACAGTTCACTTGAGGCCGATGGCGTTGATGGACTGGTGACTTGTAAACACAAGACGCGGAATCGTCCAGGCATCAGTGCATTCCTGCACGAACTGAAAGCGCAGACGTTTGACAAGTACGATTGTGTCACTGTCGGGGAAGCACCCGGTGTCGGGTATGAGGAATTCGGCGACTATATCGGGGAAGATGGGTATTTTTCTATGATATTTGACTTCAAATATTCCGATATCGACGTGGAGTCGGGCAGTGACTGGTTCAAACGGACCGATTGGACGGTAGAGGAGTTCCGCAATCTGGTATTCAAGTCCCAAGAAGCAATACAGAAAGTAGGATGGGGCGCCAACTTCATTGAAAACCATGATCAACCTAGAGCAATATCCAAGCTGATTAGAGAACCGCAATACCAAAACTATCTCGGGGGCAGCGCCTTGGCTATGATGTATATGTTCCTCCGTGGTACCCCCTTCCTTTACCAGGGACAGGAAATCGGTGCTACCAACTTCACCCGCCAATTCATTGAGCAGTTTGACGATATATCAAGCATCGACAACTACTACCGTTCAATGAGCGAAGGATTCTCAAAAGAAGAAGCACTCCACTTCGTCAATCTCCGCAGCCGAGACAACACCCGTACCCCGATGCATTGGGATTGCAGTAAATACGCAGGGTTTTCAACGCACACGCCTTGGCTTGAGATGAACGAAAACTATAAAACGATCAATGTTGCTTCCCAAGAAGATGATTCCAGCTCACTGCTTAGTTTCTATAAGCTGCTGATTTCAACCAGGAATACATCGCAATATAGAGACACTCTGATCTATGGAAACATCATTCCAATCTACGATACAAAGCCCCACATCATCAGCTACTATAGAACACGCGAAAAAGAGACCCTGCAGGTCATCGTCAACATGTCGGATGATGAAACCGACATGGATGTACAGTCCGCTACACCGATCATCAGCAACTATGAAGCAATGCAGATCAATGACACATGCATTACTTTAAAACCGTATGAAGCGATGCTGATCAAATTGAACTAGACTGGAGAGCAGATCATGTCAAATAACAAATACCAGAAAATAGCTCGAGAAATCGTCGAAACTGTTGGAGAAGATAATATCGAGAGTGTTTCCCACTGTGCCACCCGCCTGCGACTGTCCGTTTATGATCGCAAAAAGATCAACGATGAGGAAATCCAGGAAATAGATGAAGTGAAAGGGGTCTTCTATACAGGTGGACAGTATCAGATCATTCTTGGCACAGGTATCGTCAACAACGTCTATGAAGAAATGAACAATGAGCATACGTTCACTGAACGCACTAAAGATGAGATGAAAGAGAATAAGGAAAAAGGACTCCAGCGCGCCATCAGAATCCTTGCCGATGTCTTCATCCCAATTATTCCGATACTTGGTGCCACTGGTCTATTCCTTGGTCTCCAAGGGGTCATATTCAATGAAGCCGTACTCGGATTCTTCGGGATGTCTCCAGATATGATACCCGAAGAATTCAATACCATCGTCAATATACTGACAAGCACCGCATTCGCCTTCTTGCCTGCATTCATTACATGGAGTGCGTTCAAGACATTTGGCGGAACGCCTGTTGTCGGGTTCCTGATTGGTCTGATGCTCGTTTCTCCCGAACTTCCGAACGCCTATGCCGTTGCTGAAGGAAATGCCAACCCGATTATGGTATTGGGGTATATTCCAATCATAGGCTACCAGGGAAGCATACTGACCGCGCTCTTTGCTGGAATCATCGGTGCAAAAATAGAAAAATTTCTACGCAAGCGTATGCCGAATGCACTAGACCTGATATTCACACCCTTTTTCGTCATCATCATCATGCTGCTGATCTCACTTTTCGTCATGGGACCAGTCGTGAAAGCAATCGAGACAGTGGGAATAGACATTGTCACGATGTTCATAGGTTTGCCCGTCGGACTCGGTGGTTTCCTAATCGGCTTCTTGTACCCGTTGGCAGTCATGACAGGCTTGCACCATATGTTCATCATCGCCGAAACCTCCATGCTCGCAGCCACCGGTTTCAATCCACTGATTACATTAGCGGCGATGTACGGATTTTCAAACGCTGGTGTCACTTTGGCACTATCACTACGGAGCAGGCAGCAATCATTTAAAACAGCAGGAGTCAGCGCAACCATCACACAACTACTCGGTGTTAGTGAACCCGCCCTCTTCGGTGTGGTACTGAGATCCGGCATGCGTGCTTTATTCGTCATGCTGGCCTGCTCATCACTTGGTGGCGGTATACTGGCCCTACTCGGTATTCAGGCAAACTCGTATGGGCTTGCCGTTATCCTTTCGCCACTGATGTACTTGTACGATTTCAGCCAGTTGCTCACATACGTAATCGTCGGTATCGCTACTTTCGTACTCGCATTTATCGTCACTCAGTTCGTAGCAGTGCCTAAAGGTGAAGTCGCCACAGAGAATGTAAGCAAACAGAAAATAGCGGAAGAGGATAAAATGATAGGTGGCGCTCCAACAAATCTACAGTTTGCAGCTACGACCGATGGCGAACTGTTTTCGCTTGGTAATGTAAACGATGCTGTATTCTCACAAAGAATGATGGGTGAAGGATATGCAGTAGAGCCAAAAAGCAATGAGATATATAGTCCTGTTGCAGGTACTGTGACTATGATCACAGATACAAAGCACGCGATAGGTATCGAAACAGACGATGGTATCGAAGTGCTCGTGCATATGGGTATCGACACAGTAAACTTGAAAGAGGACGTGTTCGACATCCACGTCAAAGAAGGACAAAAAATTGATAGAAATGAAAAACTAGCAGATATGGATATTAAAACTGCCCTATCTCTAGGATACGAAAGCACGATCATCACGGTCATTACGAACACCCCGGACAAAGTAGATACCTTCAGACTAAAGCGATCGGGGTCTGTTAAACACGGAGAAATGATTGCAGAAAGTGTTTTAAGTTAAAGTATAAAAATAGAGGCGTAGCCACCCAGGTCATTACTTGGATGGCTGCGCCTCTGTAAATTTATTCACCGTCTTCTATACTGAAGCTGAATATCGTCTCCCACTTCTCTTTGCAGTGTGAGACAATATCAAAACCAAGATCCAGATACTGTGCAGCCGGCGAACGTTGTGCCTCCATGCAGAAGCCCATATATTGCTTCGGTTCCCTATTTGCGAGAGGCAGGCCATCATCCAGATTATTTCCTGTATAGAAAATGAGACCCGGGAAGTCCGATTTCATACTGACCTTACGTCCACTGTTTTCTTCGCGAACTTCGAAGTGGCCGTTCTTATCCAATAAGAAATAGTGATCAAAGCCACCATTTGCGACCTTGATTTGTGCATCGTCACTCGAGAATATGTCCCTAAAACGCTGGCCTTCACTTAAATCGAATACTCCCTCGCACTGTTCAACCGACAGTGGAATCAGGTTCTCATCCATCTTTAGGTATTTGTCTGCATCACTTTCGACTATATGGTTTGAGACCGTCTGGTCTGGATTGTTGTTTAGATTGAAATATACGTGGTTAGTCGGTGCAACAGCAGTTGCCACAGTGCTATCTACCTCATACTCCATCTTCAGCTCATTGTCATCACTCAATGAGTAAAGCAAAGATATTTCTGGATTTCCCGGGAAACTTCCTGCAATCTTCGTATGGAAACGAAGCTTATAAATATCTCCTACCTCAACGATTTCACTTTCCCAGATTTTGTTCTGTGTCCCGAGTTCACCACTGTGTAGTGCATGTGCCCCTTCGTTTTTGTCCAATGGATAAGTGCCACTGTCTACTTTAATTTCAGCATCTTTCACCCTGCCCGCAATTGGTGCAATGGTTGCTCCGAGTAGATGCATGTTGCCGTAGTACTCTTCGAGTGTCTTATTCTGCAGTGCAATATTACCGAACACTCCATCACGATCCGGCACGTGGATGCCGATGATGCTCGCACCCACATTGATGACTTCAACTTTCATCCCACTATTGTTTTCCATTGTGTATAGAATAATATCGGCGTCATGATGCTGCTCGCTCACTTTCATCTATAATCCACCTTTCTAGTTCTGCGCTCATATTTTTGTATACCCCTGCAGGATCAAAGGAATCATTGCTTAACCTGTATTGGCTGAAACTATTCATATATAATAGAGAAACAAAAATGGAAGGGAGTCAGCAGATATGAAATCGCCCTATAATGACGAAGATTTTTTCAACCAGTACAAAGAACTCCGGAACAATCCACTCAGTTATAACCAGGTCGTCGAGATGCCGGAGATGAAACGTGCACTTCCTGACCTCGACAATAAAACGATACTGGACATCGGCTGCGGTCTCGGCCACCTTATTTCATACATGCTCAATGATTCTCCAAAATCGGTCACTGGTACCGATAATTCCATTTTCATGATCGACCACTGCAAGAAAGAATTCAGTCAAGATAATGTTACTTTCCGGCATGGTGACTTCACTAAGATGGAATGGAGGATGCGATTTGATATCATCACCGCCTCACTGGTTTTTCACTACGTGGAAGATTTCAACCAACTATGCATGAAACTCTCACAGATTCTAGAGCCTGGCGGCACGCTACTCTTTACAATGGAGCATCCAATTACAACTGCAGGTAAGACACCGTATATCAAAGTCGATGGTGTCCACCATAAGGTCGACCACTACTTCGAAGAAGGGGCGAGAAGAGCTTATTGGTCAGGGATTGGAGTATTTGTCGAAAAGTATCATCATACGCTTGAAACACTTTTAAATTCACTTATCCAGAATGATCTTTCCATCGACTACGTCAAGGACCTGGGGCAGAGTCCCGAGGTGTTTGAACACTACAGTGAGGAGCGTATCGAAAAACTCAGCCATTTCCCACTGTTCATTATGATTCGTTGTAAGAAATAAATAATTAATATGTAAAAAAAGGAAGACAGAAAATCGGAAGTCGATTTTCTGTCTTCTTGGTTCAACAACTCAATTTTTATGTTTAGAGCTCACGTACTTTAGAGAGTATAACTAAAAAATTATTTTATAAAAATAGTTTTAATGTTTGTAAAGAACTCAATCGCAGCTTTTCCTTGCTCTCTTGAATGAGAGCTAGATTTTTTCATTCCACCAAATGGTGCCTGAAGTTCTACTCCAGCACTTTCAGCATTTATTCTGACAAGACCTGCATCCATGTCATCGATAAAGGAGAGCATTTTTGAAATGTCACTTGTAAATATAGAAGCGCTTAAACCATAATCTGAATCATTAGCAAGATCAATAGCTTCTTCAATAGAATCGACTTTCATCAGAGCTAGTACAGGTCCAAATATTTCTTCTTGAGCGATTGTCATTTCTGAGGTGACCGAGTCGAATACCGCTGGAGTGATGAAGTACCCTTTACTTTCATTAACTTTTTCACCACCGGTTAGCAATTCAGCGCCTTCTTTCTTACCTATATCTATATACGACAGTACTGTATCTAGCTGTGTTTGACTGACAGAAGGTCCCATCCACGTATCTTCTGAACTACCGTCTCCAACCGATATGGCTGATACTTCTTTGACAAGTTTGCTCTTGAATTCTTCATAAACACTACTGTGAACAATAACTCGACTTGTAGCAGTACATTTTTGTCCTGTTGATTTGAGTCCTCCACTTATTGTTGCCGATACTGCCAAATCAAGATTAGCGTCTTCTGTTACAATGACTGGGTTTTTCCCACCCATTTCAAGCTGATACTTGATACCCCGTTCGACTGCTTTCTGAGCAAGTTGTTTTCCGACACTGTTTGAACCAGTGAAAGTAATGGCATTTACTTCCGAATGTCCAGATAAAGCCGGTCCTATAACTGACCCTGCTCCGGATACGAAGTTAACGACACCTTCTGGCATTCCTGCTTCATGGAAACACTCAATTATTTTCGCACAAGTTATAGCAGCTTCACTGGCAGGTTTTATAACAACAGTATTCCCATAAATCAATGCGGGTGCCATTTTCCATATTGGAATAGCTACTGGGAAATTCCACGGTGTAATAACTCCCACGACACCTAAAGGAGTGCGTGTCGTAAACATAAGTGCATCCTTATCCGTTGAAGGGATTACATCCCCAATGGAGCGCATTCCTTCTCCTGCATAATACCTCAAAATTGCTACCCCTCGTGCAGTTTCTCCTCGAGCTTCAGCCAGTGTTTTACCCATTTCTTTAGTCATTGTTAATGCAATGTCGTCTATTCTTCCTTCGATGATAGCTGCTACTTTAAACAACAAATCGCCTCTATCATTTCCTGTACACTTTTTCCATGCTAACTTTGCAGAACTTGCGGCATCAACTGCAGCATTAACGTCATTGACAGTTGAGCTTTGAAACTTGCCAACCAACTCATCTGTATTCGCTGGATTGTGACTTTCTATTGTTTCGTTTTTTTCTGCCGTAGACCATATGCCATTGATATAGTTTTTATATGTTTCAGTCATTATAAACACTCCTCCATCATTCTCTTACTTCGGGTATTTTTCTAATGCATTCAAAATAACTTTTTCAAGTGCTTGGTAATGGACATCTTCCACTGGAACAATAGGTGCACGAACATTTAATGAGATAGGTAAGCCAACTATCTTCATACCTGCTTTGATTAGTGCTACTGCGTATCCCTTTTTCATCTTTCTAATTTTATTAATGGGCAGAATCACATCTCGGTAGATCTCATCTGAAAGTCGGCTGTTACCATCGAGTAATGCCTTGTAATAAAGAGAAGATATATGAGGAATATAGTTTGAAATGGCTGAAGAGTAAGAGTGGAAACCTATTCCTGAGTATGCCGCCATAGTCATCTCTGCCAAAGGCAATCCATTTATGTACTCCAAGCGGTCCCCTAGCCTATGCTTGAGTTCAATGTTAAATTCCATGTTACCCACACCATCTTTAAAACCTACCAATTGTGGATGATCACATAAATTCTCAATTGTATCGATTTCCAAAACACAATTATCTCTTTGATAAACGATTGCTCTCAATTGCGTACTTTTAATAATGGAGCCCAAATATTCACTGATACCATCTTGTGAAGGTTCAATCAAGTAAGGCGGCAAAATAAGATAGCCATCTGCTCCAAGTTCTGCAGAGATTTCTGCTTGCTCCAATGCTGCACTTAAATTCCCACCTACACCTGTATACAATGGAACCTTGCCAGCTGTTGACTCAATTCCAACCGATACCATTTTCCTGTATTCCTCAATATTTATAGACTGTAGTTCTCCAGCACCACACGCTATAAAAATACTTTGCAATCCTTCTTCCAATAAAAACTCAATATTTCTCTTGAGACTTTCGTAATCAATAACGCCCGCTTTATCCATAGGTGCGACAGGAAATCCTAAAATTCCATTAGGAACTTGTTTTTTCGTACCCTTCATTTTATACCCCCTATTTTGTCTATATTTATAATTGTAAGACAATAAAATAATTCTGTCAATTAAAAAATTAGAAAACAAAAACCACCTTTCTCAGGTGGTTTGATTATTCTAATACTAGTATTCAGATGTGTGTTGAAGAATTTTATCCCTTACATCGCTCAAATGATTGTACATCTCTTGAAACGCTTTAACAGGGTTATGTGCTTCTAAAGCACTGAAAATATTTTTGTGATGCTGAAGCGTTTTATTTTTCTCTCGAAAAGGTATTAAGCTATTCGTCTTCTCGTGAGAAATCAACAGTGAATCAATCATTCCTTCAACAACAGGATTGTCAGCACTGTGCGCAATGATTCTATGGAATTCTTTATCAATATGGCCATAGTCATTATCTTTTTTTGCTTCAAGTTTTGTAATTGTGTCTTGTAGTTTATCTAGTTGCTCAGATGAAATTTTCTCAGCCGCGATTGTTACGAGGCCAAGCTCTAACGTCATTCTGGCTTCAATAACAGCTGGGACGTTATTGATTGATAATGACAACATCGCCATAAAAGGGCTACTCCCCACCTTACTGTTGATAAAGGTTCCGCCTCTAGGACGTCTGGACACAATTTCTAATGTTTCAAGCGAGCTCAGTGCCTCTCTTAACACGGGTCGACTCACATCAAACTGGTGCATAAGTGTCATTTCAGAAGGTAATTTATCTCCTGGGTTTAATTGCCCCTCCATCAGAAGGTGGATAATTTTCTCTAAGACTTGCTGAGATAAAGTGTTCCGTTGCACCGCTTCCATTCTATAATTATTCATATACTTCCCATCTTTCGTTCTTTAAAAGTAATCTGACTGATCACGTTGCCAATATCCATATTAAAAGATAAAATGCTAATTTCTTTAGACTAATATTATTGTAAGTCAATAATACCACAGTTATTTATAAATTTTTATTAATATCCTGCGAGCCTCGGCAAAGCATTAGAGAACCACGGCATATAAGTGATGATCAGTAAGACTATAATAATGGCAAGATAAAATTTAAAAAGATGAGGCATCACTTTTTCAATTTTTCGATCTGATATTTTAAGACCAGTGAATAATACATTTCCTACAGGCGGTGTAATTGTTCCAATAGACAACGCAAGTGTCAACATAATACCAAATTGCACAGGATCCATACCAAGTTCCAATGAGACTGGAAGCAGAATAGGTGTAAATATTAGAATTGCCGGTGTTAGGTCCATAAAAGTTCCGACCAATAATATTAGAATATTAAGTACCAAAAAGATGAGGATTGTGTTCTGCGAAATACCAAGTACGCTTTCAGCTAACATCTCAGGGATGCCGGTGAATGACATGACCCATGCCAAAATGTTGGATGCTCCGATAAGAAACATTATGATTGCAGATAGCTTTGCACTACTGACCAGTACTTCGTACAAGTCCTTCAGACTTAATGAACGGTAAAACACTGTAGCGAGTAATAAGCTATACATCACAGCTACAGCTGCTCCTTCAGTTGCTGTAAACACTCCCATCACTATACCAGCAACAACGATCACAATAAGAAAAAGACTAGGAACACTCTTTAGAAAGACATTAATAAATTCTTTAAAAGTGACTTTCTCTGTCTCAACGTATCCCTTCTTTCGGGCGTAAAAATAAGCAACTATCATACAAGCCACTCCCCATAGAATGCCGGGAATGATACCAGCCAGAAATAGAGCTGCAATGGATGTACCACCACTTGCAAGCCCGTAGGTGATGAGCGCGGTACTTGGAGGAATCAGAAACCCTGTGGGGGCAGTCGCTATATTTATTGCACTTGAAAAGTCTTCGTCATAGCCTTTTCTCTTTTGTATAGGACCCATCGTCGAACCCATTGCGGAAACAGCTGCTGTTCCTGATCCAGATACAGAACCAAAAAGCATATTTGCAACTACATTTGTATGAGCTAATGATCCCGGAACTCTTCCGGTTATAGCTGTTGCAAGATTGATCAACCTTAAAGCAATCCCTCCTTTATTCATAATGTTACCTGCCAGAATGAAAAAAGGTATGGCCAACAAAGTAAACACGTTAATCCCTTGAAACATCTTTAAGGAAGAAGAGGGAATGGCTGCAGAGAACCCTAATGATTGAATAATCGCAAAAATGGAAGCAATGATCAACGTAATCCCAATAGGAATACCAATGGCAAGTAAGACTAAAACAACAACCAATATTAAAAGTCCTGAGCTGATTGCAATACTCATTTAAACACTCCTTGCCTATAGTTTTTTACTTCCATGAGGATAAAGTGTATATTGTAAAAGATAATTAATATGCCACTAATTGGTAGCACGATATATATCCAATTCAAGTTTATGCCAAGAGTTGGAGAAAGTTGAAGGGCCCCCACGTCCATTAAGTATTTACCACCAATTACGAAAACTGCCATAGCGACAATCATTATTAGAACTTCGCTGAAAATTTTCAAAATCAGACCACCTATGCCAGTAATTTTATCTGACAGTAGTGTAATTTTGATATGGTCTTTCTGTCCAAAAACAAGCGCAGTCGCCAGTAAAGACACCCATACGAAAGCAAAGCCTAGAAGATCTTCAGAAACGGTACTGGGTTGCTGAATGACATATCGCATAAAAACCTGAAAAATTGTCAATATCGTCATAAAAGCGAGCAATCCTGCGCATAATCCACTCAACACCATATCAAGCCTGGACTTAAAGTCTTCCATAATATACTCCTCCTATTCCTGACTCTCCCTGATAATCTCATACAAAGGTTGCAGCTCTGAATATTCTTGTAACATCTTTTCCCTAACAGGTGCTTGAACCTCTTCAAATAGTGACTTATCAGGAGTGACGAACTCAAGACCCATATCTTCGGCTTCAATTATTGCTTCTTCAATACGCGCATCCCATGCATTATTCGCTACCTGTGTACTGAGTTTAAACCCTTCTTCGAATATTTCTTCCTCTTCACCGGAGAGGTTTTCCATAAAACTTGGTGTCGTTACAAACATGTCGGTGAATATCTGATGCTCCGTCCTTGAATAATAATTGGCCACTTCACCGTGTTTCATATCTACAAGAGCCATTTCTGGATTAGAAGCTACATCAATAACGTTACTTTGCATTGCAGTATAGATTTCTCCATACGCGAGCACAGTTGCTGCAGCATTAAAACCATTTACCATTCTTACGTTGGCTTCACTCGGCTGTACTCTTATTTTCAAGCCTCTCAAATCAGCTGGAGTTTCAATCTTCTTTTTTGAATAGAAGTTATTTACTCCATTCGCAAACCACCCCACACCTTGAATACCTTTATCAACAGTAGAATCGTATATCAATTGGTTAAATTCTTCTTTTTTCATTACTTCTCTAAAATTTTCTTCGTCTTCGAAAACATAGGGAAGACTGAAAATCTTATATTCGTTGGCATAAGCCTCGAGATCACTGCCACTTGTGGCTACCATATCAAGTGAACCTAATTGTAGTAGCTCCAAAGCTTCAGAATTCGATCCGATGACACCATCTGTATATACTCTTACCTCAAATTTATCGGAAAGGTGTTTCTCAATGTATGCTTCAAAAGCTGAAAGTCCTTGATTAATTGGATGATGTACTGGCTGTACCGTTGCTACACTAACAATTTTCTTACTTTCCACTTCTGTATTTGCTCTAATCGAACAGCCTACCGCAATCAGTGCGACAATCATAATCATACCCAGAATAGGTAAAATACTCTTTTTCTTCATAGCACCATACCTTTCGTATTAAACCGTTTTTTATGTAAGCGCTTTTATTTAGTGATAAAAATTTTTATTTATTTAAAAGTGAGAAGGTATACCTTCTCACTTTTAATGACATTAGACTTTCAGTTTGCCTTCTTCCATCAACAGACGACCATCTATTTCGATTGTGACATCACGCATTACGAGGTCAAGGTGCAAAGGCGAATCTACATGACCACCGAAGTTTAAGTTTTTTCCAATTCCAATATGAATATTTCCAAGAGATCCTTCATCGGGTGCCATATGACCACATATGACGTTCTTTTCATTTAAACCCAACCCGAGTTCTGCAATGTTATAGACTGTATCGTCTTCAAAAGTCTCAAGAATCTCTCTTAAAATATTTGCTTCTTCTTCTCCTGTAATTTCTGTAATGTAACCGTTCTCCACCTTGCATGTGACTGGATTTTCTAAAATATTCAATTTTGGATGGGGTATACTGCCATCGAAGACTAAAGTACCATTGGCAGTCCCTTCAACCGGACCAAGAGCAACTTCTGCATTAGGTGGGAACGAAGCAGACCCTGGTACTTTAGATGTTCCATAGTCAAATACAGGTTCACGCCCTTTGATACTGCAAACCATGTCTGTCCCACCTGGGCTCTGTAGTTTAAATGTTTCTCCCTGGTAATGCTCTGATACACGATCGATAACACTAGCCACTTCATCAAAGTTTGCAGTTAACCCACCCTCTTCAAACATATGCAACGCATAATCCTGAAGACCGACCCAACGTAGTCTCCCTTTCGCGCTTGTTTCTAAGCGGGCTTTGGAGTGGTACATGGACATGGTTGTTGCTCCAAAAGCAACATCACAGTTCTCCATAGCACCTCTTACAGCTTCTGGAGGTTCGGCGCCATGACCTTTCCTGGTTGGCATAACTATTAAGGTCGTATCAAAATACTCTTTTGCATAACCGTAGACAAATTCACCAATCTCTTTCTTATTGTCGTCTGTAATGATGAGTACTTTTTCGTGTCTTTTCAGGTTAGTAACACTTGTGAACAATTGCTTAATTCCTAATGGCATTTCATTTGAAAAATTCATATCATATCCCCTTCGTTGTGATGAGTTTGGAATCTAATGCTTAATTTCTACTACGATCTCCACTTCTACAGGTGTGCCTTCTGGCAGTGATGAAGCACCAAAAGAAATTCTGCTGTGCTTCCCAGTTTCGCCAAACACTTCGTTTATCAATTCTGATACTCCATTCATTACCTTGGGATGATCTGTAAAAGCTGGTGTGCTCGCTACGTATCCTTTTACGTTCACAAACTGAGAAATTTTATCTAACTCTCCTATCTTACTTTTTAGAGCAGAGAGGCAATTCAAAAAACATATTGTTGCAGCATCTTGTGCTTCCACTAAAGAAATGCTGTCACCAACAATCCCATTATATACGAGTGATCCATCTACTTTGGCAGCGTGTCCAGATACAAACACAAGATTACCTGTTACTACAGCCGGTTCGAAAACTTTCTTACTCTTATATTCGGGCAATTGCAGCCCTCGATTTGCCAACCGTTCTTCAAATCTCATACTATTCCCCCTTATTCGTTACAATCATCCAGTAATAATTTTTATAATTTTTAGTTAAATTCAATTATAATTGTAAGACATATAAATTTGTATGTCAATAATATTAAGTATATTCAGTGTCTCAATACATTCCTTAAGCCAAACACTACATTGATAAAGTTCAGTTAATAAGGTAACGATGTGATAGCTTCCTCATTTTAGCAGATAACACGGAGGAAGATACATTCTACTCTTTGAATAAATACTTACACCAAAAATTTGTAAAATAAAAAAATTACTGCAATCAACCATTATCTAAAAGGGTTGTTTACAGTACTAAAATTTAAAACTAATCAATTGTCTCTATACTTTTGTATTTATTAACATGTTTAAGAAGCTGGTCATTTATTCCAGTTCGAAAGATGTCAATCATAGTGATGAATCATTTAAATACCACTACCAGCTTGCCTTCTTCACACCTGGTATCTGACCTTTATGGGCCAGTTCCCTAAACTTGATGCGGGACAATTCAAAATCACGCAGTACACCTCTTGGGCGTCCCGTCACTCGGCAACGCCTCGTTAGTCTCGTCGGTGAAGAATCTCTGGGTAGTTTCCTTAAGGCCGCGTAGTCGCCTTTCTCTTTCAATTCGATTCTCAATTCTCGATATTTCTCTACCATTTCTTGACGCTTCTTTTCTTTCGCGATCTTCGATTTCTTAGCCATCTATATCTCTCCTCATTTATTTATACTTATTGCATGACCCATGGATACGGATCTTCGAGTGCCGTCCAATCACTATCTAACTCATCTGCTGTCAGTAGGCAAGCATCCAGTGCTTCAGTAATCTCTTTCTCGTCAATCTCTATCCCTATGAAGACGAGCTCATTCCTACGATCGCCATGCTTGATATCCCATGTGGCAGATATTTCTTGATTCTGCTCCAAAATTTGACGACGATTTTCAACGGACATTGCAGCAACCCAGTAGCTGACAGGTTCTATACCGACACTTTTGCCAGCTTGCGACACCATAATCGCAAAATCATTCCTTGAAGCCAGCCAAGCCAGCCCTTTTGCGCGCACAATATCATCTGGCATTGTGTGTAGGAAGTCATCAAATCGTTTGGGATGGAACGGTAACGTGCGTCTATAGACGAAACTCGAAATACCATATTCGTCCGTTTCTGGTGTGTGATTCTCGTGTCCCTCCTCCAATTCACGTAGCCAACCTGCTGACATACTTGCAGATTCGTAGTCGAATTTATTTGTATTGAGTACTTTCGATAGCGGCACCTCTGTATTGATGCTACGTATAATTTCTGCTTCAGGCTGCAGCACACGCAACACTTTCTCAAGTGTTTCAAGCTCTACTTCGCCGACGAGATCACATTTATTCAAAACCAGCACATCACAAAACTCTATCTGATCAATCAGTAAATCACTCACTTCACGCTCATCCACATCACTCATCCCCTGGCTCCGGTCAAGCAGAGTTTCGCCGGACTTGTAATCTGACCAGAATCTAAAGGCATCGACTACGGTCACCATCGTATCGATACGTGTCTTTTTTGTAAGGTCAATGCCCAGCTCCTCATCGATGTATGAGAAGGTCTGAGCAACCGGCACAGGTTCTGAAATGCCCGTAGATTCGATCAGTATATAATCGATTCCCCCGCGATCAGCAAGCTTTTCCACCTCAGTCAGCAAGTCTTCTCGCAACGTACAGCAGATGCAGCCATTGGATAGCTCGACAAATTTTTCGTCCGTCCGGCTCAGACTACTGCCATCTGCGATTAGGTTTGCGTCAATATTGATTTCACTCATGTCATTGACGATTACTGCCACTTTCCTACTCTCGGTATTGTTAAGTATGTGGTTCATCAATGTTGTCTTACCTGCACCCAGGTAGCCACTAAGTATTGTTACAGGGATCTTCTCCATATCTTCCACCTCTACAAATCGTAATGATTACGTTTTAAATGATATCATCTTTATAAATTACTTTCAACATTCTTTCTACTTCGCAAGTAAGTCAGAGGTCAGAAAACTTCTAGCACTCGAAAGATTGAGAGTTTTTCAACTTTTCTATTGACTCACAATTAAATCATAGTAGAATTGTATGTTATACAACCCATATAATTGAAAGCGAGGATATAAAATGAAGAAGTTTTTGTACTACATAATGCTGACACTAGTCATTGCTGTGCTTGCTGCATGCACTGATGACAGCGAAGTCGAAACGGACACCGGCGCTTCTGATGAATCCGATTCTGCATCCGGCGACATCGTCCTATCCCTTCCGAGTGATGCAGTCTCACTTGACCCTCATGGCAGCAACGACAGTCCGTCTGAGAAAGTAAGGTCCCACGTGTTCGAGGGACTTGTGACCCAAGACGAGAACTTGGATATCGCGCCAGAGCTTGCGACCGACTGGGAACAGGTGGATGATACAACATGGAGATTTACATTACGTGATGACGTGACCTTCCATGACGGCAGCCTCTTCAATGCTGAAGTGGCAAAAGCGAATCTCGACCGTCTGCTGGACCCGAGCCGCTCTTCGACTCGCGCCTTCGTGCTTGAAATGATAGAAGAAGTGAACGTCATCGATGACCAGACGCTGGAAATCGTGACTGAGTATCCATTCGCACCATTGCCTGGACACCTTACCCATGGTGCCGGAAACATCATCAGCAAGGAACTGATCGATGACGATTACCAGTATGCGCTCGATGAAGCTGGCGTGGATATGACACTTGAAGACTATTATGAACTGCGTGGAATGGGTGGCGATGAACATGAAGAAGTCGCTCAGGAAATTTCTGAGTACACGGGTACGTTGGTCGAACAGAACCCTATCGGTACTGGATACCTGAAATATGAGGACCGACGTCCTGGCGAATCCACAACGCTATCCAGAAATGAAGACTACTGGGATGGACCAACCAATTTCGAGACACTCACACTCAAAGTCGTGCCGGAGACGGGCTCTCGTTTTGCTGAACTGGAAACAGGCAGCTCGCAGGCCATTGCGGATGTTCAGTCGAGCGATGCCGAGCGAATCGAAAACAATGATGACTTAACGCTTGTGGATTCACAGTCCGTTGCGCTCGAATATATCGGTATCAATACACAGAGCGAACCACTTAATGATGTGCGTGTCAGACAAGCGATCACTCACGCATTTGATAAAAAAGCCGTAATTGACGGCGTATACAATGGCGCCGGTATCGTTGCTGATTCTCCGCTCGCACCGGACATATTTGGTTACGATGATAGTCTTGAAACGTTGGACTATGATATGGACAGAGCACGCGAACTGCTCGAAGAGGCAGGTTATGGTGATGGCTTCTCCTTAAATATCATGGTCAATGATGACAACCCTGAGCGCATTGATACAGCGATTTGGCTGCAGGAATCACTTGCTGAGCTGAACATCGACCTTGAAATCCAGCAAATCGAGTGGGGTGCTTTCCTTGATGCGACTGGAAATGGTGAACACGACTTATACATCATGAGCTGGGGTAATTCCACTGGTGACCCAGACAACGCACTGACGCCACTCTTCCATTCATCGAGACTCGGTTCTCCAGGAAACCGTGCATTCTTTGAGAATGATGAAATGGACAAATTACTCGATGAAGGACGCAGAGCGACAGATGAATCTGAACGTGAGGCACTGTACAGCGAGGCCCAGGAACTTCTGATTGAAGAGGCACCTGCAATCTTCATCATGCACCCTCAGTATTTGAACGCCTACCGCAGTGACATTGAGGGACTTGAAATCAACAGCTACGATGAGTTCAACTTCAAAAATGCGACTGTGGAAGACTAGCAGTTACTAACCTCAGTAAATAGAAAAAGCGAAACCGTTTAAATCCGGTTTCGCTTTTTTTGCTCATTTATATATTTTTATTGATACTATTTATGTTGTTGATCCCTTTTTCTTTAAGCCATTTTTCTGCAGCTCCAGCACCTTCTTGCTGATACGCTTCTGTCGCCCCGCTCCATGTTGCACGACCACATAATATGCCGTTGAAGTCTGAACCTGACTTTCTAGCAAACTTGAGCGTATCTTGGAATAACTCTGGACTCACACCAGCGCTCAGGAAAATGAATGGAATATCGCTTACAGCTGACTGTTCCTCGAAATATTTGGCTGCTTCCTGCTGGGTGAGAATGGATGTATCAGAAAATCCCTCCACATAGTTCATATTAACTGGAACTTCGACTTTCAAGACATCCACATTGTATTTTGGTTTACTATATTCGCGCATTGCCTCAATTACTTTTCTCGGCTTTACTTCTGCATACTCAAGACTTTTCACATCTTCAATGTTTGAGTCATAAGTCAGAATTTCTAAAAAGAAAGGAATATCTTCCCCTACACATTCTGAACCGACACGTTCGATAAATGCCTTTTTCTGGCGATTGATGTCTGTATTTTCATCCACATCGATGTAGACGAGCAGCTTGATGCCATCTGCACCGCGTTCTTTTAAAGATCTGACTGAGCACTCTGGTATCAGGTCAGGAAGCCTGCCGGGTGTTTTTTTGTCATACCCTGTCTGCTCGTAGGCCATCAGGAGTCCACAATCAGAATGTCTATGGTCTGCGGCCTCCCAACCATATTCAGGGTCCAGCAGTATAGCTGAAGCATGCTCAGTCAAATTTTCGGACACAAGTCGTTTAAATTCACCGAGCGCTTGTGGAGGTGTGTCCTCTCCCATCATTCTTCTTAGAGCACCTCGCTGATCGATTGCCAAAGCGGAAATTTTCCCACTATCATTTCTGAATTTATCTAGATTTTTCATTATTTTTCCTCCAATAGTATCTCTTTGATTTCTTCTTTGGAATTTGAAGCATGAAGCCGCTTAATGACCGACTCATGAACCAGTTTTCTTGAAATATCAGCCAGTATTTTCAAATGTTTATCCCCTGATCCTTCTGGTACGAGTATAGAGATGATAAAGCTTGTATCTTTGCCATCCATGGCCGGCCAGTCGATACCCTGTCTATTTCTGACGACAATCAGGCTCGGCATTTTAACGGACGCATCGGCCACGTGAGGAATCGCAATTCCGTTCTCCATTCCTGTGCTGCTCTGTGCTTCTCGGGCAAGCAATCCATTAAGCACAGCCGACCGATCATTGGATATACCATCTTCAACCGCCGTTGCAGCAATAAATTCAAGTGCTTCTTGTTTATCTTTTAAATCATGGTCGAGATGTATCTGTTTCGCATCGAACTTTAGAGTTTCTTCCGTAGAAACAGCATCGCTACCTGAATCAATTTCTATATTATCTTCAAATTCTGTTACGCCCTCAGCAATCGCGAGGCGATTTGCTGCACGTTTTTGATCGAGACTCATCAGATAACCTGCAACAATTGAACCGAGCAAGATTGCCGCAACCCACAGAAGTGCATGGGTTACAATCGGCAGTACGATAAATCCGCCGTGCGGTGCAGGTACTTCAACCTGGAAAAGATATGTTAATATCGCAGCAATCGAAGACCCAATCATCAGTATTGGTATGATGGTCAGCGGTCTTTTAGCCGCAAAAGGAATTGCTCCCTCGGTAATATGCGTTGACCCTAGGAGGAAGTTGACAAGTCCCGCACTTCTCTCATCGGCAGAATAGTATTTTCTACCGAATATAACTGCGAAACCTGTTGCTAATGGTGGAGCGATACATGCTGCAGATACACCCGCCATGAACAAATAGTTACCTTCAGCCAGTAGAACAGTTCCCGTAACGTATGCTGCTTTATTGACGGGTCCACCCATATCAAATGCACTCATTGATCCAATTAAAAGCCCGAGGATGATGGGACTTGAATATTGAAATCCTGAGATAAAGTCCATCATCGTCTGATTGATCATTTCCATCGGGATGGAGAGATACCAGACAATGAACCCAGCAATGAATATGCCAAGTACCGGATAAAGAAAAATTGATTTCAATCCATCTAGTTGTTTAGGTAATCCTTTTAGTAATTTTACAAGCATTACCATAATCAAACCGGAAAGGAAACCACTAACGATCCCTCCCAAGAATCCAGTTCCGTTATCAGCTGCGATTAGACCGGTGATAAACCCAATAATCATGCCAGGCCGGTTCGCGATAGATTGTGCAATGAATGCACTCAGTATTGGCACCATGAGACCCATAGCCACTCCGCCGATTGTATTCATCTGTTCTGCAATCGGGTTATACTGGTCAGATGTTGGATCCGCTGAATAGATGCCGAACATGAAGGATATGGCAATCATTACCCCACCAGCCACAACAAATGGGATCATATGGGATACCCCATTCATTAAGTGAACATAGATTTGTCGCCACACAGATACTTTCTCTTCTGTAGCACCTGCGGAACCTTCGTATTGCTTGTCGGTATGATATACGGAAACATCTCCAGATAATGCACGTTCTATCAGTGCGTCTGACTGCTTGATTCCTTTGGAAACAGAAACATTGATTAGCTTCTTCCCATTGAATCGCTCGATGTCTACATTCTTATCGGCAGCGACAATAATAACTTCTGCATCTCTAATTTCATCTGCTGTAAATCCATTCTCTATACCTTGCTGACCATGGGTTTCCACTTTTATGCTTACACCTTTTTCAGCTGCCGCCTTTTCAAGTGCTTCCTGGGCCATGAAGGTATGAGCAATCCCTGTCGGGCACCCTGTTACTCCAAGAATTCTATAACTCATCTATAACGCCCCTTCCACTTCAGTTATTTTAATGGTTTGTTTTAAATCGGCTACATCCTTAAAATCGGTTAAACCTGAGGTAAAGGCGGTGGATGATCCTGCAGCCACAGCCTCAGCCAAAGCATCTACTGGATGCTTTCCTTGTGCATAAGCATTGTAGAAGGTCCCTAGCAGAGCATCTCCCGAACACGCAGTATTAACCACTTGTCCTTCTGGTGCATCGCTTTTCAGTACGCCAGAGGTGTTGAAAAGCCAAGCACCTTTGTCACCCATTGAAATGATGAGATTCTCAACACCAGATGCGACTAACATTTTTCCGTATCTGATAAGATCCGCATCCGTCTCAATCATTGCATCGGGAAAGATATTTTTGAATTCATCGATATTAGGTTTGATCAGATATGGATGATAAGTAACAAGCTCTTTCAGTATTGGTTCACTGATATCCCAGATTAGTTTAAAATTTCTTTCAACCGATATGTTAGCAATGTCTAACAGTATTTCTCGATCTACACCTTTTGGAAGACTGCCCGAAACAAAAAGAACATCTTCACTACCGAGCTTCGATATTTGCTCAATCAATACTTTCTGTTTCTCTTTCGACACTTCGGGCCCGCCGTTCACAACCTTATATTCTCCATCTTCAGACTGTATGAAAGTATTAATTCGGGTAATGCCGTCTATATCAACAAAATTATTGGAGATTCCCATGCTATCAAGTTCTTCTTTAATAAAACGTCCTGAGAATCCTCCTATGAATCCAAGAGCTGTAGACTGCATCCCAAGCTTCTGCAGAACAATCGAAACGTTGATGCCTTTTCCATTGGGCTGATATTCTTCGAAGACACTTCTATTTACTGCTTCCGGCACGAATCTTTTCATCTCGCAGAACAAATCTATCGCCGGGTTCATCGTACATGTATAGATCATATTCGCCCTCCTGTATTGCTTTATATTTCTATTATGTCAGGCTAGCTAATGGAAAGGTTTTCAAATATCATTAGATTAAACGGAATCTCATGAAAAATTTTTCAACTTGGAAGGTCGGATCAAATGAATTTTCATCAAAGAGTCCAAAAAAACTACAGCCAATTGAGCGAAAGTGATAAGTACCTCATATCATTTCTCGAAAAGAACTTTAAAGGTATCAGTCAGATTTCCATCTTAAAATTAAGCGAAAATGCAAACGTATCTACATCTACAATCGTGAGATGCATGAAGAAACTTGGCTATAAAGGCTTTACCGATTTCAAATTCAACGTCGCATCTGAAACTCTGCACCATACAGATGAAGAATTGATCAACTTCAAAAATATGGACAAGCAGATACAGACGGCTATTCTCAAAAATAGAGAAGAAGTGGTAAATACGATCAGCTATTTGAGTTCAACCATCATAGAAGATGCTTTAGAGGCGATTAAATACAGTAAGAAGATTACCATCTTCTCAAGGGGTTTCTCCGAATTCATTGCCTCTGAAATGAACACAAAATTGCAGCTCCTAGATAAACATTGTGAGTCTCACGGAGATCCGAACATCATCAGACTTAAATCCGAGCACCTTACAAGAGATGACCTTGTAATATTCATATCGTTAAATGGAGAGACGGAAGAACTCGTCCAAGCAGCACAAATATGTAATAACCACAGTGTAAAAACCATCCTGCTAACTACTAGTAAAGGGAGTTCTCTATACAACCTGACGGACATCAATCTGCTCGGTTACAAATCCAGTAAAAACTTCTATCCAGAATATGAAGTGAGATCCAGACTTCCCCTCCAGGTGTTAGGACGCATCCTGCTCGATGCCTATGTCATTCGTTACTATGAATAGCAGACGTTACAATTATACTTGTAAGTTCCGTGGTGAAACTTAGTACTATAAGCGATACAGAGTGGCTAAGAAAGTGCTATAATCCATATTAATAAGATAGGTTTTAGGAGGCGCATATAGTTGACGACACTACAGTCATTGGACAAGAAGGCACGTTTGTCGCTGACAAGAGAAGTTGCTCGCGGATTCAAGGAGACATCAAAGCAGCATGACCGAGACGGTACCTTCCCTTTTGAAAACTTTGAAGCACTGAGAAGTATTGGCTACCCACAGCTGTCCATCCCTACAGCGTACGGCGGGGGCGGCATCACTTTAGAAGAATTAATGCAGCATCAGCAGATCATTGCCGAATTCGACGGCGCCACTGCGCTTTCCATCGGATGGCATATGGGCATCATCATGGACGTCGGGGAGAAGCAGACGTGGAATGCAGACAAGTACAGAAGTATCGTAAAGGATATCGTGGATAACGGCGCACTGGTGAATAATCTGGCGACCGAACCCGCAACGGGGAGCCCAACCCGAGGGGGGAGACCTGAAACGACGGCGCGTAAAGAAGAGGGATGCTGGGTTCTAAGTGGCAGGAAAACCTTCGCTACGCTTGCACCGATACTTAAATACGCTGTCGTTGCAGCTACGATAGAAGGCAGTGAAGACGTCGGTAATTTTATTGTGGATACTACGCGCCCTGGCGTCTCTGTCGATGAAACTTGGGATTCCATTTCCATGCGGGCTACAGGCAGCCATGATTTTGTCATGGATAGTGTACGGGTAGATGCTGAAGATCTCGTGTCCTATCGAACACGCGAGAGAGCACCTGCTGGATGGCTACTGCATATCCCTTCATGCTACCTAGGTATTGCGCGCGCTGCTCAGAAATCCGCGCTTGAGTTTGCAACTCGGTACTCACCAAACAGTATCGATGGGACCATATCGGAACTCCCAAATGTGCAGGAAAAATTGGGCCAAATCGAACTGCTGCTGCTTGAGTCCGAGCATTTCCTCTACTCAGTTGCCAGACAGTGGGACGAAAGCAGTATTGAAGTCCATAACGAGATGGGGGGTATACTCGGTGCAGTAAAAACTTCAGTAGTCAATAAGGCGGTTGAAGTTGTGGATCTCGCCATGAGGGTTGTGGGAGCAAAAAGTTTATCTGAAAATAGTGATCTGCAACTGTACTATCGCAATGTTCGGGCTGGATTGCACAATCCACCGATGGATGATATGGTCATCATTGGACTCGCTAAAGCATCAATTGATCATATAAATGAATAAAAGTCTAATAAACGGGCATATAAAAGATGAGGAGTGCATATATCCTCATCTTTTATATTTTATGCGGGAGGAGCGTACATGTGACTAAGAAAATTGTAGGATTAATTACACCACCTGGCTACTTGAAAAAGCTAAGCGAAAGTCTAAAACAGAGGTTGCCAGACATGCTTAGTTATAATGTTAGCGATGAATTCGAATGGCAACTTGAATACAACGAGGATATTCTCACTGGAGGAACCAACGAGCCACACAGGGTTATAGAGGAAGCTGTAAGCAAGAAAGAATCACAGGATTGGGATTATGCGATTGCCCTCACCGATCTTCCTCTCTTCAGAGACAATCTTCCCATAGTCGCCGAAGTCGTCTGCGATGACAGTGTTGGACTTGTTAGTCTGCCGGGTCTCGGTCTAGTACCGATGGGAGAACGTGTTTGTGAGGCAACTGTCCAATTGATCAGCGAAATATACTTTGGTACTTCCGATGATTCCAGAGAACAGGCCCAAAACTATGTAGACAGCCAAGGTGAGGAAAACTACAAGGTACTGAAAAATAATAACTCTAAACAACTTTTTAATAAAAGGTTCTTTGAAATTCTTTCCCCTTTAAAACGCCAAGTAGTAGAATATGATGAAAATGAAGATAGTACATCGGAAATAGATTTGCGGTATACTGTCAAATCAAGGCTAAACGGCTTGTTGAGAATCGTTTCTGGCATGGTGTACGCCAACCGACCTTGGGAAATATTCCCTGCCTATTATAAAATTATCGTTGTGGCTTTCACGACGGGTGCCTACGCCCTAATCTTTCCTTCCATTGCTCAACTGAGCGAAATATACAGTACCACACGACTGACCCTTCTTACGTTGATTGCAATTTCTATACTTATTGCTTGGATTATCTTGGCACATGGACTTTGGCAAAGAAAGCCTGATGAAGAAGACGATAAAGAAAGTTATCTCAGGAAACTTTATAATATAACTACCATCTTCACATTGTTGATTACCGTAGTAATGTATTATGTCATTTTATTCTTTATGTTCTTATTTACTACGAGTATTCTGTTACCAGCAGAGAAGCTGCAAGGGGATTTAACAGGCTCAGGAGAAATCAACGCGCTTAATTATATAATTATGGCTTGGACTGTTACTACTTTTGCGACAATCATTGGTGCGATTGGTTCTGTTTTTGAAGATAAAGAAGTTATACTAAACAGCACATACGGCTATCGCCAGAGACAGAGATATGAGAAAGCCGAAGAACAAATGGAAGAAGACAAACAGAAGAAAGAAGAGGAACAAGAAGGTACAGAAAAACGCACAGAAGACTGAATGCTTGTCGTTTTTAGATTATTAGACACTTCGACTTTTGGGCCCTTTAGAAGTTCTTTTCCTCTCATATATAAAAAGACATCTCAAGTGAGATGTCTTTTTATGATCAGTCTACTTTTCATTCTTCACATTCATTGCTTGAATGTATAGCCCGAGCCACACTTCCTCCGGGAACTCTTTTTCATCTTTAATGTGTATATCGTGTTTTTCCCCTCTACGAGAAGTACGCTTATCACTGGAAAGGTCAAAGAAACTACGATTCGCTGTCAGAACTGTATCTTCTTCACTATCTTGAATACTAGAGGTTAGCTCAGCATATTTGTTCGTGAAATCGTAATTCTTATTTTCTGTCTCGAAAAACAAGGGGAGGTATTCTTTGATGCCTTTATCCTTAAACAGCTTTTTCAATTCATATCGACCGATGTAATTACCATCGAGAAAAACTTTAAACTTATGTCTGATTGTAAACATTTTAGAAGGAAGTATTTCGACCTCATGATCATTGGAGGTCAACTTCATTCCATTCAAAGATAGAACATCCCCAATCGACATCCACTTCTGTAAAGAATTGTTGAAACTGAGTTTGTAGTGCATGTCTTCTTTTCCATGGACTTTGATTGGCTGATCATCGACGGTAACAAGTGGTGCTTGATAAAAGTACTCACCGCGCTCTAAATCTAAAATAGTATTTTGTTGTTCATTCATCATTTTCTTGTACTTGTTTTGCATATATCTGCGTTGTACAAAGAGAAAGATGATCCCTACCAACATGGCGGCCCAACCGATGTAGAGCACCGCCATCGACTCTTGTACCGGTCCGATACCAAAAGTATTGAGAATAATAAAAACGGTAAATATCAGCCATATCGCCATCAACCTAAACATTTGTAAAAAACCCCTTTATTTTCCTTTTTGTTACTATACCTTTGGAATATACTTGTAAACATATATCGAAGTGAAAAAGGATATGGTTTTTCACTATTACTGTTCTATCACTGCTTGCCTTTCAGATATCAAAAAATCCCAAGTCGCGTACAAATCGACTTAGGACTAACTGACATCTAAATTTATTTCACAGGTTAAAGATACCAGAGATTCTTCTGCTTTATAACTTCTCTAAGATTCCATAGAGATCGGTGTATGCCTGGTCGGGTTGAACATCCAACGTCTCTGGATGATCTTTGTTTCTATTAATCCAGGCTGTCTGGAAGCCGAAGCTTGCTGCTCCCATAATGTCCCACGTGTTGGAAGACATGAAAAGCACTTCGTCACGCTTCAACTCAAGCTGTTCCAATGCGTAAGCATAGGCTTCAGGGCTCGGCTTGTACTGTTTTATTTCATCAGCACTGATGATTCTATCGATATAGCCGTGAATATCTGAGCTTTCAACGAGTGGAACGATCATATTCTCCGAACCATTCGAGAAGACGACACGCTCTTTATCACTGCATTTTTCAAGCACATCGCCTACTTCATCGAACAGTTCAAGGTTCAGGTAAGCCATCATCAACCGTTCCTCATCTTCCGCCGAAAGATCAACACCTTCTGCTTTACATGCATACCGTAAGGCATCACGTGTCACTTCGTCGAATGGATGATATCGTCCCATCAGTTGGCGCTGGAAGAAGTACTTCACTTGTTTCTCTCGCCATGTTGCGCTGATCTGCTCTCCTTTTTCCGGGAAAACCGATTCACATGCTGCTTTTACTGAGTGTACATCGTAGAGCGTGCCGTATGCATCGAACACGAGTGCTTTGATCATATCCATTCCCCTTTCAGTCCTCATGATACTGAACTGCTACCCTATCTCATGGATTGGAAACAGCGGGAAGCCGTAAATACTACTTCGCAGGTGTAATGGATACACCGTTTTCTTCTGCTTTGAATACCCAGTTTTGTGACAGCATGTTCTTCAAGTCCTGTTGCGCCTCTTCATCCAGCTGCAAACCGGTCACCTGATTATTATCGTATAGATAATCGAGGCCGTCCTCTTTACCGTACTTCATTTTGATAAGGTTCTTCAAACCATTCTCTGTAATGAACTTCACTTGGTATCCATCATTAAGCACCGTTTCTAAGTCACCTGAGGTATGGAGTGCATCCAGCACACTATAATCCATATTCTTATTGACTGACTTGAAGTCGGCCGTACTTCCTTCTTTCACCGTCTCGATGATATCTGCGTTAGTATAATTTTTGCTTCTTAGTGATTCTATTGTGTAGGCATCCGCCAAAGTAATGGACTGCATCTCGATTCCTCCTAGATATATTGAATTACTTTTGACTTATATGATAACAAAAAAAGACCTTCCACCTGGTCCTATATGCACCGCCAGTGAAAAGCCTTTATGGTTATCTTTCAGGATAAAGCATTACCTTGCCAAAGCTTTCATCCCTATTGATGATTCTTTTAAATGTCTCCGGACCGTCACTCAGTGAAATTCTATGCGAGATAATTTTTTCGACATCAATCTGGCCGGTACTCATATAATGAAGTGACGCATGCCATTCTTTACCTGGAAAAGGTGCGGATATTGCGTTCCATGAACCGAGGACTGTTAATTCGTTTCTGACAATCCGCTCAAAGTAGAACCGTTTTATCTCGATGTCTGCATAAGGAATACCGAGGTAGACCACTTCTCCACCCTTCTTCGGTAATGCCAGTACATGGGCCGAAGTAACCGGAGACCCTGCACTCTCCACAGCTAGGTCGACACCTTTGCCGTCGGTATGACGCAGCACTTCCTCGTGAGCCGGGTGCTCCATGGAATTAATTGTGATATCTGCGCCGATTTGTCTTGCTGTTTTAAGCTTGTCATCATCGATATCAATGGCATAGATCTTCTTTGCTCCGAAAATACGCGCCCACTGGATGGCCAACAGACCGATATTCCCGCAACCGATGACCGCCACTTCGGCACCAGGCTGGATACTGGTTCTGTAGAAGCCGTGGGCGACAACAGCTGATGGTTCCACCATTGCAGCGGTATCAAAGTCTACAGTGTCCGGTACAGGAACCACATTCTCTTCAGGAAGCTTTGCATATTCTGCGAACGCACCTGGGTGGTAGGCACCCATGACGTGCAGACGCTCGCATCGCGCAAGTTCCCCTTTTTTACAGCTGTCACACTGCCTACAATAGAACGCAGGACATCCTGCGACTCGGTCACCTACCTTGATGTTTTTAACACCGGTTCCGACTTTGACGACTTCGCCAGCGAATTCATGACCAAAAGTTGTCCCTTCAACGTACGGACCAAGTTTCCCGAATCTGGAAATATCTGATCCGCAGATACCTGCAGCTTTTACTTTGATAATGACATCATCTGAATGCTCCACCATCGGTTCTGGCGTATCTTCGTACCTTAAATCCTGTGTGTCATAGAGATTTAGTGCCTTCACCATCATTCCTCTTTCCTAGCTCACTGCTTTTTCTTCACTCGCGTTTTGGTTCGTATTCTTTTTTCTACCAAAAAACATACTGATCAGTGCTGCACCAATGATGATTGGATTAAAAATTACTTGGTGTTCGAAATAGAAGGTACCAATATTACGCATTGGTCCAAGCATGAATTCAAGCATTACATCTACCATATTCAACCCTCTTTTAAATAGTTTTTGATGTCCCCTCGATCATTCGTATCAGTAATCACCCGATGACTTCTCCCCGGAGATGAGCGCAACCGCTCCACTCGTACCGATGCGATTGGCCCCTGCTCCAACAATATTGACCGCATCTTCGTAAGTTCTGATGCCGCCTGATGCCTTGACGCCAAAATCGGGACCCGTTATTGAACGCAGCAACCTGACGTCTTCCATCGTCGCACCGCCACCATTGAAACCAGTCGCCGTCTTTACAAAGTCAGCTCCTGCTGACTGAATGATCTTACATGCAGCTTTCTTCTCGTCTTCTGTCAATAGAGCCGTCTCGATGATGACTTTGGTCGTCAGCCCGTCGGACGCTTTGACCACTTCTCTAATATCTAATTCCACTGCATCGAAGTCACCGGATTTCAAAGCCCCAAGGTTAATGAGCATATCAATTTCCTCTGCGCCATTTTTAATCGACTCTTCCGTTTCCGCAACTTTCGTTTTTGTTGTCGCCCCACCGAGCGAGAATCCAATCGGCACACCCACTTTGATATTATGTTCTGTTAACATACTGTAGGCATGCGGGACGTAGTACGGGTTTACGAATACTGTCTTGAATCCGTGTTCGATAGTGGTGTTGCAGAAGTCAGTGATATCATCCTTGGTCGCTGTTGGCCTGAGCAGTGTAAAGTCGATCATCTCGATCAGTTGTTCTCTATTCAAGAAATCACCCTATCTTTAAAGATTTTAGTCGATTGGTGTCAGTAGTACTTTGATTGCTTCGCCACTTTTGATTTTGTCGTATGCTTCTTCCCATTGGGAAATATCAAACTCGTGTGTGACCAGCGCTTTCGCATCAACACTGCCATTGTTCATCAGTTCAAGAGAAGGTTCCCAGTCGGCAGATTTCTGACTCCTGCTGCCAACGACCTGAATTTCCTTCTGAATCACTTTCTCCATATCGAAAGTGATCTTAGAATCTGCAAAGATACCCACTTGGCAGTAGTGCCCTTTCTTCCTCAGCAGATCAAGGCCCTGATGTGTTGCAGGAACCGCACCTGAACATTCAAAGACAACATCTGCGCCATAACTGCCGGTCAGCTCATCGACGAATGCCTTCAGATCCTGCTCCTGTATATTGACCACATGATCAATGCCGAGTTCTTCCGCTTTATCAAGGCGTACCTTGTCGTTATTTAATCCGGTAATGACGACTTCAGCACCGCGGCTTTTGGCAACCTGTGCTGTGAATAAACCAATCGGTCCGGGCCCTAGGACAATGACGACATCGCCTTTTTTCACTCGAGTCTTCTCGACTGCGTGATAAGTACATGCCAATGGCTCAGTCATCGCAGCAGACTGGTAGTCTACGTGTTCCGGCAGGCGATGGACGCTTTCCTTTCTCGCAATCAAGTAGTTAGCGAATCCGCCGTCCTGTTGTGTCCCAAGTCCTTTACGGTAGTTGCACAGATTATAGTCCCCACTCTTACAGTACTCGCATTCTCCGCATATATAGAACGTCGTTTCCGAAGTGACACGGTCGCCCGGTTTGAAGTCGGTGACGCCTTCTCCGACTTCAACCACTTCTCCTGAGAACTCATGTCCGAGCGTGACCGGCACCGCGACTTTGTAGTGACCTTCATAAGTATGGATATCGGAACCGCATATGCCTGCATATTTCACTTTGATCTTGACTTGATCGGGACCAGGTGCAACCGTTTCTCGTTCTTGCACTTCAAGGTTACCGAAACCGAGCTCGGTCTTTACCAATGCTTTCATATCATGGTCCTCCTAATGATTGATGTATCAGTTGAACAGATCGAAAATCTTGAATATGATCCAGTTGACGATGTTTCCGCCTTGGTCGATGCTGGATACTTGTACAGATCCCTCTGGAAGATCGAGGTTTGCTGTCTGTGCCATTTCAGTGAATATCGGTGCAACATCTGTTGCGACATACAGGGAAATGGCAATCATGATTGTACCGACAATGACAGAGTGGACGATGTTTCCTCTTGCTGCTCCAACAATGAATGCGACGATGAACGGAATTGTAGCCAAATCGCCAAATGGCAGTACTGCGTTACCTGGAAGTATGACGGCCATTACTACAGTGATTGGAACGAGAATCAGCGCAGTGGAAATGACTGCCGGGTGTCCAAGCGCGACCGCTGCATCCAGTCCAATATAGATATCTCTGTCGCCGAATCGTTTATTCAACCACGTACGTGCAGATTCGGATACAGGCATTAGACCTTCCATAAGTATCTTAACCATGCGTGGCATGAGTACCATGACCGCCGCCATTGCCATACCGATTTCGATGACTTCACCGACACCGTATCCTGCTAGCGCCCCAATTACTGCACCAAGGAAAAGCCCGATGAAGATGGATTCCCCAAACACACCGAATCTCTTCTGGATGGATTCTGGATCTGCATTCCAGTCTTTTACGCCAGGAATCTTCTGCAATCCTCTGACCAGGAAGATTCCTGGTGCGTAGGAGATTGTACTTCCCGTCGCGATGGAAACACCTGGAAGGTCATAGAACTTGCTCATCATCGGTGCTGTCCAGTCAGCGACTTTGAGCGCCACAATCTGGAAGAGCACTGCGCCGATAAGACCTTGGATGATGCTTCCGGAAACTGCATAAATCATTGCTGCCATGAAGGTATAGTGCCAGAAGTTCCAAATATCGACGTTCATCGTCTTTGTCGTCTTCGTCAAAAGCATCACCACGTTGACAATCAAACCGAGTGGAATGATGAATGGTGCTACAACGGACGCCCAGGCGATCGACGATGTTGCCGGCCAACCGACATCAAGTACGTTCAGGCTAACACCAAGACGTTCAACCATGCCTTGGGCAGCTGGACCCAAGTTATTGACGAGCAGATCGATGACCAAGAAGATACCGACAAAAGCAACCCCGATGGTCAGACCTGACCTGAATGCTTTACCAGGTTTCTGGCCAAAGAACAGCCCAAGTAGGAAGATGGCAACCGGTAGAATGACCGTTGCACCCAGAGCGAGAAATCCTTGTATAAAATCAACAAAACCTTGCATATTATGTTTCCCCCAGACGTTTTATAATAATGCTCGATCCCTCATTAAAGAGGAATCGAGTAAGACAATTACTTTTTCAGTTCTTCCAAGATCTGCGCTTTCGTATCTTCCATGCCGATACCTGTCAAAAAGTTTCTCGCATTGATGACTGGGAAGTCATATTCTTTTTGCGTCATTGCTGTTGTGACAAGTAGGTCTGCAGAATCTGCATAAGCACCGACTTCTGAAATTTTAATTTGCTTGATATCTACTTTGATATTGTTCTCTTTCGCCAATTCTTCAATCGCGTTGTTGACCACTGTTGACGTTGCGATACCTGCTCCACATGCTACCAATACTGTTTTCATATTATCTATCTCCTTAGAATTTAAAATTGAGTTTGTTTTTTAGTACATCAACCATTTTTGTCTTATCCGTTTCACTTACGAGGTACTTGAGCATTTCTTCATCTCGGAACAACTGCATCAGTCCCTGAAGCAGGCTGAGCTGTGAATCCGATTTGTCCATGGCCAGCATGAACACGAGCTCGACATCCACTGTTTCATTCGGATCCCCCATCATCCCGAATGGTACTGGGTTCTTAAGAACTGCCACACTAATTGTCTTCTTGATAACGTGTTCGACATCAGTGTGGGGAATCGCAACAGACACGCCACCTGTCGGGAGTCCAGTCGCAAATTCTTCCTCCCTTTCGATAACGGCTTGCAAATAGGAATCTTTAATAAGGCCCCTCTGTTCAAGATTGTTTGCCATCGCTGTTAGTACCGCTTCTTTTGAATCCGCTTCCAAATCAAGCAGGATGATGGACTCATCAAAAACCATATCCTTCATATCTAAACTCCCTTATCACTATTCAACTGAATGTTTTTGTATTACTTTGCAGATTTCCTGATCTGTTTCTGCATCAAATAAAGCTTTGCGTCCCTTTTTGGACTGTGCCAGGTCTTTCAGTTGAAGCAGTGCTTTCAGATGCATTTCTTTATCCACAGCCGCAATAACGACCACGACGTAGATCATTGATCCTGCGAACTCTATGCCTTCATCGATCTTCAGCAGGCTCATTGAAACGCTATTGACGCCATCTTCAGGTGCAGCGTGTGGAATTGCGACACCTTCCCCGAGGATGATGTATGCATTGTCTTCGGTGTTTTGAGCGACCATTTTTTCAACGTATCGCTGTTCGATATCCCCGCTTGCCACCAGTGGAGAAGCACAGTGTCGAACTGCGGCCTCGAATGACGCGACCGATGGTACCCGGTCAATGCGATGCGAAGTAATCAATTCATCCAGGTTGTAAGCATATACACTTTTGTGACGTGAATCATTTCCGATGTCGTCATGGGTGATATACTGCTGCAGATCTTTGGCCAGTTGACTCTCATTTTTGATATCCGAATACTTTCTGACGATGTTCAGAATTTCATGCACGTTGATTTCATGAACTGTATGCCCCTGTACTTCGAGCATGACCTGTCTTCTCAGGCGATTCTTCTCCTCTTGTTTAAGGTAGGAACTTGCAAGGAAAAGCTTTTTCTTCGTCTCAAGGAATACAGGAGAGAAAATAACATCGAAGTCGAGCGTGTAGTCGTAGAATTCACGTACGGACAATGAGTCCAAAAAGACGAATTCAGGAAACAATTCCTTAAGTTCGATGAACATCAGTCTGGAAACAGAGACCCCTTTCGGGCAGACGACAATGGCTTTCGTCTTCTGCCTGAGACTCTCACCCTGACGCCGCATCCATCCACCAATCAACATGGTGAGGTAGGCAACTTCATTGTCGGGAATCTTCGACCCAATCAATTTCTCAAGTGGTGAGGTCGACTGATCGATCAGATGGAAGAGTTCCCTATAATCCTGAACGATAAAACTTTTCACATCCGCCGTTTCGGTCAGGTGATACTTGATCCGATAATAAGCTGGAGTGACATGCATCAAGAGCTTATCGAGTAGCTCTTCTCGTTCCTGCAGGGTGATACACGCTGTGTTCTCAAATATCCGCAGCATATCTTCTAAAGCCTGTTTCAGATGCGGAATACTCTCTTCAGTCAGCTGATCTGTCCAATAGACATTCGTTGATAACAGATGCAGTGTAATGAACAGACGCTCCTGCTCAGAAATATCCGTACCGTGCAGAATTTCTTCCGCTGCCTCGAACTCTTTCGTATGGGAAATCTCTTTGTAACTGATCTTGAATGCTTCGATTGTCTGTCCTTCGCGTATTCTGCGAAGGACGAGCAGTAAATCGAAAGGCATGGTACGCAACTTCTCATCTGTAAACTTTAGGCTCAGTTCACATTCAACATTTTCAATCCGCGATTTGACTTCGGCCAATTCATCTTCCTCGATGCCGATGAGGCTCTTGACGCGCCGCTCACCACCATTCATCTGAATCAACGTATCAATGACATTGAACAGTAGCTGGCGAATGTGGAACTCCTCACCTTCGATAAAATATCCGTTGACTCTTGAATATTTGATCTTGAGGCTATAATCAGAAGCGATTTCCCGCACTTTCTTGAAATCATTCAAAATCGTATTGCGACTAACGTCAAGATCAAAAGAAAAATGATTGAGCGACAATGCTTCATGACTTCCAATCAGCATCAGCAGAATAATGTACTGACGCTGGTGTTCTGAGTAGACGTTGGTTTCAGCAGAAGACACTTCGTGGTCATGTTTCAGGTTGGTGATGACTGCCTGATTGATGATGAAATTGCCTTGGCTACTTCTTTCTATGCTCGGGAGGTTTTTGGATGTGATGAACTCGTTGATCTTATTGAAACTATAACCAAACTGACGACGCGTAAGACCGTACTTCTTTTCCAGCTCCTTACTCGTCACCCCCGGTTGCTTCAATAATTCATCAAGTATGCTTCCACTTCTCTCATCCAGTTGCATATGATCATTGCTCCTTCCCGTTAACTAAAATATATCAGCAGAGAACCAATATTTGTACACCATTACGGCACAATTAAAGTGACATGTATTGTACACCCTTGTGATTGAGTATAGCGCAAGGTATGAGAAGCGCCGACTAGGTAGTGTTCAGAGAAAAGCAAGAATATAAAAAAAGCCAGATTACCGGTTGGTAATCTGGATAGATACTGACATTTGATTAGGTTCCGAACCATATGACATCCCCCCTTCCCATGCACTAGATTAATTGCTAGTACGATAAAGCTGAAGATAAAGACACCATTTTTAATAAGTTCTCACGAAGTACATCTATTGACTATTCTCTGCACATTTTTAATTAAGTTTCTAGGAGTTAAGATGTTTTAGAGCAATGGAACAAACAACAACACCTAATTATTCTCCTTGCTTTTCTTAACGTCTGTATACATGCTTTTGGTTCTTTCGAGGTGATAATCAATTGCGATTCTCACAATCGACTCATCTCTTTTCTGAAGTCCGGATATAATTTCATTATGTTCTGTGATAACTTCTTCCATGCGTCCTTTTTTTCTTATAGCCTGTGAGCCAATAAGAATAGTCAAGTTATGGAATACATCATAGGATTTCAGGAACACGTTATATTCGGCGATTAGGAACATCTGACGGTGAAATTCTTTATCCATCAACATAAAATTGTAGCTGTCCTCATCTTCCGCCAGTTTTGCTTGTCGCTTGACTATATTTTTCAATTTCTCAATACCATCGTTATCTATATTGTTAAACATCGGTTGAATAATCTCTGACTCTATGACTTTCCTTAAAAGAAATATCTGTTGTACCTCTTTATCAGTGTAACTTCGGACTCTGTAGCCTTTTCTAGGTTTAAACTCTATTAATTCTTCATTGACAAGATCATGCATTGCTTCTCTAAGTGGAGTTCTAGAAACGTCGAGCATTTTGGCGAGTTTCTGCTCGGTAATATAATCGTCTGAAGGGAAATTATTGTTGAGAATAATATCCTTCATATTATTGTAAATAATATCTTTTAAAGTTTTTGCTTTTATACCTTCTATTTGAAATTGTTCCATAAATATCCCTCTAATCTAACTACTGAAAAATTCTACTGGCATCATAATCAATGCTGGCCAGTAAGTCACAACAAGTAACACTACCAGTAGTATAGCAATTTGCGGAAACAAATGCTTAAACATAGCTGGCACTTTTTGATCTGCGATCGAAGACACCACAAACAAACATACACCAAGAGGTGGTGTAACCATTCCTATAGTCAAATTGACTGATAGTAGAATTCCGAAATGAACAGGATCCACGCCGGCACTAACTACCATCGGCAAGAACAATGGTGTGAAAATGGTTACGGCGCTGATTGTATCAATAAAAGTTCCCGCGATAAGAAGCACGATGTTGATAATCAATAGCAAGAGGAGTGGATTGTCAGCAGCAAAACCAAGAAGGTTGGTCAACTGCTGTGGAATACTCTCGAAGTTGATGTACCAAATGAAAACGGAAGCAGAACCAATGAGAAAAATGATTCCTGTTGTTGTCATTGCTGAATTTCTTAAGATAAGCCATATATCTTTTATCTTTATTTCTCTATACACGAATAGACCAATCAGAAGTGCATATACTACTGCGATTACTCCGGATTCAGTTGCAGTGAATATACCCGAGATAATACCGCCGATAATAATAACAGGCATGAGTAATGCAAGAATCGCATCTTTGAAGGAGAGAAGAAACGTTTTGATATCCGTCTTGTTGTTCTTGATAACATAGTTGTTTTTCTTTCCTATGTATATGCTGTAGACCATTAATCCCAGAGCCATGAGAACGCCAGGTAAAATCCCTGCGATGAAGAGATCACTAATCGATACACTTGCCATTACCCCATAAAGGATAAGGACAATACTTGGTGGAATGATCGGTCCTATTGTAGAAGCACTGGCTATTAGCGAAGTTGTAAACCCTTTGTCGTACCCTTCCCTCAACATTGTAGGAATAAGCATACCACCAATGGCTGCAGCGGCAGCTATCGCAGTACCCGTAAGCGCTGCAAAAAATACGCTGCTTATAATGACTACAAGAGCCAATCCGCCAGGTATAGGGCCTACAATAATTTTAGAAAAGTTGATGAGTCTCTGAGATATTCCTCCCCGCGCCATGATTTCACCAGCTAATATAAATAAGGGCACGGCGACCAGAGTGAAACTATTTACGCCACTAAAGAGATTCCTCGGAACATTGGAGAGGAGGCTGATGTCGTTCAAAGAAATTCCTATTATCGAAATAATACCTAAAGCAAAAGCAATCGGAACTCTCAAGATAATCAGTGCAAACATCAATATTATGAGTATTAGCCACTCCATATGCTAAAGAACCTCCTTATGTAGAAATAGATCATGACTGTGGCAGATACAGGTATCGCCATATAAAGATAAGCCCTCTGCAGTGGCAACAAGCCTAGAGTCTGTCCAGTTTTAAAATTCTGGTTGACAAGTTCCATACCAAAGTAGACAAAAACCCCGAGTACGGTAATAGCAACAACACATTCTAATACCTTTAAAAGTTTGTCGCTACCTTCCTTGAGGTTGTCGAAAAGGTCGACTGTCAAATGTTCATTCCTATAGACAAGAACAGTAGCCCCTGAGAAAATGCTGTAGACAAAGCACAACATAAGAAATTCCTGCGCCCACGGTAGCGGTGTGCTCAGCACATAGCGGAATAGAACCTGCATAAAAGTGACAGTGACAGTCAGCAGCAAGCTGACTGTCATAATCACTTCCATAATCCTAGCCAAAACGTAATCAAATTTTTTCAACATCCAATCCCTACCTTACTCTTTGGATTCAATGAGACTTTGAACAATTTCATCAGGCACTTCATCAGAAACAGATTCTTTTACGTCAGCAGTTGCTTCAGCAAAAGCGTCACGGTCTGGCTCTGTAATTGTTACTCCCTCTTCTTCTAGTGTCGTTAAGATTTCTTCTTCTCTTTCTTCCAGGCTTTGTCGTTGAAAATCTCTAGCTTCGACTACCGCTTCCTCAACAGCAGTTACTTCTTCTTCAGACAATTCTTCGTAAAAACTATTGCTCATGAGCACTACTGCTGGTGTATAGTTATGGCTCGTTAAAGACACATAATCTTGAACTTCATAAAACTTCATTGAATCAATAGTCGGAAGTGGATTCTCTTGGCCGTCTACCACACCCTGATCAAGTGCAGAATATAACTCGTTGAAGTCAACAGGAGTAGGACTTGCCCCTAGTGCACGCATATGCTCTTCCCATACAGTAGCGGGTTGAACTCTTATGTTCATGCCTGCTACGTCTTCAGGAACCATTACTTCTTTAGAGTTGTTCGTCAGGTGACGGAATCCAACTTCCCAATACCCAATGCCTTTCATTCCAGCATCGTCTGCAAGACTCAATAAATTCTCCCCCGCCTCACCATCAAGCGCGGAGTATACGTGATCTTTATCTTCGAATAGATAAGGGATACCAAAAGCATTCATTTCTGGGATTGTATTAGCCAGACTACTATCTGCTGCAACAGTTGTCATTTCAAGTGAGCCTGAAATCACTTGTTCGATTGCATCCCCTTCAGAACCAAGCGAAGCATTCGGGTGAATCTCTACAGTGAAGTCAGTACCTTCTTTACCTTCAAGCACTTCTTTAAACTTCTCTGCTGCTACGTGGTATTGGTGACTCTCAGAACCAGCATGCGCAAGTTTAATTGTCTTCGCTTGTCCACTAGAAGCATTCTCTCCTTCTGCACCGTTACCATCACTTCCGCATGCAGCAAGAAAAATAGCCATCACAATCATTAATAAAAAGTTAATTTTTTTCAACGTACCCATCTCCCTTTTAAAAATTTATAGAAACTTGTAAAACTCTTTCTTTCGACTATCGAATATTGGAATATCTTTTCTGATTCCCTTTATATATTCCAAGTTAAGATCACCTTCAATGGCTACTTCTTCATCTGATGTCGCTTGTGCAAGTACTTCTCCAAATGGGTTAACAATTAGAGAGTTACCGGCAAAAGTTGTCCCTGTAGGTTGTGTTCCAATTGTATTGGACGCAACAACATAACATTGATTCTCGATAGCTCTGGCTTTTAGAAGAGTCAACCAATGTTCTGTACGCTCAATTGGCCATTCTGCGACGACATATATAACCTTTGCCCCTTCTAATGAAAGGTCTCTAAACAACTCTGGAAATCTAAGGTCGTAACAGATGACTACTCCCATTTTTTCACCATCAATTTCAAAAACATCTGCACTGTTCTCGCCACCAATTAAAAAATTGGGTTCATTGAGCATTGGTACGAGGTGTATTTTAGAATACTCATGTACGAATTTGCCTTGTCTATCCACAACAAACGCTGTGTTGAGAACACCTTTCCCTTTATTATTGGCCACAGATCCTGCCACGATGTTGACATCGTGTCTCTTAGCGAGCTTGGCCATTGCATCAAAGACAGGGTGAAGATTTTCTGTCGCATGCTTGTCGATATTCTCTAAATCGTAACCTGTAGTCCACATTTCCGGGAGCACTACCGTATCAATATTTTCAAGACTCGCGCCATTAAACAACTCTTCTACTTTTTGTATGTTTTCTTCGACGGCACCAAAATGAATTTCAAACTGAAAAACTTTGATTTTCATAGCTACTCCTTTAACTTCTCTATTTTATATTCAATCTCGAGCGCTTCTTTCTTCTTACTGCTATATAGTCCTCCCTTGAAACCTTCACCATAAGTAAAGCCATCCAGTAGCGGTACAGTCCCACAGTAAACAACACTATTTTTTAACTCGACGTTATTCTTCTTAAGGAATTGGTAAATTTCTTCGAGAGGAATAATAGAAGACACTTTGTCTTCTTGGTATTTCTTCCATTCCCCATCTTTAAGTACTTCTGAGTACAAAAGAAGATCATCCCACTCATCTTCTACATCTTCGAACCGCCACTTGTCTTTCGAAATAGGTTTGGCACACAACTGTTTCGACTTATGTATGGATACAGTTTCTAATGCTCGATCCGTATGATCGCTACCTACTGTAACGGATAGATTACCTGAACTATCAGTAATAAGTACGATTTCAATTTCCCCGCTTGTTTCATCTCCAATAATTTTGATGGTGTCATCTGTGCTTATTAATTCATCACTAAGATGGTATAGTTCGGGAACGGTTTTCGGCTCAGGGATACCTATTTTTTTTAACTCTTCTATATGTTCCCACGTTTTATCCTTGTTCCTACCCGCGTAGCCAATGCAGTACAGTTCTTTGTGAGCCATTATTTTTCCTCCTAATTTAAATTATGTATACATTATATTTTATTAATTATATTATGTAAAGGCTTACATTCTGAAAAATCTGCATATATTGACTATTTACCAGCCTAATCGTGTAATCCGGCAGGGTACTTTTTAAGCATTTCGACAAAGTAAACAGCTATTTCTACTTAATAAAACATCCAGCTAAATGGCTCAGATAGAAGTGAGTCTCTTCAAGGACAACTCAAAAGTAACAGACTTTATGTGAGCCTACTAAACGGACTGTTGAAAAGGTTAGATTGACATGGTTAGTACTTTTTCGAAACAGTTTTAAAAACTCTATCCACTGTAGACTATAAAGACTGTTTCTATTAGCAAGGATAAAAAGTAAAGACGCATATTACTAATTTATATCTCAAAAAGAGTATTTTTCATCCATTCCGACAAAACTGTCCAACTTGAATCTGAATACAACCATCTAACCGCCTCTAAATATCAATTGCTGTATTTATTTGGTATGATATCAATACAACAAAGTTTCTATATTATTAAACATTTTCTGCAACAAAGTCCTATTTTATTTAAAACAAAACAGGACTTCACAAACTTCCTTTAAAACTAAAATCAAACTCTCTAATGATCTGAAATACATTCACTCGAATATGAAACAGTTAAACACATCACCACTCTCACTACCACAATCCAAAAATATATATGAAAAGCAACACAACACATCAATTATTTTCTACTATGAGGAGATGTCTCGAATGTCACAAAAAAGCGTATTAGTTATCGGCGGTGGACTTGGCGGCCTGTCTGCTGCGATTTCGCTGGCACAAAAAGGATATGATGTATCACTATATGAAAAGAATGACCACTTGGGTGGGAAGGTTAACCGCCTTGAGCAAGATGGGTTCGGCTTTGATCTCGGCCCTTCCATTTTGACCATGCCGAAGGTATTTGAAAAACTCTTTACGGCAAGCGGAAAAAGGATGGCGGACTATGTAACAACAACGAGACTTGATCACCAGTGGCGCTCTTTCTTCCCCGATGGCAATATAATCGACCTGTACGAAAACGTCGAAGATATGCGGGAGAAAAATGCGTCACTCAGTGAGAAGGACATTAAGGAATATCAGAATCTCCTTACATATTCCAAAAGAATCTACGATACGACTGAGAACAGCTACTTCAAAGGGGTCGACGATGCAAAGGATATTCTTAAATACCAAAGCATGTTCAGTGCCATCCGAGGTTTTGACCTCTTTTCAACAGTCCACCGAGCAATCGATAAGCGTATCAGCAACAAGCAACTGAAGGACATGCTTTCATATTTCGTCAAATACGTCGGCTCCTCCCCTTACGATGCACCCGCCGTACTGAACATGATGATCTACATGCAGCATGACCAGGGCGCATGGTATGTGCCTGGTGGCATGGGCAACCTGGCCAAAGGACTTGTACAGCTTGCTGAAGAAATCGGTGTCACACTTCATACCGGACAGCATATCCAGAAACTCGAACATACTGATGGCAAAATAACCGGTGCTGTTTTAAACGACGGCACACAACTAAGTGCCGACTATTATGTTTCCAATATGGAAGTCCTGCCAACTTATGAAAAACTGATTGGGGAGGATAAAGCCTACACCAAGAAACTGAGAAAGAAATTTGAACCGGCCAGTTCCGGCCTTGTCATGCATCTTGGTGTGAAGAAGAGCTACCCACAGCTTGCCCATCACAACTTCTTCTTTGCAGACGATATGAAACGCCAGATGAATAAAATATTCCACCGTCATGAATTGCCGGATGACCCGGTCATCTACCTAGTCAACGTCAATAAGACGGACCCGGATCAGGCGCCGGAAGGATATGAAAATTTGAAAGTGCTGCCCCATATTCCGCCGATCCAGGATAAACCACATACAGCCGAAGACTATGAGCGTTTCGCCGAGCAGACGCTCATCAAACTTGAGTGCATGGGTCTGACAGATCTGCGTGAGAATATTGTTTTGAAAGACGTATGGACACCAGAAGACATCGAGCGTACGTATGGTTCCGACCGCGGTGCAATCTATGGTACCTTATCCGATCGCAAGAAGAATAAAGGCTTCAAGCACTCCAAACAGAGCGAACACTACGACAACCTCTACTTTGTCGGTGGCACAGTCAACCCAGGGGGCGGCATGCCGATGGTGACATTGAGCGGCCAGCATGTGAGCGATAAAATTGCTGAGCGGGATTCCGCTGAATAGTAACACCTCTATAGTTGAAGTAGATGTACGATTAGAAAAAATGTCATAAAGCACTGCTTGTGAATAAAGAAAGTGTTAAGGAGGTCCAGGCCATGCAATTGATTTCGTTTTCCCTTTTTTGGACAATCGTCATTGATATCGCCGCTTGGATCTTCTTTCACATGGCCATTTCAGCCTTCTGCCTTAGGCTGCCGCTTAAAACTTTTCAGAATAACGCATTCTGGTCCCGTATCTACAGTTGGGAAAAGTCAGGCGCGCTTTGGCACAAGCTGTTTCGTGTAAAAGCATGGAAAGGCAGATTGATCGACGGGGCTACATTATTTAAAAACGGGTATCAGAAAAAAACATTACACGGTAAGGGTAAAGCGGATCTGCAAATGTTTGCGATTGAGACGAAGCGTGCCGAGTTGACACACTGGCTCTGCATACTGCCCGCCCCTTTATTCTTTTTATGGAATCCTGCCTCGGTCGGCTGGTTGATGATCGTATATGCAGTCGTCTTCAATTTGCCCTTTATCGTCACCCAGCGCTATAACCGGGGGCGCATCAGCAAAATGCTGTCTTGAGACAGATCCGCCGCTTCCAAACATATTTAATTAAAAGAAGTACTGGATAAATCCATTATATTTTTAGACACGATCCAATTTGTTTTCAGGGAACGAGGTATATGCATGACAAAAAAAGTAATCGTCGTTGGTGCCGGTGTGGCAGGCTTAGCTAGTGCCATTAGACTACAGCACGCTGGCTACCAAGTCGAAATATATGAAAAGGAACCTGCGCCAGGCGGAAAGATGAACCGGATCGAAAAAGATGGATATACATTCGATCTCGGTCCGAGCATCGTTATGATGCCGGAAGTGTATCGGGAGATATTTGAGCTCTGTGGACGTGATCCGGATGACTATATTTCAATGGAGAAGTTAGATCCGATGTATCGGGTGTACTTCAGCGATACACCAGATACCCCCATCGATATTTCATCTGATCTGACGGAGATGACCAGAACGATCGAATCCATCCATAAGCCAGATGTCGAAGGGTTTCTCAGTTATTTGAATGATATCTACAAAGGATATACTTTCGCCATGGAAAACATACTGAGGCGGCCTTTCTACAAAAGAAGCGACGTCTACAACTTGTCGATGGTCAAGAAAGCACCGAAAGTGAAGCTCGTTGGAACAGCCGATCGCTTCATTGGTAGATATATAGAAAGCGAACGCTTGAAGCAGATCCTCGGTTTTCAGACGTTATACATTGGGGTCTCTCCATTCAGTGGCCCTTCGTTCTATTCGATGATTCCGATGATTCAATTCCTGTATGGCGTATGGTTCATCAAAGGTGGCATGTATACCATGGCATCGGCTATGGAACGCCTCTTCAAGGAGCTTGGCGGGGAAATCTTCTACGATAGCCCGGTGCAGGAGATATCGACTGATAACAGACGGGCGACTGGAGTCATGGTGGATGATAAAAAGATGGATGCAGATTTCGTCGTCTGCAATGCCGATTTTCCCTATGCAATGAAAAACCTGATGAAGCAGCCTGAGACCAGAGGCGCATTCACCGACAAAAGGATTGAAAGCATGAAATATTCCTGTTCTGGGTTCCTGATGTATCTCGGCATGGATCGGAAATACGAAGAGGTCGAACATATCCATAATTTCATTTTCAATGAAGCACTCGAGAAGAACATGCAGGACATCTTTGAAGGAAAAAGATTGGAGTATGCCTCCTTCTATGTCTATATCGCATCGAAACTCGATCCTACGCTTGCGCCCGATGGCAAAGATGGACTCTACATCCTGATGCCCGTATCCGCCCTCGATACAGCCGACTATGAGTGGAATGATGAGACGATCCAGCACTACCGCACCTACATTCTTAAAACCTTGAAGGAAATAAAAGGCTTTGAAAATATCGAGCAGGAGATCGTCACAGAAACGCATATTACGCCGCTTGATTTCGAGTCCAGGTTCAATGCTTACAACGGCGCCGCTTTTGGTCTGCAGCCCACCCTTTCGCAAAGCATCCATAAGCGTCCGCAGAGCAAATCACCAAGCTGCGATAACCTGTACTTCACAGGAAGCAGCACACACCCGGGCGCAGGTGTACCGATTGTTCTACTTTCCGCCGGGATTGCGGCGGACGCACTTATAGAAGACGACAAAGACTGAATCTGATACTGCACCCATTGCGAGAGTTAGGACGGTGCGTATCCAATCGTTAAATTCAATGGAAGGAGGCAATACTTTTGATCGCCAATATATCACTCTGGCTTCTGGCAATCGGTGCTGGGGCACTCATGTTTCGCTCACTCCCCACGCCGCGAAGCCGGACCGAACATACTGAACACCCTTCCCTATCCATCATCATTCCTGCCAGAAATGAATCCGGAAGTCTACCGCATCTGCTAGGAACCTTGCAGGAGCAGAATCTCCAACCCTTTGAAGTATTGGTGGTCGATGACCACTCTACAGATGACACTGTGGCCATCGCAAAGTCATTTGGGACGACAGTGCTCCGTAACGAGTCCAAAGTGGACGGCGCTGGTAAATCCGCCGCGTGCTGGTATGGCGTCGAGCACTCAAGCGGACAGTGGCTCTTATTTCTGGATGCCGATACACGGTTCGAGGGCCCTGATAGTCTCAGCAACCTATTGAATTTATATAAGCAAAGAGGCGCAAGAGGCATCCTTTCCCTGCAGCCGTTCCATCGCATTGAGGATATGTACGAAAATCTTTCCGCCATCTTCAACGTGATCGTTGTTGTGGGAATGAACAAATTCACTGCATGGAAAAACCGGTTTAAACCGGCTGGTTCCTTTGGTCCGTGCATCCTCACTGATCGAGAGGACTACCTCTCGACAGGTGGGCATAAGGCAATCGCAGATGCCGTCATGGATGATCTGGCACTGGGACAGGCATATCTCGAGAAAGATCTGCCTGTGCGTTGTATGGGGGGCAAGGGGGTCATATCTTTTCGCATGTATCCGGAAGGGTTCAAAAGTCTTGTAGAGGGCTGGTGTAAAAGCTTTGCGCTCGGTTCAAAATCCACACATCTTGCCGTCATGCTGATGACGATTGTTTGGATTGCCGGTAGCTTCATTACTACTGGCGCATTGGTTTCTTCTCTTATCGCGATGAACCCAGCGCTCATCACAGTCACTGGTGGATTGTATCTGATCTATGCGTTTCAAACGATGCGGTTCGCTCGAAGGGTCGGTAACTTCAACCGCTTCATCTTCGTCTTCCATCCCGTCCTGTTCTCATTTTTTGCGGGTATATTCGTATACTCCATCTTCCGGGTCCATGTCCTACGTTCTGTCACTTGGAAAGGGCGAAAAATAAATGTTAAGTAGCATGTCTAGGTAAGCGTATTTACGACTTGAGAATAAAGAGTAGAAGAAAGCGAGGTAAGCGGGTATGTACAAAATCATCATCGCAAAAATACTGCGACTACTCCCTAATAAAGCAGCGAAGAACCCAATGGTCAATCAGCCGCCCCTAAAAGTTAGAAAAGATTTCGTCGTTCAAACATCCATTGGTCCGACTCCGGTTTCGCTCTATTATCCATTGGAAGCACAACAAAAAAAACGCCCCGTCTACATCAATTTCCACGGGGGCGCGTTCATCATGAATGACAAGGATATGGATGAACCCTACTGCAACTATCTGGCCAATGAGACAGGATGTGCCATCCTCAATATCGGTTATGTGAAAGCACCGGAATACCCTTTTCCGAATGCGATTGAACAGAGCTATGAAGTGCTCCAATGGCTGAAAAGAGAAACGGATGATTTAGACATCGATTCTGAAAAAATAATGGTTGGCGGCCAGAGCTCAGGTGGAAATTTTGCAGCTGCCCTCTGCCTCTACCTTCAAGACAAACAGGAAAAGCAGCCACTCCTTCAAGTATTGTCCTATCCAATGCTTGATTTCGTCACACCCTTTGCGGAGAAGCCGGAACCAAACAAGTTGCGCGCACGATACCCCCAGGTCGCAAACTTTTTGAACATGAGCTATGTACCTGAAGAAGAAATGGCCAGAAACCCTCTTGCTTCCCCTGTTTATGCGGACATAAATGATGACTTGGCTCCCGCACTTATTCTTATTGCTGATCATGACGCTTTCAGGCCGGAAGCCGAAAAGTATGCTGAGAAATTAAAAACAGCAGGCGTAAGTGTTCAAGATGAATTTTTTACAGGCTGTCATCATGCTTTTACTCATCTGGGTCCAAAAGAAAAAGCCCAGGAGGCTTGGCAACTGATAGCATGGAAAATCAAAGAAACTGTCGGCTCTAAAGAAGAATTCAGGTAAATACTTTTCCTGTATGGTTTTATTGGAATGACACTCTTGATTAATAAACTTCGAGCCTGTTAAAAGAATCGTTAATTTTAACGAAGCAACGTCTGCATTTTAATTGCATTAACATGTATTTTCTTATTACGTAACATGTACTTTACTTTAAAAAGGCCCTGGGTCAGATTCTCTCTGACCCAGGGCCTTTTAATTTTATTTATCTATTTATTGGAATACTACATTGGAGAGCTTACAAACGAATCGGATGTTTGTTCAGCAGTACCGACTCCAGTTCTTTTAATTCATTGTTAAAGAATTTATCCACTTTAAACCGTATATCTTTACGCAGCTTTTCCTGATCCCTCTCATAGCTGTCGTTGTAATCAAGGATGTTTTTCAAATATATTGTCGTATAGGCTGAAGTCAGCTTTTTATTTCTGCCTCTGAACAAACTCGAATTGTTTGATACAATATCATACAGGTTGCTCCTTACATCTGCTTCTCCAGGACCAATTACCAACTTGATTCTCAATCTTTTAATTGTATTCTGAAACACGAAAAGTAGTATCCTTCCACTTGAAGTCCACCCGGATCCTTCATTTGGAAGCTTTTCATCTAAACCTTTCGTCGTAAAACGAATCAATCCTTTGTTACTATCATCCAATATCAATTCTTCATCGGCTTCAATCATTTCACGCAGAGTGCCAGCTATATTCGACTGTATATCCGGTTTGTACTCGAAAATCAGATCAAGCGCACACTTGTGCTTGAAGTAGATCTCTTGGCATATTTTTTCAATCTCGTTATCTCCCACAATGTACCTCCTGAGTGTATCTATGTATTGTTCAATAAAGTACTTTACGCTCGGCTCCATCATGTTCTGTTTGAGCGCTAGAGCAGATTCTATCATTACTATGATCTGACGATAGTTCATACTTACCCATATATCCGTATTGCTGGCGTCATCTCCAAAAGGCGTAAGATAGATGAACAGTTTTTGGTAATCCGGATACTCATTTTCCACAATATCCTGATACTTCTTCAACTGATGTTCGGACTCTTGCTCCATACCTTATTCTCGATAACGAGCATCAGCTTGTTTGCTTCAGAAATGGCGATTAGGTCTATGTTACGCCACTCTCTCCTGACAACCAGATCATGATAATCCCAGAGTAGCATCTGTAAAGGATCATGCCCATACTGCTCAATATTATGATTACGGGCAATCTCTTGTATAATTTTTTCAACAAAAGCCCCACCTATGCCATGTTGCTCATTTGGAGACATCAGCCAACCCAGTACATTGCTGTGACGGATTTCCGTATGGACGATGCCAAGCGTTTCAAATGCATTGAACTTTGAGGTCTTTTTCTCTATTTGGTTAAGATTATTAATACCCATAAAAAAATCTTGAAGTGCTTGTTTGTCTACATTAGTCTGTTCACTTTCCACTCTTTTATCTCCTGTCTATAAAATCAAAAATAAGAGTTATTTGATTGAACATTTTTTCACTTGAAATAAATCAAGATTATATTCCTCAAAGTATATTTTAGTGTAATGTGACTTTAAATTTCTATTGCTTTATAGACATTCATTACTCTTAAAAATATTTTGGACTATAACTTAATTTTTCTATTATATCGTTTATTTCGATCGAGAAATTTGAGAAAATCAATAGTGTAATAATATTGATAAATATGATAAACAGGATTATTAAAGGAAACCAAAAATCTTTCCACCATATTATTTTTGTCTTCTTCTTCCATAATTTTATATTTACATTATATGTATTCTGTATTGTGGATAAGACCTTCTTGTTAGTAATATTTAATAATTTAATTTCATACAATGTTGAAGCAAACATAAATATACAAGCAATCAGAAAGACTATATACACAAAATTATACTGGCTCGATAACCAATTAAAGCTGTCTGTAGTTCGAAATATGGTTAAGTAAACGCCGTACAAAGCAATTAGAAAGGATACAATTAAACTCATAGAGCTTTTATTTTTATCAGAAATTATTGTATTTTTCTGCTGTAATAGTTTGAAGAATTCATCGTTCATCATAGTTTGATACTCGTAGAACTTATTTGATTTTTGAGATAGAATCAGGTCGTATGTCGCGGACAAGTTACTGAATACCTCTGCCTTGTTTTCATTTATATTTTTAATGTCTCCTAAATTAGATATATGTATCTTTGCTACCTTACATCTTAAGTCAAAAACTGATTCATTTTCTAAACTATTAAATAGCCACTCTAATATGTCATAGAAAATTTCATTAACTGCTAAGTCATTCCAATCTACAAGTAAGTCATTATAAAAGTTTCTTAAATTAAATAAATAACTACTGTTCGAATTGTTATATTCATGATAAACATTATATAAATCATTAAGAAACTGAGGATTAATCTTCATAATATCTCTTGGAAGACGCGACACATTGATTTCTTCTATTATTTTTTCTAAATGATTTGGAAATTCGTAATATAATTGTTTACGCTTAAAATTTTTAGTGGCTTCATCGTATGGAAATATATGAACTAAATTATCTTTCTCAAGACTCATATTTAACTTTTTACAGTAATACTTGAAAGTGTTCTCTACAGAAAGATTTTGAGATTTTTTCCCACTATCATCTATAAATATGGGATTACTAGATAAAAGAAGCCTCTTTTCATTAAATAAAGCATTTTTGCCATCTCTTTCATAACTTCTTAAAATTTCCCTGTCTTCCTCTTCGAATACTTCATTTAAATCATTAATTCCTTCTATTACCAACAGCAAAACTTTAAAGTAAAAATTATGAAATAAAAAGTGAAGATAGAAGTTAAAAACGACATGGCTTAGTAAGCTATGTCGTTTTTAATCTACTATTTATTATTCCAATAAATTTTAAAATAACTTGAGTTTCTCAAGAGCACCTGTAATCACTAGGTCAACATTCGATAGTTACTGATCATATCTCTATAATGCCTGTAAAAATAGTGAAAGATAAGTAGGAGAATAAACCTCTTAAAAACATTTGAACAAGAGCAGCTTGCTCACTATAAAATCTTATTTATTTAAAGAAAGGTTTGTAGTAACTTTAATTTCTAAGAGATACTTCCTTTTTATTTACCCAAAATTAATGTTCTAACTTGTCTACCTTTTAATAAAATAGCAATTAGTATTTAAATCTAATAAGTCTACAAATTCGTTGTTATCTAATGATTTATCTAACCCAATTTTGAACGTAGTATTAGATAAATAATTAATATCTAGATGATTTAAAGGATGTAATTCTCCATTAGCATTTTTTTCATCATAATCGTATCTTAAATAACCTACTTCAAACTTTAACAGTTTTTTTATAATGTTCCATACTATGTCTTGATTTTCATCTATTTCCAGTTCTTTCATTAGTATTAATATCTCTGATTCGAAGTCTTGAATACCTATTGCCTGTTGTTTTTCCTCGTCGAATACATTAGATATAATAGTTTTTAAAAGGAGTAAGTCCTTGGCTTCAAGCATCAATCTCGTGTTCTGGTCAAATACTTTGAAACTTCTATCAACCGGATCTTCTATTACTGAAAAAGGAAAGTAAAATGAGAAAATTTTATTATTTAATACGAAGAAAAGCCTTTTCATCTTGTCGATACGAAGAATTAAATAATTTTCTTGTAATGTATTTACTTTCTCGCCATATGTTAATAACAATATAGATTCTAACAATAGGTATAAAATGTCATTTTTAGTTCTAATTGGTTCTTCACAAAGAAGTTTAAATTTATTAGTCATATTCACTTTTATTTCTTTCACAGCATCACCTCTATAAATTAAAGATATCCAACCGTATCACTTATTAAAGAACGTATTTTGTCGATATCAACTCTATCACCAAGCATCGTGTCGACCATTTTATGAACTTTTTCTCTGTCCTTTACGCTACTTATTTCAAACTCATCGTTTAGTAATCTTTCTACAATATCATATTGTGACTCTTTTTCTGACGCTTCTAACCTTAAATCGGAAGTATCCATGATCTCACCTTCCATTGGTTCTTTAACAGTTAAAACTCCAGTTTCTTTAATTTCAGAAGCCGTTCTCTTTATAGCTGAGTTAAGTTCTCCGTTTTTCTCAGATAAAATTAGGTAGCTGGTGAGAAACGATCTAGTTAACATCATATATAGTGAGTTTCTTATGATAGTATTAGACTTTAATGGAGTAGTCGTGACACAAATGACAAAAGGAAATTCTAAACCTTTAACATTATTTCTATTACTAATATACAAACTATCTTTTATTTTGTTTTTCTCTTCATAGCCTTTAATAGCAGACCAACCAAATTCAAAGTCTATCCTAATTATTAATTCCTCAACTAAATTATAATTATAATCATTGTTTTCCAAAAATATAATACCTATATCATCGGGCTCAACAGTTGAATGATTGGCTTTTATTTCTTTAATTGCTTCCATTATTCTTTCGACATAATGTTCTCTATCTGACGTACTTACTTCTATATTAGATACTACCTCCCCTAAGTCGGTGAATCTGTTTAAAGGCTCTCTAGAAAATTCGTATAAATTATCTTTCTTTTCAAATATGTATCCACATGCTTCCCACTCTTCATCAGAAAGCCAACGTATAACCGGTCTTTCTAATAGTCCAAAGCCTATGGCATGGGCAAACATTAAAGTTTTGGGATCAGTTCTATACACTTTGTTTAAAAGAAAATCAGGATTTTCTACAAGACTATTACTATCTTCAAATATATTTTGAAATATATCGCCTGCAATGTACACTTCGTTTTTTGTTACTTCCTCACATAATTTAAAGAAGTATTCATTAAAGTCTTGACTTTCGTCAATCAAAATATAATCAAAAAAAGGTTCAAAATTTCCTTGAGATTTTAAATCTTGTAAATGTCCTAGAGTTTCTTTACAAATAGTTTTAAAAGTAACTCCTCTACTATAACTTCGAAAAGGGATATCATAGTGATTACAAATAAATGCATATAGACCTGAATTTTTATCGTTCCTTGAACCCCATCCCCGCTCTACCCATAGACGTTCTCCCCATTTAATTTGCTCTTCCACTTTCATAAAATCAAAGAACTCAGGTATTCTCGACCTCAGATCTTTGGCTAATACCTTGTTGAAACACGTAAAAAAGATCTTTGTGTCGTCTTCATTTTTGTATATATTTTTAATTTTATGCAACAACAGCTCCGTTTTTCCTGCTCCTGCTAAGCCTTGAATAGTTATCCTTTTATGTTCAGGTTTGTTAAAAATGAATCTAGTTTGTTCGGCATCAAATAAAACTATATTCTTTTTTATCTGTTGGAGTGGATCAGTTGATGATATTTCGCCTACTCTATTAATATCGTTTATACTGCCCGTTAACAAAGAAATAATTAAATCAACTTTCCGAAATTCTGCTTCAGCTGTATAGTTCTCCTCAATAGCATCAATGATATTACTATACTCGTTAGAATTCATAGTTTTGATTAAGCTATTACGCCAATGTCTCGGTCTCCCGATATAGCTCTTATAATCATATTTATCGGATAATATTCCTAGATCTTCTATAAAATCTTCTTCAAAATTATAGAATTCCTCTGTATCATCTCCGTAGTTTATTATAAGTATTCTTACCTTAGGTATTAAAACAATCAGTGCTTTATTGTAGTCGTATTTATATTTTGTTTCGCCAACAGGTTGTTCTATTACGTAGATTTGTTTGTAGTTATCTTCTGAGAAACTTCTCAATAGGCTTAAATCTTTTTGAACTTCAGGTTCTTGTGATAGTTGCGCATTAACATCTGTATAATAAAAGCTACTGTTCATCTCTTTGCTCCTTGTATTTCAAATTGTAAATTAACTTACTTTTTAAATTTCAATATAATAAAACTAGTATAGATGAAAATCAGTTACTATTAGCAATTTTTCTCTTTTTGGATTGATAAGCTCCTTTTTATCTTCGCTAAGCTTGTAGTCACCTCCCATATGATAATGGACGTACTTATGATGAAAAGGGCACAGACAGATTAAATTACGGTAATTATCAAACTCCAAGTCTTCTTCGTTTTCATGTGCTTTAGCATTATGAATAGGATTTATATGGTGTACTTCTATATATTTATGACCATTCTCCATTAAGATACCATCATTGTCTGATTCGCAAATCTGACAATTATAGTTATATAGCTCTTTTAATTTTTTTATAAGTTGATTGGATCTATTAACAATGTCCCTTGAAGAAGACTTAATTTCTATGTCTTTCTGGATACCTTTTATATCATTAATCAATTTTAACTTGATTGGGGAGATATCTGATTCTTCAACATCAAGCATAAATTCTTTGGGTCGTTTGTAAGTTCTTATAAAGCCCCATTCTTCTAATTGCTTATTTATAGTATTATTTTGTGTTAAAGAATAGTAAAATAGCTTGTCGTAAAAATAGTGACGTGATGGAAGATACACTTCCCCATCATATAAATATTTACTATTAATTTCGTTTATGAAGTCATAGGTACTATCAAACTCTTTAATATCTTGAATCCAATCATAAGGCTTATAATCTTTGGGCAACTGCTCAAGACTCAACCTCTCAAATCCTAAACTATACAAAAACTGATCTAGGGTTTGTCCTTGCTTATTTGCTCGAGCAACAATATTACTATAGAAGCGATCGTAGGATGAAATATAAACAGCATTACCCTTAACTATATATTTTTCTTTAATTTCTTCAATAATACTATGTTGTATTTCCCTTACTCCTCGACTATATTGAAAATTATAAGATTTTACAAATTCCTCAGTAGACATGTTTCTCCTACTTGCAAATTGCCGAATGGATTGGGCACTATTATCATAACTAGGTAACGAAACCGTTATTCCATCATCTAATAAAAACTTTCGGAGAGTTTCAATTATTTCAGTTTCATCTTTATTTCTTTTATCTTTAAATTCTACCTTTTTATAGAAACCTAATTTATTTAATAATCCATCAATTGTAAGACCTAATTTTTCAGAGATTAACCTGAAATGCCGATATTCCCCACTTTCTAAAATAACTTTTGAATTTTCTTGTCTATATTTATTCATGATAATTCTAATCTGATTTAGATGATAGTCATCTTTCTTATTTAAAGCACAGTATTTATGTCTTTTGATTTCTCTTTCGATTTTCTCAGATAAATTAAATACATAATGTACTGATTCTTGCTCTTTAACTAAAATTGCAATTTTACTTTCAGTATTGTGTTTATATATTTGAAGGTATAAACCATTGTCATCTGTATAAGTTTCATTATAACTTTTTAACATTTCACAAACTATTTTTTCATGGTCTTTTTTTAATACTTCTACTAGTAGTTTGCTATTACTTGAAGCATTATCAATTTTCTTCTTTTCAAATAATTGTCTACTTACTCCAAAAATTAGTGCATGATTAGCCAGGCTAAAATCATAATTATCCCTTAATTCTTTGATTGCAACAAAGTTATACTTGGGTTTATATACCTTAGTAATTTTGAAACCTAGTAATCTTATGTATTCTTTTTTTGTTATTCCTCTTTCTTTACAATACTTATTTATATAATTATTTAAGCTACTGCTATGTTCTTTTATAGATTCTAATCCATCTATATTGCCTTTAGGAAAATGCTCATATAGGAGTGTTGGAATCTCACTCTCTAGTATGGTTCCTTTTCTATATAATTGAAAACCTAACTTTTTCAACTCTGTTTTGTAGTCTAAATCATAATATCCACAATAAGTTTTGATCCGTCGAAATAATTCTGACTCCGGATTTAAACTTTTGATAATTTTATCAGGATATTCTGTTTCCAATGATTGTTCAAACAAACTTTTAAAAGATTTATAATTTTTCAATATACAAACCCCATTTTCACTGATAATTATAGTGTCTAAACGATTTAAACAATATTTATCCCTATCATAATTTGCAATATTAAAGTATCACAATTTGCTTATCTCTTTAACCCATTAGAATATTATGCAAAAACTATAAATCCTGGCTTATGAAAATGGTATGTCAAGGGCAATTTAAAATATTGATTTTGTAGTACATCCCTAAATTTATTACTGCCATTTACATTACTATTAACTTTCCTTATCAATATAAGATAGCTTAATAAAATTTATAAAACTTTCGAAAAGTATTTGCTCGCTTACTTCTTCATCAATATAGTTAACCAAAAAGTCAGGCACATTTCCTACTAAAAAAAATAAATTCGAAAATTGATTAATAGTCTTTATTCTACTAGTTATGGCGGCATGTAGTATGGCTGTAGATTGTTCCGTTAAGTCTTTAGTATTGTGATTTTCATACAGTCGTAAACTACTAAAACTTGAATAGTTACCATCAGTATACTTAGCTATCTCAATGGGTGCTAGATTTAAATCTTTTGCATATTCAATATCGTTTTCCATAATTATTTTACTTTCCAAGTTCTCTTCACTTCTATTTTTATGTTCTCCATAGCTTCTGCTTACAGAAAACTCAATTATATCTCCATACAGCTCTGCTATTGTCCTATCTAACTTTACAGACTCGTCAACCGAGATAATAAAGTTATGATATAGAAGAGCATCAAAAACTTTTTCACTATAAATAGAAGAAAGTAAATTATTAACATGAAAAAAGTCAATTTTCTTCGAGTATGAATGCCTTCTAAGCATTTCAAAGAAAGCTTCTACTACGATTGATTCTGGGACTACATTTATAAAGGAAGATGGCAGGGTAAATAAATCAATATTAAAATTTTTTATACTAAATTCTTGTATAAAAATTATAAAATCTTCTACACTAAGTTTCTGGATATAACTATTTAAAAGGTGTCTTATACCTTTCTCTGACTTCTGTTGAAACAAATTTATGATTTCAACAGACTCACTTAGAGATATACATTCATATTCTCTAAAAGTAATTAGTGCCCTATCTATATTTATTACACTGTAATCTTTACGCTCATAATAACAGATAAAATACTTATATATTGCATTTATATCTACTTCATTTCTAGTTTTTAGAGCTAGTCTAAGGTAATCCAAAATCAAACTTTGTAGATTATATGATCCAGCTTCACTATTTTCATTAATAAATTCTGGAAATGACATGTTTAGAAATTCGTTGTTACTCTTGGTAATTCCCAAAGACTTAAGCTTATATATAATGTGTTTTACAATTGACCTTGCCCAAAACTCACTCATATTAACGTTAGTAAGTACATTTCCAAAGAAAGTAATAGCAGATTCTTCATCTTGTTTATCCACTAGGTTTTTTACGACACTCTTCCATTGTTGAAATTCTCTAATATCAGTTCCATGAATATAAATACTCATTGAAATATCTTGAATAGTACTCTTGGCAGATAACTCGGTGTTTTCATCGTTAATATAATTTACGCTTTCTTCAAGATCAAGTGGAACTTCGGAAATTTTAAAGTACTCAACTTCTTGATTTATGTCTAATATTAAACTTTCATAAAAGGACTCTGTATCATATAATCCATCACTGGCTACTGTTTCTAAGGGTTTAAAATCCCCCTCCTTAAGAAAGTAGAGCATTGAAAATAGATATCCTGAACTAGTAATATCTTCTTCCGAGTATCCGTTTTCAATCAGAGAATTTGTATATACATATAGAAAACCATGTAGATTTGATATATGATCTCTAGAAAGTATATTCTGAATAAGTGCGAAGTCATAATACTGATAAACATTTAAAGAAGAAGGATTAAGATTTTCTAGAGATTTTCTTAATTGGTAGTAGAAAGTTTGAACTGCTTCAATATCTATGCAACCTTTGATCCATTTACTAAAAAAATTTATATCTGCGTAATGATTTATCACTTCCTTATTTTGTTCTTCACTTAAGTTAAAATAACTAAATCTACTTATGTATCTTTTCTCGCCACTTAATATTGATTTATATACCTTTTCTGTGATCATTCTAGAATGAGAATCATGATATTTAATATCTGATCTTAAAAATGTATTAAGACTATCATGTATTAAAGAAATTCTGTTCAATTTAATTTCAAACAAATAAGGATGATCACTGATAAAATCTTTAATCATAGCTGAAGCAATGCCATCTAGTAAATGGTCAAATTCACTGTACATAAAATAAGAATTTGAACTTAGAAATACGGAAAGCGCACTGCGCACGCTCAAATTTTTTGTAATAGATTTATAAAAATCATTTAAATCACCAAGTTCTTCTATCATCGGTAGCTGCTTATGATTTAAGTAATAATTGCCAATGAAGTTTACTATTATAGGGTATCCTTGAGTTATTTTATAAATCTCTTCAATTATATTGTAACTAGAAATATGGAATTGAATATTTAGATACTTGTATGTTTGTTCAAAATTCCAGTTTTGCAGCTTGATTTTTTCCCATTCCAGTTGAGTTTTTAATGGTCTGCTTAAAATAATCACTTTACTTCTTTCCGCAACTTTATTAAAAAAATTGATAAATAATTCTAATTCACATAGATTATAGTTTTCAACATGATCCAAACCATCTATTACTAAGGTTAAGTTTCTTTCTAGTAGCTTATCTATTATTTCTTCTTCTGTTTTATTTACATAGTTCCTAAAGATACTCTTTATAAGATCGGCTATAAAATTTTTATATTCTAATCTTTCTCTATAATCAGTATCTTGATTGGATATCCAAAATCTATATAATAATTTATTATCTTGATTTTCTAATTGATTAACTAAGTGACTTTTTCCAACACCTGGTTTTCCTTCAATCATAAGTAGAGAAGTTGTTTTCAACTCTAATTTTTGAATGTCTATTGTCTGATCCATTAATTGAGTTGAAAAAATCTTTATTGGAGGTAATTCTTCTAAAAGAATAGACAACACTCTCTCATCAAACTTTCTTTCAAAATAATTCTCCATGATAGACATTCTAATGAAATCTATTTCATACAATGTAGTAATCTGGCTTCTAGCTTCCTCCCTTGATATTGATATTATATGCACTCCATTTATCATGTGAGATTGAAAATTAAGTATTTCATTGTTGGGTTCTAAGTCTATATCTTTTATAAATAAAATGTTAGTACCATCAGAAAGTTTATGCTTTTTATCCTTTATTACAATGTCTGTTCCTATAAACTTGATATCAGATAACTTGATACCTTGAAAATCTTTCATCTGGCAATATATTTTTCCTTGATCAGTATATACTACCAAATCATCAAACTGATGGTTCACATCAGCCTCTATTTCAATCTTACCAATCAATCTTTCTACATCCATTTTTGCTAATAGTAGGAAAGCCATTATTTTTTGATATGAGTAACCAATTATAGAATTTCTAGCTGGTTTCATTTCGCACACTCCCAAATGATTAATGTAGGATCTAAATATCTTTATGTGAACTTTACTTCCTTACAATTTTATAAATTTATGTTGGATACTTCTCTCTATTTTTCTCCAACTTCCTCAATATAGCTTCTTTCATATCAATATTCATATTATCCGCCAACATCAATCCATATATAAATACATCAGCTAACTCTTCTTCGATGTTCTGTCGATTTTTCTCGATGCCTTCTTCAGCAGTGATCCATTGAAAGTTTTCAAGAAGCTCCGATGCTTCCAAAGACAAGGATAAAGAGAGGTCTTTTACGTTATGATATTGTCTCCAATTTCTCTCGTCCCTGAATTCATTTATCTCCCTAATCAATTCGTCCATCTTATTCATTCCCTTCGTACTTATCGGCTAGAACTTTCTTAAGCTTTTCATCGCTGGCATATAAATATAACCCTTTGACGCCCCGCTTCATCAAAACGTTAATGGAGTTCAGTATGATTTGCTCCTTCATTTCCTTTACGTTGTATTTAACTTGAACTTCTGAAGAAGTTCTGAAAGCTTCTTTATCTTTGTACTTTTGCGGCAGAAGTTTCAGCTCCTGCTTTTCTTCGTCATATGAAACAGAAGGGCCAAGAATGACTCCGACGTAATTAAGGTCAAACCCTTGGATTGTATATATGGATCCGACTTCCTTAATGGTTTCAGGATGTTCTGCCCATGTCTCCTTATACTCGGTCCTATTCCAGATGCCTTTAAAACCAGGCTCCTCCACATAGTATTCTGCACCATCTTTTTTATGCTCATAATCGAAAGTTGCGACCACTCGAGACAGTTGGTGCTTTCTATCTTTATCTTTAATCGCTTTGAACATCTCAGCAGCACTGTCGAAAAGCTTCAACTCATAATCCCCGGTCTTCTCTGGGAATCGTTTAACCTTCTTATCTACAAAGGCATCAATCCAGTCGACAACTTCCTGGTCAGCCTGTATTCTGAACTGATTCGTAAGTTCAACTCTTTCCACCTTGGCTCCCTTGGTCATTCCTTCAAGAAGATCGCTGGACCAGTGACTCTTTAGCTTGAGAAATTGTTTTTCATCAAATACGACTACAGTCACTTTACTTCTCAAGCTGATATCTCGGAGCTGATTATCTCCTGTATAGCTATTATACTTGTCGCTTCTGGAGAGAAGCAGATGAGCTTCATCCACAAAAGTAATATCAGCAATTTCTCCCATTTTATCCATACGATTAATAAAGGATGTTGGTTTCATGAAGTCCTTTTTCTTAAGGTTTGGTAAACTCTCCGAGATCGATTCATATGTTTTGATCATCTCGTTATGGTTGACCAGCAGATAATTATTGGTTCCTTTCAATACCGACTCTTCATCTTTGCTCAAGTCTTGTATAGCATTGAATGTAGAACTCAGAACAACACTTTTTCCTGTACCCGCATCGCCTTTGACTAGAAAAATTGAGCGTTCTCCCGTTTGTATATGTGTCGTACAAAACTCCAGTATTTCTTCTTTTAATTCCACTTGGGATTCCGATAATTCTTTGTAAGGAGAAAGTTTGAATACGTCCTTATTTTGGAGGTACTCTAAAGTGTTATCTACTAGATCCTCTGCTCTTAGCTTCTCCCAAAGTTCACTGAATATCTTGTTATCGTATTTGTGCTTTTCATAATAATTATGTGTCATTGACTTTGTCGTCTGACTGACATTTCTTAGAGTGTACTTGTTATCAGCTATGAAATAATTGATCAGGTTTGTTTCAATATTATATGTAGCAGATTGATTGAACATCTCATGTGAAACTAGCAGAACTTTATCCAGTCCTTGCTTCTTCTTATCTTTGAGGTGAGCTTTCATCCTATTTTTCATCTGAACTGTCTGGCCGATATAAGCACTTTGCTTCTTCATATTATTATGCAGTATATAGACAATAGGAAAATTGTTATAGTTCATCCCCGTTAACGTCCCTATACTTCTCTCGTTAAAATCTAGAGTTTCCAACTGCAAGTCGTTCATATTTCCACCTCGCACTCAATTATTACGAATATTCTATTATTATAATACAAATAAAGCCTTGATTTTACCAATCAAGGCTTTAACTTCTTTCTGTTTTTGTATTTTAATTAGTAACGCACCATTCCCTATCTCGCTCTGAAAATAGAATTGAAGAAACTATACAATGCATCTCCCGCTATGAAGCCAGCAGCTGCTGTGTACATTGTATTCTGAGCTTCTTCTCCTTTGATCTTAAGGATGATGACCCTGATTGCCAAGCCTGCAAGTACTGTCCAACCGGCGATTGGATTTACCAGCAGTAATCCAGTGGAGAATAGGATACCCATCTGTCTTTTTGGTCCACCGATCAACTGGAGCAACGCACCTGGAATGGCCCAGAGTACAATGGCCCATGCTACGGAGCCGTCTGCACCTGCTTCTATCGTCGCTGCGAATACATAATCGACAGGCGGTACAAGATCTTGGGCAAAATAACTGCCGTGGAATAGTGCAACCATCACTATGGCGACTCCAAATCCGATCAAGGAGACGAAGAACTGCATTCTTCGTCCTTCCAATTCAAACTCCAGTGATTCCTTCGACCTGAGAATGAACCCTGCTTTGAAGTCGTATCCCATATCCGCAAAGGCGGGGCCTGTCGCAGCAGTGTAACCTACGAGCATGGCAAGGGCTGGTATCGGGAATCCGAACAGGATACCTACTACCAAAGAAATCAAAGAGACGGCAAAAGCCGGAAACCAGCCGGAGTGCATTGCAGCGATACCGACTATTATTTCAGTGATGATTGCAGCAAATGCAGCATAGACTATAAACAAGAGAACCATCGGTAAAGACATATCCGTTATAATACCTGAAATTACTGCGAGCAGTAATGCTCCGATTATGTAGGCAACATATCCAAAACCAAGTGCCTTCCCGACTTCTCTTTCTGTTCTTGTAACACTTCGGTCTGGCTCAACTGCTTCATTGACCTGCATTACTGGGTCGTTCTGATCTTTCTTTCTTCCTCTGTTTCCTTTTATCAATAAGTAAATGAACTGGCCAAATGCAACGAGTCCAGCGCCCACCATGATGCCATGTGGAATATACGCATCGCTCATGCTGATGCCAAATAGGAATTCCGAATACCCGCTCAGTAGCAGTCCAAGTCCAAACATTGTCAAAGCGATGATGTTACCAATGAATGCCACACCAAATGCTGACATGGGTATTCCAGCCATTGCTCCTCCGATACCAGCTAATATACCAAACCCTAGAATACCTGCTTTTTTTCCACCTTCGTCTCCGGCTTTGATTGCTTCTGCAGTTGCGATACCAGGTGGCCATGCGCCAGAAGCAGGAAAGACTTGTGAACCGAATAGTTTATACATTATTATGCCGTCAATGACTAAAGCAATACCTGCCCCGATAAGCATAGGAGTGATTAGCTCCGGCATGCCCAATACAAACGGAACACCAATTGGTATGAACAAAGTGTTTCCTGCACCAAACGTTGCAGCGGAAATTGCAGTCTGTATCAGGTTCTGGTTGTGTGTGGACCTGAACTTATACAGAAACGCAAACGGTATTCTCCCAAGCACCATTGCAAATAATGCACCAATGATGGAGGTGTTTGCTGTTATACCTAATGTAGTAATCAACTGCATTCCGATTATTGCACCCATCACAGTAAGCACAATGATCAGAATGATGAATGTAGGATCAAAAAATATATTTCTCTGTTTTGTGTCTTTCATCTTATCCACCTCTCAATATAAAGAAATATGTTGCCTTCTGCTTCGACCGGGCCGATTACTGGTACCCCAAGCTGATCTTCAGTGATCTCTCCAAGACCAATCGTTACGTAGGCCGATGCTTCAGCTGAAGACATGAATTTCCCTTTTGCTTCTTCCTTCAGTAAGTCAGCTGTATTATTTACATCTTTTTATGCAACAGATATTATAGAATTTCTCAATTTTTATTACTGTGTAGATGCAGTATCTTCTCATCTTCAGTCGTAAAAACTACTATGATTCCTACTGGCAAAACATCCATCCTCTTTACTGATATATAGCTTTCAGACTTCAATCAGATCTTTTTCAAGGTTCATCAAGTTTTTATATCCATCTTTAGTGACTACAATTGTGTCCTCTATCCTTATACCGAATTTGTTCGGAAGATAAATCCCAGGCTCAACTGAGAATACCATTCCAGGTTCCAAGATCATTTCATTATTCTGCATAATGTAGGGTTCTTCATGTGGATTTATTCCCAATCCATGTCCAGTACGATGGTTGAAATACGCGTCATAACCATAGGAGCGAATGATGCTCCTTGCTGCTTCGTCTATTTCACCAGCCGTCATACCCGGTCTCACAAGGCTGACGGCATGCTGCTGGGCTTCTTTTACTATTTCATAAGACTTTCTTGCTTCGTCCGATATGTTGCCTACAGCCACAGTTCTGCATATGTCTCCGACATAACCATCTATTATGCAGCCAAAATCGATGACTACCAGTTCTCCCGTCTCTATCTTCTTTCCACCTGCTCTACCATGCGGACTTGCGCCTCTTGGTCCAGAAGCAACGATGGTTTCGAACGGTGTGCCGGCAGATCCTCTCTTTTTCATTTCGTATTCCAGTTGTGCAGCCACTTCGACCTCGGTAATGCCTGACCTGATATATGGAAGCGTTGCTTTGAAACTATCCTCTAGTACTTTTGCAGCATTCTGCAGCGTAGCAATTTCCTGTTCCTCTTTTATTAACCTGAGAGCGTTGATCAGATGATCTGCATCCGTCAATTCACAGCCAAGCGATTGAAACACTCGATATTCCGTCACTCTGCAATTACTGTATTCCACACTTGCTCTAAAGTCTTCTTGGGGCAGCACTGCCTTCAATTGTTGTAGCGCACCTTCAATGCCTTCTTCATCCTTATAGCTGATTACATTGTTTTCAAACACCGCTTTGAACTTATCCTGTTCCACTTCTGGTACAAGTGAATGAATTTCCCCGTTTTTAAGGATCGCTATGAATGTCACTCTTTCGCTCTGTTTGATTTTCAGACCAGTGAAGTAGAGCATGTTAGGCCCTGGAACTATGAAAGTGGCTTCCACATCATTCCGGCGCATCAATCTCAATAGTTTGTTCATTGCTGTATCATTAATCTGTAACACCTCCTTAAAGAAACTCGGATAGGATCTTCACCATCAGCGTATTTGAGAGTATCACCGGTATGGTCACCTCGGCTGAAACCGACTTTTTCATTTCCTCCGTGTATCCCATGCAATCCATCAGTATGAAGTCAGCATTGCTTTGTTCCAGACTTTTGGCTGACACGACTATTTCATCCAGATCCAAGTAGGGGGAGGCACTTGCTATTAATGGATCCAGACCATATTGCCTCCACTTATCTTCCATCATTGACTTCTGATTCTCGTGTGGTATAAGTAGGCCCATCTTGCGATGCTTGGCAATATTACTGATTACAGGCGAGATGATCTGATCTGGCAGATACAAGTTCGAAGTTTTTAGCACGATATCAGGAAAAGTGCCCGTACATAGCAGGAGTATATGCTTATATCCTCTATTTTCAGCATTCTGGATAATTTTCTGTAAGTGATCTTCGACGACCTTTGCGTTTAATTCAATGGAATGCTCATCATCCACCCTGGAAACAAGCACTCCATCCTGGTCACTACAGCTGGAAATTGCCGACATCTCGTAGTCCGTTAGATCATCCAGTACGCCAACCTGTTCCACGGCAACGTCATCACTTAGATAACGTTCCATTACTGGACGGATATCTTTTCTTGGCGATTTGCCGATTGTAATTGCAAGCAAATTGGTCATCGGTTCTGATCACCTTCTACAAAGACATCTCCGATATATTTGAGTATTTCTTTATCCACAACTTGTTCTACAACTTCGTAGTTCGATTCCAACCTCATTCCACTGCCGAGAATCAGATTATCTCTGGAAGTATATACGACTGTAATTTCCTGTTCGGTCCGCAATTGTGCACTCGTAACCGGATCTCCACTTTTACTCTCAAACGTCATCAGGAGGTCAGGGAAAGTGGCAAATCTTTCGCCGGAATCATTTTCACAAGTGATATATTCATTCCATATCGTGAGCTCGAATGATTCTTTTCCTGAATTGATTACGACCTTGCCCAGATCAAAGCCGTCCACTGTATCAAACACTAATGACTCGACCTTGCCCCTGCACACTATCTTTCCTTTCAGAACTTCCACTACCCTATCTATCTTTTCAATACCGCTATTACCAGACTGGTGGGCGACACCTACATCGTAAGCCTGCGATAGCGCATTGACTGCTCCGTTGGAGGTCAGATAATCTTTTGTTACAGGATTTCTTGCTACCGCAACAAACCCACCTGCTGAAATTGAAGCCTGCCTGACCAACTTTGAAGCAGTATCCAGACTGCCTCGTATTGTCTGGCTCAACCGGAAGTCAGTATGCGGTCTTCCACCTACGGCTGTTTGAAAAGATTCATAACCTTCTACCATGTTCAGTTGCATTGATCCCATGACTCCAGTAGGATGTGCTCGTCCATTACACGACACGTCGAGAACAGGAATACCTGTTACAGCCGATTGAAAGAAACCGTTAACTGTTGCAATGCCACCATTTTCATTTGTGATCAATGCTTTTGGCTTTTTGCCAGTCACCTTTTCAATCAGTTCAACGGTTTCAACATAATCAAGCGGTTGCACAAACTGATTCTTCGCGGCAGGTGCTCCTACTGCGGACACGGTAACAATCATATCGTCATCTTCCAGCTCATCTAGAGCAAGCAAGCTGGGCTTTCCGATCTCAAATGCCAACTTTCCCATTTTCAAGCCTTCTTCGATGGCACCACCACCGCCACCTCCCAGAATACTGCCTCCAACAACCAAGGCTTCCACCATTTCCGGTCGCAATTCGTTAATGCTCATTTTACTCTCCCCTTTGCAGTCTCATCGGTAAAGGATGGGTTTTTATTTTTTCCCTAATGTCTGAAGGTGGGCCATTGAACCATATAAACCGAGTAATTTTGCATATTCTTCTTCATCATGGAAGAAAGCCTTTTGCTTACCAAACTGTTTAGCTACTTCAACAGAGAACCTTGCCGCTTCTTCCACATCATTCAACTGTGAGGCGCCGCTGCCACTCCCTGGCACTGCCACTCCTGAAGTGATAGCAAGACCAACCACAGGCTTATCAGTAGCAGTACATGGTTGTAGAATGCTATTTATGTGATATACATCATTACCATACGGGGTGATATCCTGCATGGTGATTGGCAGTACAGAGGCCGGCTTTCCGGTAACGTTCTGCAAAATGTCGATCAATGTTTCACTTACTCTGAGAATGTATCCTTCCTTGACAGTTGGTGAAATGCATATTCCTCTGAAGTTAGTGACCCGGTTGCCTTTCGTAGCATCGATGGTTATAATCGCATCCATTTCATCATCAATCTCGTGCTCGTTCATTACGGTCATATCCACTGAGGAGCCCATGAATGGCACAGGATCATGCGGTATGGTAGGTGCATTAGGATCGATATGGGTTGCAATAATAACATCGCCTTCAAGGCTCTCTCCGTTATTTTTCATATCGACAATTTTCAGTGCAGAAGTTAATGCAGCTAATGCACCGTCTCCATCTGAAACGAACCCTGTCTGCTCTGGTCTCGCACCTATTCCCCCAAGCCTTCCGATAATACCTAGAGTCGGTGCGTCTCCTCCGACAGTCTTTCCGCTAGTGCCTGGTATTTTGATTTTCAGAAAATCGGTGCCCCCATCATCCTCCCTGATTTCAGTTACTGTAATCTCCTTATGTCCGTAAGAATTGAATAGATTTTCAATTTGCTCACCGTTTGCGTCAGGTCTGTCTAATTCTTTGAATATTTTCAGGACAAGTTCATGCAACATTTGAAGTCCTCCTCAATATGGTATTCAGCACAACATATACTAATTATTCAGAATATATAGTGCGTTATTGGTTCTTTGAGAGAACCATTTGTTCTTAATATGTTTGATTATACAGGTACGTATTATCCATTGCAATAGTTTACTGAAAAATCAAAGTATTCTCATCAATCAAAATTAAAAGACACAAACTACCGTTAATGTAGTTTGTGCCTAATGTATGGAATGATTAAAGGTAATTATCCTTGTCAAAAATACTTATTATTTCTGTTATTTTCTCTGTTGATTCCATCAGCATGTGAAGAATCGTTTGTCTATTATCTTCGTTTATTCTATAGACTGGTCCAGCAATTGTCAGCGAGGCCAGGATCTTTCCTTCAGAATTGAATAACGGAGTACTGATTCCGAATACATCATCGGAATATTCTCCTTCTGTATACGCCCATCTGCGAGATTCTATTATCCTAAGATCTTTGAGCAAATCTTCTTTTTCAGTGGTGGATTTTTCAGTCATCTTCTTCAACCCTTGGGCTATGATTTCATTTTGCTGCTCTTCTGATAGAAATGCCATGATCGATTTGGCTGAGGCTCCCAAGTAAAGAGGGGTCCGTGTCCCTTTTGAAACGGCAAACCGGATATTGCTCGAGCTTTCCGCTATTTCAACAGTGACTCCCTCATACCCTTCTTTCCACGTCAGGAAAACTGATTCCCCAGTTCTTTCACTTAAAGCTTCCATTATCGGCAGTATCAAGTCTGACATTTTATCCTTGCTTCTATAGGCTGCAAGCAAGGGAGCAAGTCCAGGACCAAGCTCATATTTTTTTGAATCTGGATTTTGGGTCAAAACCTGTTTGTCTTCAAAGGTTCTTAATACCCTATAGATGATGGTATGGTTTACCCCCATCTCTTTTGACAGGTCCCTCAATCCCCATGAAGGATTCTCTTTCGTAAACATTGAAAGTACTTCAATTGCAAAACCTAAAGATTTTAATGTCATAGCATTACCTCTGTTTATATCCGAATTGATCCATGGCTTCCTCTTCAGTATAAAAGCCGTTTTTAATATCCTTCTCAACCTTACCATATTCTCTATCGGAAGGGTTGCCATATCCACCACCAGACGGGGTTACAAGTTCGACCACATCCCCTTTGTCCAGAGGGAGTCTTGTAGTCACACCTAAAGGACCTACGATATTTCCATTGGCCTTATGCACTTCAATATAGCTGGAAGCACCTTTTTCTCCCCCTTTCATGCCCCACGGTTTAAACTGATGTCTTCCGTAGGTTGCAGACAGATACTGGTTATCACTCAGGATCTCATAAGATCTCACAACACCGCGTCCGCCTATATATTCTCCTGCACCACTGCTGTCTTTCCTGAAGCCATAATTGCCGACAAGAACACCATACTTTGCCTCAGCAACTTCTATTGGGACATTATACGTTTCCCCATTACCCATACAGAATTGTCCACTTTGTCCATCCGCTTCGTTTGCTGCGCCCCAGCCACCGACAGACGGCTCGACTATCAGAAAATCTTCCCCACTATCCGGATGGGTACCGGCTACTGTAACGGAACACACTGATAGAGAATGACCCGCGGGTAATTTTTCAGGTATCTCAGGCGCTAAAGCTTTCCAGATCAACTCTGCCCCACCTAATCTGGCCTCAAAATTCATGGATACAGGTGCCGGTCGTTCAGCAGATAATATGGATTTTTCATCCGTTATGATTTTCAGTGGTCTGAACAATCCTTCAGTAATATTGAACTGTGGCTGAACAATTGCCAGGTACATCACCCTCACACTGGCCAAGAGCCCGAAATAGGAACAGTTCACTGGATGGGACACTTGAGGATGGGACCCTCTGAAATCACAGATGAACGCATCCTCTGTAATCGTCACTTTGACTTTTATTTTATAAGGTCCACCTTTCTCGGGATCTCCTTCTATATAGTCTTCAGCTTCAAACACACCTTTTGGCAAGGAATCGATGACTTGTTGAGAGTATTCTTCTGAACTTGAAATCAATTCGGTAATCACTTGTTCTATCGTTTCTTTTGAATTAAGGTCACATAATTCCTTGAACCTTTTCTCTCCAGTTCTTAGAGCCGCCACTTGCGCCCACATATCTCCGATTGAAAATTGAGGCAGCCTGATGTTGTCTGTGATGATTGTTTCGACGCTTTTATTCAAAACACCTGCGTCGAACAGCTTTACACCAGATAGCTGTAATCCCTCTTGATAGATCTCATTGGAATCACTTGTCAATGAACCTGGATTCTTGCCCCCAACATCTGTCCAATGCCCTTTGTTGGCTGAGAAAGCGACCAGCTTATTTTCATGGAATATAGGCATTACGAGTCCGACATCAGAAAGATGTGACCCTCCTCCGATGTATGGATCATTGATAATAATGATATCGCCTGCTTCCAGGTCCTCACCGAACTTATCCAGGACGGATTTTACCATTGGACTCAGCATACCGATAAATGATGTCACACCGTTGCCCTGGCTTATCAGATTCCCTTTGGCGTCAGTCAGTCCACAGGCATAGTCCAAAACTTCATAAATGATGGGACTCATTGACGTACGGGCTAGGGCTACAAACATTTCTTCACCAATGGACATCAATGAATCCTTGATTATTTCCTTGACATATGGATTTGTTCCAGACATATCATCTCACCTCTACTGTTAGAATAATATTGCCATATACATCGATCTCAGCTTGCTGATTCTCAAGAACCAATGTGGACGATGTCTTCTCTTCTATGACGGCTGGTCCCTCGACCAAGTGTCCTTTGCGGAGCAGATTTCTATCATAGATTTTTGTTTCTACCCAACCATGTTCCTTATAGTAGATTTCTCTCGTTTCCTTTATGGTCTCTTCAAGTTCCAGACCATTGCCTTCCAATTCCTTGAGAACCGGCTTTTCAATTTCACCAATGGTGGTCAGATGCATATTCACGATTTCTACTTCGGTGCTCTCAAGTCTGAAAGAGTAGGTGAATTCATGCATCTCATGGAACTTGGTCTTGGCCGCTTCTATGAAATCTTGATTCCACACATCATTTCCAATAGGCATCTTCACCGTATGTTCTTGGCCTTCATACCTTAAGTCGACAGACCTTTCGAACTTGATAGGGAATCTATCCAGATTATTTTTGGAAAAGTCCTCTAAAGAAGCCTTCTCCATATCGGTCCATTGCTTATTGATATCTTCAAAGTCGAGAGCACTGAATTTTTTCAGATAGGTCTGTATGTTGTCTTTTCTTGCATCGGACATAAGCATCCCCCAGGCAGAAAAGACTGAGGCAGCATGCGGAATGACGACTTTCCTGATTTTTAAATTCCTGGCCAGCTCGGCAGCATGCATGGGGCCGCCTCCCCCAAATGCTATCATGGTAAAGTCCTGGGGATTGTAGCCTTTCCGAACTGAAATCAGTTTTAATGCATTGAGCATATTCGAATTCGCAATATCAATAATGCCCAAGGCGCCATCTTCTGCGGAAGTTCCGAAAGGTTTCGCCACCTGCTGATCTATTGCTTCTTTGACTTGTGATAAATCCACTTCACTATCAAAATTCTTGCCAGACAATCTGCCGATATATAGATTCGCGTCTGTTGTGGTAGCTTTTTCTCCCCCCAGCCCGTAAGAAACCGGTCCAGGGGTGGATCCCGCAGATTGTGGACCGACTTTCAATGAACCCAGTTCATCAATCCAGGCGATGGAGCCCCCACCATTACCGATTTCCACTATATCCACTACCGGCACCTTGATCGGGTATCCCGCATACTTATCGTTTTTCTCGATGTAGTAGTCTGTAGAGACTTTCACGTTGCCCTCACTTATCAATGAACATTTCGCAGTTGTCCCACCAATATCGAAAGATATGATGTTGGATTCTCCTATGATTTCACCAAGAATCGCAGCACCATAAACTCCTGCAACTGGACCGGATTCAACCATATTAAGTGGATACTTTTTGGAATCAGAAAAAGAAGTGATGCCACCATTCGACTGCATGATATAACGATTACTATTGGAAGTCTTTCTGTTGAGCCTGTCATCAAGGCTATCGATGTAGCTCTCCATTACCGGCTTTACATATGCGTTCAGCACGGTTGTATTGGTTCGCTCGTATTCTCTCCATTCCTTGATCATTTCATGCGAAGCAGTAACAGGCAGTTCCGGCCACATCTCTTTGATCAGTCTTGTGATTTCAACTTCGTGCTCAGGATTCTTATAGGCGTGGAGGAGGCAGATGGCGATGGCCCCTACACCCTCACCTCTGAAATATTCGATGGCATCAATGACATTCTGTTCATTGAGCGTCTGCAACACTTCTCCTTTATAGTTCATTCTTTCCTCTACTTCCAACCTCAAATACCTTTCAACAAATGGTTCCGGTTTTTTGTATTTGAAATTATATAGATCTGGTCTGTTGCCCCTTGCGATCTCAAGAACATCCCTGGTGCCCTTTGTGGTAATCAAACCTACCTTTGCTCCTTTTCTTTCTGTCAAAGTATTGATCACCACTGTGGAGCCGTGGATGAACATTTCAATCGATTCATAGTCGAGACCCGATTTCGCCATAACATTCATGACGCCTTCTTCAAAATTTGGTGGCGTGGTATGGGCCTTATCAAAAACAAAATCACCATCATCATTCAAGTAAAGTAAATCAGTGAATGTGCCACCGATATCTGTCGTCACTTTCATATTATCTCTCCTTTTGGTTCTTTAAAAGAACCATTGGTTCATATAATAATGATATTATTAATTCTGAAAATTATCAATAATTAAATATCAATCGCCATCTATTTCTTAGAGGAGCATTATAGTTTCAGCTACTTCTTTCGATATATATCAACTCGGCTCATCCTATAACGGTATTTTAAATCTATAAAATTATTGAAGGAAAAATTTATATTGCATATCTCCGTATATTTATTTAATATATATACATATTATTTAATAATTATAAATGAGGTGTTTTTTTGGAATTTGAAGCTTACGGCTTGCTGTCACTGCTGCCGGTCATCATCGCAATACTGCTTGCATTCGCCACTAAGGATGTCATTATATCTTTGTTCCTTGGCGCCCTGACAGGTGTATTCATCATCAATGGTCTGAATCCGATAGACTCGATTACGACATTCATCGGAGACTATGTATTCGTCCAGCTGACGGATAGCTATAACGCGGCTGTCATTGCACTGCTCATCTTCATCGGTGGATTTGTATCTCTGATGGAGAAATCGGGCGGTGCCGTGGCGTTTGCGAAAAGTGTATCGAAGTATATTACGACACGCACTAAGGCAACACTGGCCACTTGGTTTGGTGGCATCATCATATTCTTCTCCGATATTGGTACACCGCTCATCGTCGGCCCGATATTTGAATCTACATATGACAAATTGAAGATTTCACGAGAAAAACTGGCCTGGATTTTGGACTCTACAGCAACACCTGTAGCAGTACTGATTCCGTTCATCGGCTGGGGGATCTACATCATGGGACTGATCAATGAAGAGTTCGGAAGACTGGGACTCACTGAATCGGATTTCAGTGCCTATATGAATGCCTGGCCCTACTTCATCTACCCGATTCTTGCGGTACTGATAGTTCCCGCAGTTGGCCTACTCAAAAAGGACTTCGGACCGATGCGCACTGCTGAGAAAAGAACAACGGACGGTGAGAGGTACTGGCCGAATGCGGCACCACTGAGGCAACCTGCTGCACCAGACTTGCAGACTGAGAACAGTAGTCGTCCAATGCTGATCTGGCTACCGCTCGTTGTGCTGTTCGTTACGCTATTCGGGCTGCTGATCCCAGAAGGATTCCCGTTCGAAGCAGTTTCCGGTTCAACATTCAGGGTGGCACTGAGTACCGCCTACCTGTTCGCAAGCATCACCCTGATCATCCTCATGATCGCTTTTAAAGTACACACATTCAAGGCATCGTTTGAAATCTATACTACAGGCATGCAACGCATGATCAATGTCATCGTCATCATAGTGCTTGCATGGGCGATCGGTATGGTACTTGAAGAGATGGGCACTGCCAACTACATCGTGCAGATCATCGACGGTAACATTCCACTCGTCATCATTCCGATGCTGATTTTCATTGTCGGTTCCGTCATGGCATTTGCCAGTGGGACATCATGGGGCACGTTCGCAATCATGCTGCCGATTGCCATTCCGATTGCCGCCCAGCTCGATATCTCCATTTATATCTGTATTGGTGCGGTCATTTCAGCGGGCATATTCGGCGACCACTGCTCACCGATTTCCGATTCGACAATTCTTTCGTCCACAGGTGCAGGGAGTGACCATATCGACCATGTTAAAACCCAACTGCCGATGGCACTATTGAACGGCATAATCACAGTCATCGCACTTTTTGTCGGTACACTCACCGATAGTCCACTCATCGTAGTCGGTGCCATTGCACTGATGGTCATCAGCGTGTTCATCATGAGCAGACTGCCGAACAGGAAAACATCAGAGCAGTAATACAAAAGAATATCTCCCTGGTTGAATGACTTCTTTGCCATCATACGTTGTTTCAAGAGATGCTTTATTCTATAGTGGATGTATGATTAAAAATGAAAGATAGGATAGGAAGGGAGATACATATGGATATACAAACGTTTGTAGACCGTTATTATGTAGAACGCAAGAACACGAACTCGACGAAATGGGATCTGCTCGAGGAACGTTTCGGAGATGCGGATCTGCTGCCCATATGGGTAGCGGATATGGAATTCAAGGCACCGGACGGTGTCATAGAGGCACTGACAGAACGCGTCCAGCATGGGGCTTACGGCTATTCGTTCATTCCGGATGCCTACTATGACGCCTACTCCAACTGGATGGAATCACGCTTCGGCTACAAGGTGGAGAAGGAATGGTGCCGCCCAGCTACAGGCGTCGTATCCGCACTCTACTGGTTCATGAACTGTTATACGGAAGAAGGAGACGCGGTAATCATCACACCACCGGTCTACTACCCATTCTTCAACGTCATCAAGGATCTTGACCGCAAGCTTGTAACTGCCGATATGACGGATAATAATGGCCACTTCGAGCTCGATTTTGACCTGTTCGAGCAGCGCATCAAAGAAAATGACGTAAAGCTCTTCATTCTATGTTCACCACATAATCCAGCAGGGCGTGTATGGACAAAAACAGAGCTTGAGCGCATGCTTGCCATCTGTGAGAAGCATGACGTCCTCGTTATTGCCGACGAAATCCATCAGGACTTCACCTACGGTGACCACACGCATACGCCAGCACCTCTTGTGGCCGGTGGCAAGTACACAGACCGCATCCTGCTCGTTAATGCTGCTTCCAAATCATTCAACTTGCCGGGGCTGCTCCATGCCAACATCGTCATCCAGAACGCCAAGCTGCGGGGACAGTTCGACAACTATGCGGGGCAGCATATCAAGAGCGAGAAGAACATCCTCGGCCACATTGCAACGCAAGCTGCCTATGAGACCGGAGAAGAATGGCTTGATGCTCTGAAATCCGTTATCCTATCGAACTTCGAATACTTGAAGACGCAACTCGCGGAACATATCCCGGAAGCGAAAGTATGCACGTTCGAAGGCACCTACTTACCGATGGTCGATCTACGTGGTTTCCTCCCCCCTGAAGATGTGAAGGATTTCATTCAGGAAAAATGCAAGCTCGCTGTCGACTACGGAGACTGGTTCGGCGATGCCTATCAGGGCTATGTGCGTCTGAATCTTGCGACCCATCCGAAGTTCGTCGAAGAAGCTGTCGATCGTATCGTCACCGAATACAAAAAGCTGAATTAATATGAAGAAGCTCTGGACCAAAATCCCGGTCCAGAGCTTCTTTTTACATATTCTTCGTTTGATAGCCACTTTGACCGGTCCCCGCCTTTATGCAACAATGAATACAAATGAACCGGAGCGGAGGGGATTGGTATGGCAAAAGAAAAACTGGAGAATAAGGGTGTTGTTGTGGTGATCATCGCCGCAGCTTTTCTTTTGACCTTCAACCAATTCCTTTTGATCACAGCATTTCCAACAATCATGGCGGAATTTGATATTAATGCAACACAGGTGCAGTGGCTGACCAATGCCTTTATCCTCGTTGCGTTGATCTTCATTCCGATGTCAGGGTACCTTTCTACGACCTATTCCGCCCGGACACTCATCATCTTCTCACTCACCTGTCTATTGATCGGTACCGCAATCGGCGGCTGGTCACCGAACTTCGGGATCCTGTTGCTGTCGCGCATGATCCAGGCAGTGGGTGCAGGCATCATCTTGCCGTTGATCCAGACAATCCTACTGATTGTCTTCCCCTATCATCGCCGGGGATTTGCGATGGGACTGCTTGGTGCTGTAACGAATATTGCACCCGCTTCCGCACCATCCATTTCAGGTATCATCATCGACTATCTCGACTGGCGGGCGCTACATTGGGTGATCCTGCCATTCATCCTGATCACATTCGTACTCGCACTCTTCTTCATGAAGAATGTACTCGAGCAGAACCCATCCACTCTCGATGTCCGTTCAGTAATCCTTTCAGCCACAGGGTTCGCGCTGTTCATACTCGGCCTCAGCAATATCAGCACCTATGGGTTCCTGAATGTCTTCACTATACTTCCAATGGTTGTTGGTCTCGTCGGCATCCTGTTCTTCATCAGCCGGCAGTTCAAAATACCGGTGCCCATAATGAATCTTGATCTCTTCAGGAACAGGACATTCAGTCTGGCCATCATTTTGATATTCATCAATATGATGCTCCTGCTGTCTACCGAAACGATTCTGCCGATGTTTGCACAAAATGCGCTTGGCACCAGTGCATTTCTATCCGGATTCCTGCTCGTGCCAGGCACCATCATTCTATCCGTCATCACTTTCATTTCAGGTAACCTCTATGACAAATACGGCGGCAAACGGATCGCCACCATCGGATTCACTTGTACAACCGCTTCACTCATCCTACTCAATACGGTCGGCATCAATGATTCACCTTATTGGATCATGATTCATTTCTGTCTGTTCATGACCGGATTCGGACTGACACTCATGCCACTCGTCACCCTCAGCATGTCGGAACTCGGGAAGGACGATATCCCCCATGGTTCGGCCATTGTGAATACTGTGCGCCAGTTTGCCATGGCCTTCGGCATCATCATACTAACATCCATCATCAGCATCACCGTCGCAGTCATGGATGCGCCTTATGCAGAAAGTAATTATGCTGGTACTAGCTATGCCTTGGTGGTCATGGCGGCGCTTGGCACCATCGGACTCATTCTGACGCTGAGATTGAAGGAGAAAAGACACTGATCACATAAAGATGCCCTTCAGAATAATTCTGAAGGGCATCTTTCTATTTTTCTTCAAGCATATTGATATACTTCTCAAGCCGATCCGCCGCTTCTATCAACTCTTCCATACTGCAAGCGAATGATAGCCGGATGTGTCCTTCCCCATATTCCGAAAATGACCGTCCCGGGACGACCGCGAGCTGGACGCTCTCCAGCAGGTCGGTCGCGAACTTGAAGGAGTCTGTTTCATATTTTCTGATGGACGGAAAAATGTAGAATGCACCGGTCGGTTTAGATACTTCGAGTCCCATATCGATCAGCCGTCCGTAGATGTAGTCGCGTCGCTCGACGTAGGCTTCATTCATCTCACTTGGCACATTTCTCTGATGCTTCAGTGCCTCGATGGCGGCATACTGGCTCGGGATGGCTGCACAGATGGTGTTGTAGAGATGGACCGCAGTGATGTCTTCCATAATGGCCTTATCACCCACAACGTAGCCGATGCGCCAGCCGGTCATGGCATGCGACTTGCTGAGGCCGTTGACGACGAGCACCTTCTCTTTGATGTCAGTGTAACTCGACAGACTGATATGTTCCCCTTGCAATGTATTCTCTGCATAGATTTCATCAGTGATGATGAATATGTCATGTTGCCTGAACACTTCGACAAGTGCATCCATCTGTGCCTTCGTATACGTTACCCCTGTCGGGTTGGTCGGATAATTGAGGATGATCGCCTTTGTCCGGTTGGTAATGTTGGATTCAATCAGTTCCGGTGTGGCGATAAAGTCCGTTTCTGTCATATCTACAAACTTCGTTACACCACCCGAAAGCTCGACAATCGGTTCATACCCAAGATAGGTCGGTGCTGGCATGAGTACTTCGTCCCCCGGATCCAGGATGGCACGCAGGATGGCGTCGATGCCCTCACTGCCACCCACTGTTACCAGCACCTCTCCGTTCGGATCATACTCCGCATTATATTTCTCCCTATAGTACTGGCTGATGGTTTCCCGGAGCTCAAAGAGTCCTGTATTATGGGAGTACTTCATGGACTGCGTATTGATGGCTTCAATAGCTGCACTCTTTATCGGTTGGGGTGTTTCAAAGTCCGGCTGGCCGAGTGTCAGATCCACCGCATCCGGAAACTCATCTACCCGGTTCGCAAACTGCCGTGTGCCTGGTACTTCAATATCTTTCATGCGTCTATTCGCCTGTGGCATCGTATCCCTCTTTCACTATGATTTTCTATCGATTATAACAGATAATATATCTTTAACTTCGATATGGCCACCTCATTTCAGTACAAAAACTCAATCAGTTTTATACATTTCAGACAAGGATAACTGTACGTATTTTGGGACTCGTAAACCATAGGGATATTACTGAGAAATTGTTTGTCCAAAACAGTTCAATAAACGGTCGTTTTTTAGAAGCTTATTAATCTTTCTAAATTGGCAATTACTTTTATAAAACTTTCTATTTTCATTGAGTTAATGTAAGTATATAACTAATGAAATATGATATATTAAAATTGTATTATTCAGTATTTTCTATAATTTTTTACAATATGGATTTGTAGAGAGGCAGGGAGAGTAATGAAAATAGACTTACATTTACATACTAAAAAATGTAAACAAGGGGATAGTTCAAAAAGGATCGTCGATGCTACAAGATTTATTCGAGAAATGAAAGAGAATGACGTCGGAATTTGCGCTATAACGAATCATAATCATTTTGATATAGAACAATATGAAAATATAACTCAAGAAGCACCTGAGCTATTAATATTTCCAGGCATTGAGTTAGACATAAAGTATGAAGACGAGCATTATCACATAATTGTTATGTGTAATCCAAAGAGAAGCAGAGAATTCTATAATACTTTCGACAATGATGTGAAAAGAAATTATAATACTTTCTTTCTCGACTATAAAGATTTCATATCACTAATTAAAAACTTCGAGTCGGAAGATATCATTATTTTTCCGCACTTTTTAGATAAAGATAAAGAACGTTCATTGAATATGGATGCTAAAGAAAAGTTGCGTAAAGATCTGAAAGAATTTTTAGTGATTCTAGAGCCCGGAAAAATGCAAACCATGGGAGTTATAAATGCACACAACGAACTTTCACTGATAGGAAGTGACGTGACAGATTGGGACAGATATTCTCAATACGAACTACCGGAAATTAAATTTAGAATAAGTTCATTTGAAAAGTTTTATGAACTAGCTAGCAACCCAAGTTTATTTGTTAATCGGTATCTGAAAGAGACGAAAAAATACATGATACCTGTAAAAGTTGAAGAAGAATTACTAAGTAAATCTGTTGAAATTTATAAAGATATAAATATAATTTTTGGTGAAAAAGGTTCTGGGAAAACTATTCTTTTAAAATCCCAAATCTATAGCTACTTAAAGGAAGAAGGATTCAACGTATTTCTACATGAAGGCAAAGATTATAACCAACAGTACAACAGTCTGATAAATAATTTTGAAAAATCGGTCGTCGCCGATGAAACCATATTAAAAAGAATAGAAGGAAACTTCAAATCTATAATAGATTATCAAGAGCAAAAACCTTTTAATTTCATAGAGAAATTAAAAGCATATCACAATAATAAGAGTGCCAATAAGAATGCAAAAATTATTAAAAAAACAGATTCACAATTTAGTAATAATGAAACTAAGAATTTTAAGGATATTATTGGAGATTTAGAGACAGATCTACGTAAAGTAAAAGATGTAAAAGATATCAATACCAAAATAAGGAGTGCAGACGAAAAAGATGGTGTTAGACTTACTGATCAACTCAACTTATTAAATTCAGATCTTGTTAGTACTTCAATTAATAATTATAAGACAATTTTTAGCGCAGAAAATACTGAAATTTTTTTAACGATTCTAAAAGACTCTGTACAGAAAAAGACAGGTAAAGAATCAAAGCCAAACAATATAGGGTTCGCTAAGCTGGTTTCACAACGTTTAGCTAGATTGAATGCCAATCAAATTTTGGCCCAAGATTTAGAAGGTGTGAAGAATTCTAAAACTCACAGACTAGGATCAATACCAAATAAAGGTAAAGTCAGCATGACAACTAGTATTGAAGTATTAGGGGCAGATGAAAATTATAATAAAAAGAAAATATTTGATAGGAATAAAATTGTTAGGAATAGAAAATTAATAAAGAAAATAAAAGTGTTTAGCTTTAAAGACTTCAGGAGGATAAACGACTACTTTGAAGTGGAGGAAAAAATCAGTTCTTCAGAATTTGTGGAAGATATGATTAAGAATAAAAGTGTTATCAAAATAGATGGAAATAGTGATTACAACCCTTCTGAAGGTGAAAGGGCTATTATTACGATTAGTGGGTTATTGGAAAATGATAGCTACGATTGTTATTTATTTGATGAAATTGAGCGTGGGTTGGGCCAAAAATATATAACCGACTATATTGTACCCAAAATTAAGGAACAAAGAGATAAAGGAAAGATAGTTATAATTTCGACTCACAACTCCAATGTAGCCATAAATACTCTGCCCAGCCAGACGATATACTGTGACTACAGTGTAAATACAAAGAATATTTACTATATGGGAAATCTCTATACAAACCAATTAATTGGTATCGATGAAGGTAACGAGTTGATTTGGAAAGAGAAAGCATTAATTCATTTAGAAGGAAGCAAAGAAATGTTCGGGAAAAGGAGAAATATATATGGAGTTTAATACAGAGTTAGACAAAGTTGAAATGAAAGTTAGAATTGAAGAATTGGAAAATGAAAAGGCTGAAAAAGTGGTTAATCTTAAAGTGGAAGATTTGGATTCAGCTACAGTAGATTTAAGCAATAATAGTGTAGACGAGGTAAAGGAACTATTCGATAGTATATATGAATATATAATTTCTCATGAGAAGTTAATTGTGTTCAATTTAATAAATGCTGAAAATACTCTATTTGTTGAAGTTGCCAAAGATTTGGTAGAACACTTAAACCACGAGATAGAACAGTCCGAAGAAAACTTTTCACAATTAATACGCATACAAAAAGATACAGTAGTAGAAGCCTAAATTAAATACGTTATATTTCTATTAATAAAATAGGTTGGACAGTCGTGATAAACGACTAGATGACTACATCAATACACCATATAAAACCCCCAATCTACTGACATAGATCGGGGGTTCGGTGTTTCATGCATAGCATTCTGTTTGTTAAGAGTATTATACCATTTTTTTAAATTATCTAATTAAAACTTAAAGTCTGTATTTGTTAAGATTGAAGCTACCCTTTCGATAATCCCTTGATATGTAAAATAGTTAAAAAGCTACAGAAATTTCTTCTACAGCCATTCACGACCATGTTTACGAATGAATCTAATTTCTTTTTGATAATGTTCAACATGTCCTTCTTTTATCATTTTTTGAAAGGCAAGATCTCCCTCTCTCGCTTTTCTTACTATTGTCTTAGTTAATCCTTCTAGTCTTAGTATTACCATTTCTAAAAAATTTTCTTCTACTTTTTCTCCGTATGATTCAAAAAACAGTTTTATACGCCGCTTTGTGCGTTCAGCATCCTTCGAGTGATTATAGGAGACCGTTCTTTCACTTGATTCTAAAAGATTATATCTGGATAAGGGCACACAAGTATAAAGAGTGTAAGCGATATCCCAAAGTCTTGGCCCAGGGCTAGCATTGTCGAAGTCTATAATACCTACTGGTTGTTTTTCATTGAATATGATGTTGTAGATAGCAAAATCATTATGACATATTACTTCGTAGGGAGGAGGCGTATTATCTAAAAACTGCCAGCTCTCATCAAATGAAAAATCTGTTACCGAATCATGATAGAGACGAAGCATTTTAGCTATTTCTTTTAACACTTCATCTGACCACATATATGCTTTTAACGGGTAATTACCAGCTTCGCCTTTGAAAAATGTTAAAATTTCTTTTCCATTTTCATCGATTCCCAAAAACTTTGGCGCTTGTTGGAACCCCTTTTTATCTAAATGAATTAAAAGCTCATGAATTTTAGAACTTCCTAATTTCAATTCACGACGAACCGTATCACCCATGCGATAAACCTCAGAAACATTACCACCGTTTAATTTTTCGCCTTCATTTTGATTGACCATTCTATTGTTCCTCCTTCACCTAAGATTTATTAAAACAAAATACTTTCATTAATCTTATCATGTAGTAGTTAAAATCACGACATACATGGAGCCGTTCGTAAATATGTAATTGTTCAAATACAAACAAGAGCAGAAGCTCCGTAAGCTTCTGCTCTTCCGATAATTCATGAATATGTAAACTAAACACAGTCAAGAAAAACAGACGTACTTTAGTCAGTCCCTTATCTCAATTTTCTTTCCATAGCTTCCTGTAGTTAATTTCTTACGTAGTAATATTCCATGCAAAACAAAAGGAAAGGGACGTAGCCCCCTGTCTAATTAAATGCTATATTTCTATTCATTTTAAAGTCTTGAGTTTATATAGTACCCAAGAGCCATAAGAATAAAGAAGCTAAAAAACATTACAAAATTACCAACAACTAACCAAAAATTTTTAGCTAAAAGTGCGAAGACTATTCCAAAAGGAGCAATGACAAAAGTTAAGATCCACAATGGGTTAGGTACTTGAAAAATTACATTTGGAACCCAAAGTAAAATACATAGCATAAAGCAAAGAGGATATTGTAAACTTGTTTTTCATCGATTTCCCTCCTTCTTAGGTTAACTTAATGATAAGCGCTTTCAATAATTTCCCGAATAGCTTTGAATAACATTTCATGTACATAAAACTTTTTATGATTTCCGATATGATCAACATGTACATGGGTCGTAATTACATCAATAGGCAAGATAGTTAGTTGGTCTGTAATTCTTTTGATATTATCAATCCCAAGCCCTGTATCGATTAAAACTGCTTTTTTCTTGCCAACCAACAGGAATGAATGTACTTTTTCCCAATGTCCATACCTACTGATGCCCATGTATTATCTTCAATTGACTCTACAGTAAACCATGAATCCTTGGTTATAGAAACTACCTTAAGGTAAAATTTTCTGCGATGTGATTATACATAGATGACATTTCAATTATTTTCTAAAATTTCGATTCTATGTAATCCGCTTAAATTAAAGACATTATGATTTCATCAGAGACACTTCCACCTTAGTATAATGTTTCTCCTAAAACACCTTCTTTATTGAACCCCAAATTCTCGTAGGCTCTAATTCCTCGGTTATTGTGACTAAATACTTCCAATTTAATTCAAAAATCAATAAGGTAGTGCATTGAGTAGATGAACTAACTGTGAAGTCAATATAAGCCTTGAACACTTAGAAATGCTACAGTGGCAATTGTAGACTATCACGTTTTCTCACTTTTATTATTTTAAAATATTCCATCAACCATTTAAAACTCTTTAAATCTCAAGAATATATACTATATATTTTTAATCCTTTGCAAGACTGTGTGGATATAAGAGTCCGCATGAGGTAAGAAATCACTTTTTACTACTAAAGTATTTTTTTCTTGCATTTTATTGTCATCATCCACTGTGAGGCTATACGCTCTTACATTTTTTAAATTATTAAACCACAAACGCTCAAACAGCTCTAACTCTATTCTCACTATCCCGGAAACTTCTCCGTCCTCAAACTTGTAATCAGTCCTAGCGTTATCAGGTAGAAAATAAAGATAAACATGCCCATATTCTTTATCTATGATATTCTGTTCTATTATTTTATCAGGTATTTTACCGACGTAAATTAAGTCGTCTAACAATACGTTTACCCCTAACTCTTCATGTACTTCTCTTATCCCATCTTCAATTCGTTCATTTGAAAGTAGATGACCGGCAGAAGATATATCTAGTTTATTAGGGTAGTCCTTTTTATTTTTACTTCTAATTTGAAAGTGAATAAAGGACCTATCATTACTTTTGCTTATAAACCAACAATGAAAAGTTTCGTACCATAGTCCTTTAGAATGTACTTCTTCTCTTGGAGCAATTCCCAAAAATTGTCCTTCTTCGTCAAACGTCTTTAATAGTTCGATATTCATCCTCAACCTTCTTCAATATATTTTAAATCTCTCTTTGCACATAGTAGTCGACTACACTATATGGATTCATTCTTTCCAGTGAATCAAAATCTGTGTCATTATTTATTAATAAAAGGTGTTTTACTTCATCTTTTAATTCATTGGGAAATTTTTTATAAATTTGATAAAACCTAAATAACCCAATAAACCTAGACAAAGACCAGCAATACTAACAATTATAATATGAACGTTAGACCTATTTTTTCTATCCATCATTTCTCCCCTTAAAACGTTGTTTTACTTACTGTATTAATTATAGTAACTCTCACGATTCTTTGTGAGGGTCCAGTCTATTACTTATAAACTATTGAATACGCGAATTTATACATACGGTTATTACAAGTTCATATAGTAACAAAATACTATCTAGTACAATTATATTCTTTACGCAATTCAAAAGAACTTGATTAAAAACATAAATTAGTACCGTTCGTAAAAATTCAACTTTTATGAACGGTTAGACGTCACTTAAAATAGACCAAATTAAACCTTCGTAAATTTATTGAATTATCTTACGCACGTTTATGTATCTTTATTTACTTTTACGGATAGTTTTCATTTATAACTAGAAAAATATTATTTTGGTCAAACAATTTGTAAAAGTGTTTTTCTCTTTAATTTATGTCCGACTAGAGTAGATACCAAATAGATGTAAGTAGAATATAGATTTTACTGTTATCACTTTCTTCTTTGTATTCCATTTTTTCGCATGTAAATGTGAAACTCTAGTACCTTTGCCAAAAGTGGTATTGGCGTTGTTAATTTAATTCAAGCAGCTACCGATTAGGGACGACATGCAAACTGATTTTCTATTCCGGCTTTCTATAAAGCAGACTATTTTTCGTTAATTTTTGTGCCGCAATTATAAGTTAAACACCTTAAGAGAAATTGCCTCAAAATCATTACAGTCTTTAAATTCTTTTATGCTATAATAGCTTATCTTTTAAAATCCATCTTATTTCTAAGGAGCATGACAGTGTATCAAGGACAACTGAGAAAAGTTACGCTTTCACTATTATTGGTTTATACGCTCATCGTTTTGTATTTCTTGTATTTTGGAGTAGGCAGACTATCTAGCATCGAGCCTATGCGTATTGATATGGAATTCGATACGATTCCTTTAAATTTTCCTTCTGGCCGACCCTTCTCTGTTTGGCTTCATGATATGGGAAATTTTATCGGATTTATTCCTTTCGGCATAGTTATCCCCCTTCTATATCGCTGTAATTTCATCAAGTTCTCACTAGGCTTCCTTTTATCCATCCTGCTTATCGAAACACTGCAGATGGTAACTGGCCTAGGCACTTTTAACGTCAATGATATTACGATTAACACATTGGGTTCGATTGTGGGTTATTTATCACAAAGAGTGATTACATCAAAGCGGGATACCGTCACCGGTATGGCAAAGATCGCTATTGCTGCCATTCTGTTTGCTACCGTGACGGTGATTGCCATAGCTGGTATCAACGTTTATATTGATTCGCCTGGATCTACAGTTGCTCTGAACGATAGTACCCATGCAAATTCCAACTTATCTCCGGATGAAGAACTTGCTGCTTTTGTCGTAAACCAGGAGACCTACACCCCCCAAGTCAATAAATATACAGTACCAGATGCCGAAAGTATCAAGATCACTGGCCTGGATGGCATCTACAAAGAACTGACAGGTTATATTGCTATCACTGACAATGCCTTCTCTCTAAATTCTGATAATCATGTGACAATTACGTTTGTTTCAGAAGAGAATGTACTTTACGAAATTAATTACCTTGTACCAGAAGGCGAAGGTTTAAACTCGGATTTTCAGGTACCTTTGCAAGGTGCTGACTCGCTGGAAATATACCTTTCTTCCGAAGATGGCAGCGCGATGGATGAAACCATCTTATGGGACACTGTATTGATCGAGAATAGTTATGGACAAAGGGCACTAAATAGTTTGAATGGATTTTTGTCGAGCCTATTTAATTTGCAGGAAAGAAACCCAGTATCTTTTCGACTGAACTAAGAATGATTAGCTCATTTTGAACATAAGACTATACATATAAAGTACATTTTTGGAAGAATCCTAAAATACACCAAATAGATCAATATAATAGCGATTACTTAGTTCATTTCTGTGCTATTAGCGTAGAGGAAGGGACATCATGCTCGGCTTTTTGTGAATTGTTAATTGCACTCATTACTATTGGTTCAAACATCACACTCTTCGCTTATCGTTTGGATAGACATGATAAATAATCAGATGACTAAATCCACCCCACTTTATTGAACTTCCAACCCACTGACACAGATTGGAGGTTCGGTGTCTCATGCACAACATTCTGTTTGTTAAATATATCGTGCCCTACAATAAAGAGACAGACAAGGCAGTCTTAGACTGCCTTGTCTGTCTCTTAAAAATTTTTGATCTAATTCAGAGAAATTTTTCTTTACCCATTATTAGATATATTTTATTATTGTTTCGACGTTAAATCATCAATAGAATCGACTTCCATATAAGAAGGGACAACGAGTCCGACTTTAGCACCTTCCAAGTTTTCACCAAGGTCTACTACATCGTCACCATATGATTCAAATTGAGATGCGTGAGTGTTCGGCAACCAAGCAGCTACCATGCCATCAGCTTGACCTTCAGCCACTGCCGACCACATTACTGCATTGTCAAGCGGAGTCAATGTTACGTCATAGCCTTGGGCTTCAAGTACTTGGCCAACTACATTCGTAGATGCGATTTCTGTATCCCACTCTACGTATGCAAGTTCGATTTCAGTGTTGTCGACAGTTTCGGTACCCTCTGTCCACTCAGCCACTTTGTCGCTATTTTCGTCGATCCACGTGGCCGAAGCTTCTTCTACGTCCGTTCCGTTAGAAACTTCAAGCATGACACTTTCGATGTCTTCCGGCTCCCATTGGAATTGGTCCAGGATTGTATAAGCTTCAGGGGCCTCTTCTTCCAATCCTTGGCGTACCATTGTGTTGATTGTTTCAGCTTCACCGAAGACGCCTTCAGGATCTTCAAGATATTTAAGATCGTATTCCTGGAACTTCCAATGTGGGCTCCAGCCAGTTACAATGATTGGCTCTTCATTATCAATTGCTTGGCCTAAAGCTGTTGCCATCGCACCGCTTGAAGAAGTTACCACTTCCCATCCTTCAAGGCTGTCGTAGTCTTCAACGGCTTGTTCTGAACCTGCAACTACGCCTGCACCGGGCTCAATGCCTGTGATTTTGTAGTCCATCTCTTCACCATAATTCACTTCGCCTGAATCACCATTCGTTTCATCGTCCGTACCTTCTGCACTGTCTTCGTTACCGCAAGCTGTAAGTAATATAATTGGTGTTAAAATAGAAGCTGCACCTAATTTTTTCCATTGTACTTTTTTCATGTAAAGATCAATCTCCTTTTCTAGTATGGTACTTTCTTATTCAAAAGATTCCATTCATCTAAGTTGATTACGTTTTTTTCGTTGAGAAACTTTGAGTGAAACGATCGATAATGATTGCAAGGATGACAATACCAAGACCAGCGACAAAGCCAGTTCCAACGTCGGCACGCTGCAGAGCTGAGAGTACTTCGCGTCCAAGTCCAGGCGCACCAATCATTGATGCGATGACAACCATGGATAAGGCAAGCATGACTGTCTGATTGATGCCAGCCATAATTGTCGTTTTGGCCATCGGCAGTTCAATCTTGAACAATTTCTGTATGCCCGTGCTGCCGAATGCTTCGGCTGCCTCCACTAATTCTTCTGATACTTGACGGATACCCAAATTAGTAAAGCGGACAGTCGGCGGCGTCGCGAAAATTAAAGAAGCAAAAATTCCTGGTACCATCCCGATACTGAAAAATGCAACAGCCGGGATGAGATAAACGAATGCAGGCATCGTCTGCATGAAATCAAGAACGGGTGTGATGAGGTTCTCAGCAATTTTGCTTTTGGACATCAGGATGCCGATTGGCACACCGATGATGACTGAAAGCAAACTGGCAACAAGCACCAACGAGAACGATAACATCAGTTGTTCCCATAATCCCTGATTCCATACTAGTAACAAGCCGGCGATTGAGAAGACTGGCAGTCCGAATCGTTTTCCGCTGAGGAAAAATGCGAGCACAGCTACGATTAAAATGACAATTATCGGTGGTACTGCTGCCAGCATATCAGAGAAGGATGCCAAGCCATTCCCAAACTCATTCTTGATTGGGTCGAAGAGGAATGAAAAGCTGTTGGAAATCCAATCTGTAAAATCAGACACCCATGAGCTCAGTGGAAATTTTCCGAAATTCTCCATGAAGTTAAGCATGTGTCAAATTCACCTCACCCTGTCCTGCAAGTGCTGAAATGACCGCACCACGTACGATAATCCCAAGCAATTTATCATCTTCAACCACAGGAATCGGCACCGGTGAATCGTGGCTGATTTCAAATACCGCATTCATTAACGTATCTTTCGTCACTGTTGGTGCATCTGTTTTCATAATGGACATTAAGTCGGTTACATCCTTGCGAAGCGCAAGTGATGTATCATCTGCAGTTACGTAGCCTTTTAGAATCCGTTTGCTATCTGTAACGTAAATGCTCGAGATTCCTTCTTTTTGCATCCGTTCTAATGCCACCCGGGGGCCATGTTTTTCAATGTTGACCGTTTCTGGACGTTTCATGATGTTAAAAGCCGTCAGTACTTTTGAGCGATCAACGTCTTCAACGAATTTTTCGACGTAATCGTTTACTGGGTTCACTAAAATTTCCTCTGGTGAACCGACCTGTACGATGGAGCCGCCTTTCATAAGAGCAATCTTGTCACCGATACGTAACGCTTCATCCAGATCGTGAGTAATAAAGATGATGGTCTTTTTCATCTTTTCTTGTAAGTCCAACAGCTCATCTTGCATTTCTTTACGGATTAGCGGATCAAGCGCCGAGAACGCTTCATCCATCAGAAGCACTTCAGGATCATTGGCTAATGCTCTTGCTAAACCGACACGTTGCTGCATACCGCCGGAAAGTTGGGATGGATACTGGTCAACATAATTGCCCAGCCCGACCATTTCAAGAGAAGTTCGTGCTTTCTCCCTGCGTTCTTCTTTCGCTATCCCTTGTACCTCCAGTCCATATTCAGCATTTTCTAGGATCGAACGGAAGGGGAAAAGCCCGAACTTCTGGAATACCATACTCATCCGAGTACGACGTACATGCAGAAGATCCTTTTTATTCATTGTCGCAAGATCCTCTCCGTCTATGTACACATGGCCTTCTGTAGGATCAATTAATCGGTTCAGCAAACGAACTAATGTTGACTTACCACTCCCAGACAAACCCATAATGACAAAAATCTCTCCCGCCTCGACTTCAAAGGAGGCACGGTTTACGCCGACCGTACTGCCTGTCTGTTTTAAAACTTCATCTTTGGTTTTGCCTTCTTCAAGCAGTTTCAAAGCCTCTTTAAAGTTTTTGCCGAATACTTTCGACAAACCTTCCACCTTAATTACTGGCATTTGTTTTCACACCTCTCTTTACCATTTTTTTGCTACTCATGGCTAGAAAAGTTTCTGAAACAACTTTGCTTATATTAAATTTTTTAAAGTTGTTTTAGATATACAGATAGCCTGCCCCTCAATCAACAGGCAGCAATAAATCCATATAAGAAAAACACTTTCCGTACTAATGAGCCTAAGCGCACGTTTAAAACTATACATATTATCGCTTACATTTTCAAACCACTTTACCAAAAATCGGGCATAAAGGGGGCAGCCTCGAGGAATTTTCCAACTTGTAAAATAAGTTTTCTTTTTCCATAAAAACCCTCTCTATCCTCTTTACGATAGTACGTCTGAAAATTGATAGAAAAATCTAAATATTGATATATAGCTAATACAAAAAAAGTTTTAACTTTTTTTAAAAAAACTTGTTTTTTTAAAAAAATCGCGATATTTTTTGTCATTTAAATATTATAAAAGCGCTTACAAAAGTGATTAATAGTTCAAAAAAATTCATCATATAATTCTTTTTACAGTCTTAGTTTTTAGAACTGTTTGGTTTAAACGTGCTCCGATAATAAAGTCCTAACAAAACAGGATTTTCAATTCATATCGCAATTGCAAGATTAAACGAATGGCATAGAAGTCTTTCACAAAAGAAACGTTCTACATTATTAAGAACAAACAACTCGAGCATTCAAAGGGAATTCACTAGGCATTGCTAACAATTAAGAAGAAGGCACTATGAGGAATGTGGAGGTAATTATAATTCTGCTTGCAATTGGTCACTGATTAGAGCTACGAAGCACACAAATATTCATTGTAGAAATATGCGGAGAATTAAATCGTATCATCAAAGTCTTACTGGATCTAGCTTCAATACCAAGTATAATAAACGAAAATAATGAGTTTAAATTTTCAAGTCAATATCGGCAGACCAAAGAGGAATTGAATGCTCTGGATACAGCTATACTGGAAATTGAAGCTTATTAGAAGAATAATAAAATAATGAACATGCCTATGTAACGAGATTGTGGGAATATCATTCGATAAATTTAATCGATAGTTATGTCCATTGGCATTAAAGCTTATTTATGAATTATGTAAAAGTTTCATCCATTACTTCAATTCTTATTTCATACTCTCTCTTACGGCAGAAGGAATCATTACCACTGACGTAACCAAGTCTACAGGTTTGAACGAAGGGTCTATACATTCTTCCCAAAAAGCAAGATGTTTTTTATCAATCCAGTGTGTCGAATCATTAACGTCTATGCCACCCTCGCCTTGTACGGCATACCAATATAGATACTCATGCCCATCCAACACTTCTCTAAAAATCGTTTCTACATACATTTTTTCTCCTTCTAGAGTAACTAATACATCTTCCATGTTCTCGTTTAAGAAGGTCAACCATTCGTCAACAACAGCAGATTTCCCATCTATTACACGATATCTCGTTAACTCAACATTCATTTCAATTCTCTCCTTTATCCTTTGTCTAATACTTTTCCTTGTCTGAAATTGCAGTTTCCCACTATCCAGTTTTTACTTTTAATCTCGCCAATAATATTTTTATACGTTCTGCAAATTTAGCGATACTTCAAAAATATACCAAATATTCTTCAAATTATAAAGTGACTTTTTAGTTCTTATATTATGTGATATCACGTGAAAAAGTATAAGAACTAAAAAATAAAAAAAGGAAGAAGTCTTTACAGCTTTTTCTCTTCTGATGAAAATCCATTGATATTTATACTAGTAGTCCAAGGTAATGTACTCGAACAAACCCCTAGGCATCTAATGCTATGTGTTAATCACGGTTTTGATAATTGAACGTACATAGAAAGACCCGAACAATGGATATTTTCCTTCGTTATCCATTGTTCGGGTTATGATTATGTGACTTCTGAAATTTCAAATCAGAGTTCTGTTATTTTTTGCGGTTTAGATACCAACTTCCCAGTGTGAGATAAGCTGCGAATGTTGTCCATAATGTATATGGCAGCAGAATGATGCCGGATAGTCTGCTCACTTTGAAGAATTTTGATAATACAGCGTACATCGTAACCCAGATCATGACACTGTTTACCAATGCGAGTTGGCGTTTTCTGAGCCGGAAAAACAGAAATGACCAAGTGAAGTTGATAATCAGGTGAACCTTGAACAGTCTGCTTGCCTTACGATCGCCTTTTTTATTGACGATCGCATGAGCCAATCCCATCGTCAGATATAAAAAAGTCCACATGGGAGCAAAAATTTTACGTGGTGGCGCAAAGGGTGGCTGTTTGAGCTTCTTGTATTGTCTGGGTGCAGATTTAGTAGATAGTTTCCCGACTGTCTTACCCAATATTAGCGGAGTAACAAGATGAAATATAAATTCGAGTAGTTTCATAGAATGTCCTCATTTCAGAATTTGGTAATAAGTATATACTATATCTAGGTTAAAGACATAATGATAGCGATGTCGAAAATTTAGATAATATTAGAGAACTTCCAGGTACATGAGGTATTTTGTAAAAATCAATAAATAGAAGAAGAAAAAGTGAACGATATACCGTCGCTAGATATATACAGACCGGCAAATCCCCGGTATCTAGTCATCTATGCATACTGAACATTCCGTTGCCGGGCCTGTGATAATTGCTCTGCCTTTGATCGAAGAAAAAAATCTGCCTTTTCTTCCATCACTCCTTACTACTCTTCTGTGGTTTCCAAGGCGAAAACAATTTTCCATAGCTAAGCGAACTCTAAATAATACCCATTAATAATGTAATATATCTTTTAATGATTCATGAATATACAATAAAAAGGATTTGAAGAAAGGAGCAATACTTACATATGTCAAAAGAAAGTGAACCACTCTACATCAGCACTACCTTGACTGTAATTGCGTGTTTTTTGATGGGGTTTATCGACGCATACACATTCTTGCAGCAAGACGAAGTTTTTGTCAGCGCACAGACCGGTAATCTAATCAGTTTGAGCGCAAAACTTTTCTCCGGTGAATGGAGAGAAACGAGCAGTCACATCTGGTCTTTTGTCGGATTTGCGATTGGAGCATTTGTAGGAGAAGCCGTACTTGACCGCTATCAGAAGAAAGGAATGAAGAGGTATAGCTATTATCTTCTGATCCAAACAATACTTCTTTTAGCCCTCGCACTATTCCAGCAAAGAATTATAGGCGGCGTCATGCTGTTTTCTCTTGGCCTCCTTGCAGGATATGAATTGACAATCTTCCGTAAATTCCGTGGTACAGCAGTTAACAACGGTATCATGACCGGTAATACAAAAAACCTAATGGGTCACCTTTATCAGCTTATTCTAAAAAGAGATTCAGCCGCCAAAACACACTTAACAAATCTGAGCGCTATCATTCTGATCTTTGTATTAGGGGCTGGCGTAGGAACGCTAACGATCCAATTCTATACTGTCTATCACTTATGGGGCGCTTTCTTGATTTCCCTGATTGCCTTCACTTGGTCAGCTATCCATCCGACTCTGTCTGCTAAATGACCTTAAGGTTATTTTTACTATGAGAGGAAAGTCTTCGTTAAAGAAGACAAAAAATCCTAGACGAATAAAATCGTAATAAATAATTCACCAAGTCAGCTGATTTCTGCACTATAGTTCAAAAATCAGCGGTTTTACATAATATAATAAGTTCATTTATAGCGTAAAAGTAAAATCATTACTATATTTTCAGATAATTATGATAAAATTACTCTAAAGCTATATTTTAGTTATGGCATTAATGTCTTAACCGATAGAAGGTACCGGGATTCAGGAGAACGCGCTTTAGTATATATTCAATATGACATTTCAGGAAAGAGGAGGAAAAGACGATGACAAGAGGTTCATGGTCAAGACTGATGTTTTTGCCGATGCTGATTCTTATGTTGGCTTTGGCAGCATGTGGCAACGAGGATGCTTCAGAAGAAGAGTCCACTGAAGAGTCCGATACTGCTACAGAATCGACTGATGACTCGGACGCTGCAACTGAAGAAAGTGAAGAAAGTACGGATGAGAACGCTGATGAAAGTACGGATACCGAATCAGCAGAAACTGAACCAAAAGTCACTGAGTTTGAACCCGCATTCCCTGAACAAACAAGAGCACCTGAAGTAGAGACTGAAACGGAATATGAAGTTGAAACTGTGGTTGAAGGTCTTGGGGTGTCTTGGGGCATGGAAGAGTTTGATACAAACCGCCTACTTGTTACGCAAAGAGACTCGGCAGAACTTCTTATTGTAGATCTTGAAGACGGTTCTGTTTCAGAACCAATCGAGGGTACGCCAGAAGTGAATAACGAAGATCAAGGCGGGTTGCTTGATGTTACCATTGCACCTGATTTCGACGAATCAAGATTAGTATTTATGACGTTCGCTCAAGATATGGAAGACGGTACGGTAACCGCTGTCGGTAAAGGGGTTTTATCAGATGACGAAACTTCGCTTGAAGATTTTGAAGTCATCTTCCAAGCAACACCAGCATATGATGGCACCTTGCACTATGGTGGACGTATCATCTTCGATGATGAAGACAATCTATTCCTAACAACAGGGGAGCGTTCAGATGATCCGATTCGCGAACGTGCACAAGACTTAGATGCTTACCTAGGTAAAGTGATTCACATCACGCAAGATGGAGAGCCCGTAGATACAAATCCGTTTATCGAAGACGAAGACGCACTGGACGGTATTTACAGCTATGGTCACCGTAATATTCAAGGGGTAGATTTCCACCCTGAAACAGGAGACTTATGGATTGTCGAATTCGGTCCACAAGCGGGAGACGAACTGAATATCATTGAGCCAGGTAATAACTATGGCTGGCCAATCGTTTCCTACGGCATCGAGTATACAGGTGAGTTAATCAACGAGGGTATTTCAGAGCACGAGGCACAAGGCTTCGTTGAACCAAGATATTATTGGGACCCAACCAGTGCACCAAGTGGTATGTCGTTCTATGATAACGACGCAATTCCTGAATGGGAGAACAATTTGTTCATTGGTGGCTTAGCACCGAACTATATTGTCCGTATCGTCATTGAAGATGACCTCATTGTTGGAGAAGAGCGTCTGTTGACTGAAGAAGGCGAACGCTTCCGTGATATTCTTGTAACCGAAGATGGTGCACTCATTGCAGCCACTGATGGTGGTCTGATCTACAGAGTTACTGCAGCAAGTGAATAAACAGCAGAAAATGATGTTGATATTGATTAAATTCATTCTGAGCAATTCATTATCTTCTAAAAGTATGTAACATTGTCGATGACATTCAATTGAGGTTATCAGCGATATCAAAGGAACAGACATTCATGAAACGTGTGAATGTCTGTTCCTTTTTTTGTTGGCCATTGGGCAGCTATCAAGACGGCATGATGAAAATCACTCTAATCTATAGACACAAACTCCTTTTTCCTTTATTATTACATAATTAATAAAAATACGAATAGGAGTTTAATTATGCAATTCTCTACTCAGACTAAAATAAAGACATGGACAGTTTCAATCATTGCCCTGCTTCTTTTTATCGTGCCAGTTCACTTTAATGGGCAATGGACCATCGTCCTCGGTATATTTGCCGATTACATATTGGGCAACTACGATACTCTGATTCCAGCAATACTCGCTGTCATCATGGCAGTCTTCCTGATTGTCACCATATACGGTACACTCATCAACCGCAATGCCTTCACCAGTTCACAGAAACTGAAAGACATCTTTGTCCTCGACTGGCTCTGGTTCACACTGCGTGTTTTTGGTACAGTGTTTGCCGGCATGGTTGTGCTTGGCCTCGGACCTGAAGCAATCACGAGTGACGCGACTGGCGGCACGATGATGTATAGCCTCGTACCGATTCTTGCGACATGGCTATTACTTGCAGCTTTTCTGATGCCACTCCTTATGAACTTCGGGTTGATGGAATTTATCGGTACGTTTCTTGAGCCGGTTATCCGCCCGCTGTATAAAGTACCCGGTCGCTCCTCCATCGATGCACTGGCTTCATGGATGGGCAGTAGTCCGGTCGGTGTCATGATTACCACTCAGCAGTATGAAAAGGGATTCTACACAAAGCGTGAAGCGATGAATATCGCAACCAATTTCTCGGTACTCTCCATCCCTTTCAGTCTGGTCATCGCTTCGTTCATCGGCATCGAGGAATACTTCTTGCAGTTCTATATGACGATGGCCATCGCTTGCATACTGACGGCGCTCGTCATGGTTCGCATCCCGCCATTGTCTAAAAAGGAAGACACATACTATGAAGTGACGGGCAAGCAGATCGATGACCGAGACATTGAAGACACCATGTTCAAAACGGCAACAACACGTGCCTACAGAAGAGCTGAACAAAGCGATAGTCCGAAAGGAATCGTGAAAGATGGTACATTGAATGTCGTCGATATATATGGTGGTTTGATTCCTGTTGTTATCGCCATCGGTACACTCGCCCTGATTGTCGCTGAGTACACACCCGTATTCACCTACCTGAGCTACCCGACCCAGTTGATTCTCGAGCTCATCAATGTTCCTGAAGCATCTGCGGCAGCACCGGCCTTCATCATCGGTGTGACCGACATGTTCCTCCCGTCGGTCATTGGGTCCGGTCTCGATAGCATGTTCACAAAATTCCTGATCGCCACCATGTCGCTTGTACAGATTATCTACTTCTCTGAAGTCGGTGCTCTGCTCCTTAAATCAAAGATTCCTGTATCCGTATGGGAGTTGCTTGCGATATTCATACTGAGGACGATTATCTCGTTTCCAATCATTTATGTACTGGCACTTTTATTCGTCGGATATTGATCTATGCCCAGGCCGCCCCTAGGTATTTTTCTATTGAAGCTATACATATCATTTTTCTGAACATAAATAGACAGTTTACCATTTGACGGCAAACTGTCTATTTATCAGTTTTTTCTAGACTGTTGATATGCACCTGTGCGCTTTAGAATTTTCTCTATGGTAACACTCATTGCCTCTTTGCTCGGCTGCAGTATCTCTAAAGGTGCATAGAGTTCAGGATTGTCGTTCAAAACATTCCTCAAGGCATCTGACCATGCAATATTCAACTCGGTATTATAATTGATTTTAGCGTGACCATACGATATTGCTTGTTTGAGTTCTGCGTCCCCAATACCAGAAGCACCATGGAGAACGAATGGGACATTTGTATGGCTTCGCAGCTGCTCCATTTCCTTAAATCCGAGATTAGGTTCTCCTTGATATCTCCCATGAACAGAACCCAGAGCTGGTGCCAAGTTATCGAGTCCGGTCTCTTTCACAAGTCTCAAACAATCATTCAAATCTGCGTACATCATATCGCTGTAGACACCGTCTTCAGTACCACCGATACTGCCGACCTCTGCTTCAACCGGTACGCCGTTTTGATGTGCATATTCAACCACTTGACGTGTAGATTTGATATTTTGTTCGATATCTAATGAAGAGCCATCGAACATGACAGAATCGTAACCCGCGTCTATTGCTTGTAGACAACGCTCTACAGACTGCCCGTGGTCAAGGTGAAGAACTGCAGGAACAGTGATGTTCAATTCTTCTTTCATTACCCTGAAAGTCTGGACTAGCAATCTGAAACCTCCAAGTGTGTCGACGATGCGATCTGTCGTACCGACGATAACAGGTGCTTGGCATTCTTCTGCCGTCTTCAGGATTGTTTCCAACCAAATCATACCGTTCATGTTGAACTGGGGAACAGCATAGCTTTTATCAAAAGCGTCATCTAAAATGTTGAACATCGCCATCACCCCATTTGATTGTTTACTTTGACAGGCTGCTTTGTATCGAAAGAACGTTGGGCCGCTTCAGCAATTCTTTGTGCCATGACCCCATCCTCAAAGACGACTTTCGTTTCCTTGTCTTCTAAAATGCTTTCGACGAACTGCTCGGTTTCTGTCACGAACGATTCATTGTATCTTTCTAAGAAGAAGTGAAGTGGATTATCAGTTTCTACAGCATCCCTATGGTAAAACTTGAGATTAGTATGCGTCTCGTTATCTGCAACAAGTGCACCACCATTGCCGAATACCTCAATTCTTTGATCATAGCCATAGACAGCTTCTCGACTATTATCAATCACACCGAGTGCACCATTCTCGAACTTCAATGTGATGATGGCCGTATCCACGTCACCACGTTTGCCGATTTCAGGATCCACTAGGTTTGCTGCCTGTGCAAATACTTCTACCACTTCGGAACCAGCCAGATTGCGTGCCATATCAAAATCATGGATGGTCATGTCGAAGAACATGCCTCCGGATGACTCGACGTAGTCCAAATTAGGTGGCTTTGGATCGCGTGAAGTTATTTTTAGTATATGGAGATCACCAATCTTGCCTTCCGTCATTCGCTTTTTAATTTCAGCAAAGTTACCGTCAAAGCGTCTATTGAAACCGACTTGAAACTTTACGCCAGCTTCTTGGACTTTCTGGTATGCTTCCATTGTTTCTTTGTCGCTGAAGCTGATTGGTTTTTCACAGAAAATATGCTTCCCTTTTGCTGAGATTTCTTTGATTAGTGGAGCGTGTGTATTAGTCGGTGAGCAAATAAACACAGTGTCGATATCTGTATCATTCAAAATATCATTATAATCTTTCGTGATTTCTTCAACACCACTATCTTCAAACCATTTCTGCAGATTGTCTGCATATAAATCTGAGACCATTTTAAGTCGGACATTCTTATTCTTCTTCAGGTTATTGATGTGCAGTTTTCCAATGTTCCCTGCACCAATGACACCTACAGTAACTTTTTTCATGATGAACTTCTCCTTCTATTTATTTTGCCAGTACTAATGGTGAGAATACGATATACATTGCCGCAACGAGTATAAGGATCAATATACCGGTCACGCGTACGTGTTTCCAAGGCGTGATATCCACTTTGTTTTTATATTTTTCGAACTCGAAGTCGTCTTTTTCCGGTCGTAACTTACTAAATGCCACCAAGATGGCTAAGTCGAGTAAGAATAGAACGCTCCATACATAGAGGTAATGGATATCCGGAATCAGTAGCTTAGAACTTGCATAAGTGACAACGTGGAACGCAAATGTAACCTTGGCACCGAGTGACGATGTCTTCCTTGAGTAGAAACCTACCAAAACAATGGCGAGCAATGGCATACTATATAGTCCATTAAACTCCTGAACTACCGCGAAAAGACCTTGTGGGAAGATAGAGATGAACGGAGCGATAATAATTGTCAACAGACCAAAACCGATTGTAGCGAATCTTCCCATACGTGCGATATCTTGAGAAGATGCTTTCTTATTGATGACAGGTTTGTAGAAATCCAAGCTGAAGAGTGTGACTGTTGCATTGAGTGCACCAACAAAAGAACTCATGATCGCTCCAAACACAACTGCAGCAAATATACCTGCTGCCCATCCCGGTAGTATTTCGCTGATCAACGCAGGATATGCAGAGTCCATATGTAGATCTCCACCGAACATATTAAACGCGATGATACCTGGCAGTACGAGGAAGAATGCACCACTAATTTTAAAGAATCCGACATATATCATGCCCTTTTGTGCTTCCTTGAGATTTTTGGCTGCCAGTGACTTTTGTATAATCATTTGGTTCGTACACCAGAAATACAAGTTGTTGAAGAGCATGCCGAAGAATAGCGTTGGCCACGGTACGATGGCTGAATCAACAGCGCCCCATGCATTCAACTTCTCTGGTGTTTGCGTAATGATGGTATCAATCCCTCTTAGGAAATTGCTGTCACCAAGAACAAACAATGCAAGGGCAGCAACAACCAGACCGCCACCGATAAGACCGATACCATATATGGAATCACTGTGGGCAAGGAGTGACAGACCTCCCAATATGAGATAGGATACACCGATTGCTCCAATGATGAATGCGATAATCGCTGCTGCCGTGATACTACTTACTCCTAGAAATTCATCAATATTGAAAAGATTGTTGAAAATAAGAGCACCTGAATAGAGAACGACAGGCATAAAACTAACTACGAATGTAAACATGAATAATATTGAGACAATTCTTTTAGTCGTCGTATCGAAGCGAATTTCAATAAAATCGGATATGGTATTTACTCCGTATTTAAAATATTTGGGGATGAATACCCAAGCACCGATAACGATTGCGATGGCCGCTGTCACTTCCCATGCCATGACTTCCATACCAGCCACATAGCTTTGGCCATTTTGACCCACCAAGTGTTCTGTCGATAAGTTTGTCATGATGATCGACATTCCGACAGTGGTACCGACAAGTGATCGGCCACCTAGGAAATAACCTTCAGAATTCGATATATCCACTTTCCTACTTCTCACATATGCGTAAATATAGATTGATGTTAAAATTACAACGAAAGTTATAATTGCAAACCAGTTCATATATTCATCCCCTTAATTATGACCGAGTCCATCTATGTATTTTTTGGCCTTTGTTGCGTACTCAAAGGCATTGCAGACACTCGGATCCTGCTCTGCTTCTACAACAATCCATCCTTCGTAGCCCGCTTCAACCAAATAGTTCATAATCGGTTGAAAGTCTATCATGCCATCCCCGGGAACTGTGAATATTCCCTGTTTTACTCCGGACAGAAAACTATCCTTATTTTGCGTGACCTGTGCCTTCACATCTGATCTCACATCTTTGAAGTGTACATGCCCAATGCGATCGAAATACTTATCCAGAATATACATCGGGTCTTCTCCAGAGCACACGAGATGTCCCGTATCGAACAGTAGACTTACCTTATCAGGGTCTGTATCTGCCATAAGCTGCTCTATTTCGGTGGTCGTTTGTACTGTTGTGCCCATGTGATGATGGTAAACGATCTTCATATCCTTCTCGTTGGCTAAATCTCCCAATCGTTCCAAACCAGTTATAAAGCGCTTCCAATCAGCGCCGTTAAGTGTCGGGCTATTCTCGAAAAGCGCCGTCTCAATCTGACCTTGAATACTATATCCTTGTTCTGATACGACAATGACTTTGGCCCCCATGGCATGTAGAAAGTCCCGGTGAGCGATGAATGCCTCTTCGACCTCATTAAAATCTTCGGTTGTAATATATGCACTGAACCAAGCGCTTGCAACTTCGAGATTTCTAGCCTCAAGAAACTTTTTAAGGGTCTCTGGATCCTTCGGATACTTATTACCAATTTCCGTACCTTCGTATCCTGCTAGCGCCATTTCACTGATGCACTGTTCGAATGAATTTTCTGCGCCAAGCTCTGGCATGTCATCGTTCGTCCAGGCAATCGGCGCACATCCAAATTTTATTTTTTCCATCTTCGACTCTCCCCATCTAGTATGTGACTTCTACTACGCTGTCTTTCTCTAATGATTCTTGACAAGCTATCGCTACTTGTGTCCCGCGTAATCCGTCTAAAGCAGTGACTTCAGGTTGTATATTTTGTCTGATGCAGTCGAGAAAATCTCTCATTTCGCCTATATAGGCCTCTTTAAAACGTTCCGGAAAATTTTGTGACGTCGGTCGGACGACACCATGCTCATTGAACAAAGTCACTTTGTTTTTCTCGGGCGTTGCCGCGATTCTAAGCATACCTTTCGTACCGATAATTTCTGCTTCGACATGGTATCCATGGCTGGCTGTACGGCCGAGCACTACAAATGCCGTCACTCCATTTTCCAATTGCATGGTGGCGGTACCCAGTTCGAGTTCATTTACTTCATCGAGTTCCGGTGCAGCTTTATTGGAACCGTTCGCCCAAACTTTGGAGACCTCTGATCCAGTAATCCATCGGATAGCATCAATATCGTGAACGCCCATATCTAGGAAAATACCACCACTTGGACTTTTTTTGGCAAATTTCACAAAGCCTTCAAGTCCTGAAATTGGATCGATGCCATATGAACGGATGATTGAAATATCTCCAATCTCTCCAGCATCAACCAATTGTTTGGCATAGAGATAATCCGGATCATATCGACGCATGAACCCAAGATGAAATACCATATCTTTGTGACTGTCTATCTTCTCGATGGTTCTCTCGATATCTGCTGTATCAAGTCCGATCGGTTTCTCGCAGAATACATGAAGGCCTTTCTCGAGTGCCAATTCAATCTGTTTTGTATGCAACCCGGAAGGTGTGGCGATGCAGACAGCATCAAGTTCCGGGTTTTTAATCATTTCTTCATATTCTGTATAGTTGTAACGGACATCGAGTCGCTCTGCAATTTCACGGTTGAAATCAGCATCCAAGTTACAGATAGCGAAAAGTTCAACACCTTTCATAACACTGATGTTTTCTGCATGGATTAGGCCGAGTCGACCCAATCCTGCTACCCCAATTTTGATCGTATCCATGCTGTCACACTCTCTTTTTAGTATTGTCTTGCTTGAGACCGCTTCTTAACGACGCCTTCTGCCTGCTTTAAAACATTCTCATTGGATGAGTTTGTAGAAACGCCAACATTCCAGAAACTCTCATAACCGTCTGTCATGGTCTTCGGCAACACTTTGATGTGAATCAGTGTGGATGTTTCACTCACCTTACTCTTTCCAAGGGCTGCTTCAAGTTCTTCTGGGTTCGTCGCCGTAAAGCTTTCAAGTCCGTAACCCTCCGCAACTTTTGCGTAGTCTACCGTCAGTACATCACCATCGGGCCGCGTGAATTCTGTACAGAAACTATCGCTGCCATTCTCCATCTGTAGATTATTGATACATCCATATCCGGAATTATCGAATAACATGATATTTATCTTCTGATCGTACTGTAGGGCAGTGACCAGTTCGGTATGCAACATTAGGAAACTTCCGTCCCCCACCATGCTGTATACTTCCTTATCCGGGTGCGCGAGCTTCATCCCGAGCGCACCAGCAATCTCATAACCCATGGTTGAGTAGCCATATTCTACGTGGTACGTATTTTCTACAGAGGCATGCCATAGGCGATGCATGTCTCCAGGCAGAGATCCTGCTGAGGTGATAACGTAGCTGGATGGATCGATAAAATCATTCAACTTTATGAGTGCATTTGTCTGCGCAAAGTTCGTACCAAGTGCTTCTTTGTATTTTTCTATTTGCGCTTTACCAAATGCATCTTTAATTTCTGGTTGATACGCTGCATCGTCTAAATCGACTTCTATGTTGGACAGACGGTCCCTTTCGTCCAGCCACTCCGCTTTAAAGCCTGTCAACGCTTCTCTGAACTGACTGTCGTAGCCTTCAATTTTCTTCGTCAGCTTTTCAATGGATAATCTGGCATCACCCACAAGCTGCAAAGCATCCATTTTATAAGACTGCATCCGGCTGACATTGATGTTGATGAATTTTGCTGTGTCATAATTGAACGCTGTTTTCGAAGCTGATGTAAAATCTGTATAGCGTGTTCCGATACCAATGATCAAATCTGCCTCTTTAGCTGCTTTATTGGCTGACAATGTTCCTGTTACTCCCAGTCCGCCCATGTTGTAAGGGTGGTCAGCAGGCACTGTCGACTTCCCAGCCTGAGTTTCAGTCAATGCTACGCCATACGTTTTAGAAAAGGCAGCAATCTCCTTGCCTGCTTTCGAATATTTTGCGCCGCCGCCTACTACAATCAGTGGTTTCTGGGATGACTTGATCAATTCAGCTGCTCGCGAGAGTGCATCTTCCGTAGGTGACACTCTATCCAAATAGTGCACACGCTTCTTGAAGAATGCTGCATCGTAATCAAACGCTTCTCCTTCGACGTCTTGAGCAATAGAAATCGTGACAGGACCTGCACTGACAGGATTCGTCAGAACTTCAAATGCACGCAATAAAGCGGACATGAGCTGTTCTGGGCGCTCAATCCGATCCCAGTACCGGGAGACAGGTTTCAGCGCATCGTTTGTCGTCGTTGAAATACTATGCTCGTGCTCAATCTGCTGGAGTACAGGATCCGGCTGTCTGCTTGCAAATGTGTCACCCGGCAAGAAGAGCACAGGTAAATTATTAGCCAACGCCGTCGCACTCGCCGTCACCAGATTGGCAGAACCGGGACCGACCGAAGAAGTGACCGCATATATCTTTCTTCGAAAGTTCTCTTTTGCATACGCTACAGCGGCATGTGCCATTCCCTGCTCATTTTTCCCTTGGATGACTTTGAGGTCGCCACCTTCTTCTTGCAAAGCCTGTCCAATGCCAAGAACGTTACCATGGCCAAATATATTGAACACACCCTCAACAAACGGTGTCTCTTCTCCATCCACACTAATGTATTGGTTCTTCAGAAACCGTATCAAAGCTTGTGCTGTAGTTAATCTTACTGTGTTCGACATACTATCATCCCTCATGAGTTTTAATCAGTTCTTCAATTTCGGAAACTGTCGGCATTGCTTCTGACGAACTATGTTTAGAGACAACGATTGAAGCTGCTGCACTACCATACTTCAATGCATCTTCTATGGATTTTTCTTTCTTCATTGCATAGATGAAACCAGAAGCGAAAGAATCCCCTGCACCGAATGTTTTTAGAACTTCTGTTTTATACGCTTTACCTTCGATCATTTCCCCTTCTCTGGTGAATGCCTTGGAGCCTTTCACACCATGCTTTATTACGATTAGCTTTGGAGAATGATTGAAAAGATGCTTAACCGATTCATCATCAGATAAGCCTTTATCGCCTTCCAATACGTCAAACTCATCCCTTGTTCCAAGAACGATGTCGGCTTTTTTGGCAATTTCCATCATGTAAATGGATTTTTCCTCTTCTCGTTTCCACGTGTACGGACGGTAATCCAATTCGAAAATAACTTCTACACCATGACGCTTGGCTACATCTACAGCATGAAATACAGCTTCTCGAGATGGCGATTGGCTCAGTGCCGTTCCGGAAACCAGCAAGGAATCAGCAGTAGTGATATAGTCATCGTCAAAGTCATCAACACTTAAATACAGATCAGCTACGTTATCTCTGTACATCAGGATACTGCACTCTTCTGGACTCTTTATCTCAGTGAATGTCAGTCCAGTTTTCCTACCTTCCGTATCCCTTTTGAAATACTTTGTATCTACACCTGCTCTATCCATATAGTCCACAACGAAGTTACCGTGCTGATCGCTAGATACCCTCGATATCATACCGACGTTGAGACCAAGCTTCGCCGTGCCAATCGCCACGTTCGCAGGAGAGCCCCCCACATATTTTGTAAACGTCATCGTCTCTTCCATAGGACGATTGATTTCATTCGCATTGAAGTCTACAGCCGCTCTTCCAAGCGTAATCAAGTCTAGTTTCGTCATTGTCAATCCCTCTCCAAGATCCACTCGTGATCTTTGTCATTATGAAACACCCATTTTCGTGTCGGTCCCGCCATGACATTCAGATAATACAAATCATAGCCATCTGGTACACCTACTGGATGGTAGCCTTTTGGCACAGATACACAGTCTTGGTTCTCCACTGCCATCGTTTCATCAAGTGTTCTATCATCCGTATAAACTCTTTGGAATACAAAGCCCTGGCCCGGATCGATTTCATGATAGTACGTTTCCTCAAGTAGAGATTCATTCGGTAAATCATCTTGGTCGTGCTTATGTGGCGGGTAGCTCGAAAAATTCCCTTGATTCGTATAGACCTCTACCACTAGAAGATTTTCTGCAGTTTCGACGAAATCAGGGAGGATATTGTGTACTTGTCTCTGGTTGGAGTACTTCCCGCGATGTTCTACGCTGTTGTCATCAGCGTAAATGACTTTCGTTTCAAGCACCTTGGTCGAATTCGAGTAGCATAGAGCAATTTTTGCATCTGTATTGGCGGAAACCTGAACTGTTTTCCTAGAAGGCACATAAACGCTATCCGTTGGAATCTTCTCAAACACGGATTCTCTGGTCCCAAGTCCTTTGAAAGCCTCCTGACCCACCGTGACATCCACTTTCCCTGTAAGTACTACAGCACACAGCTCGCTATCTTCCAACGTTTCTTCATACACTGCACCAGGTGCCATTTCAATTACTTTGAATTGCACGTACTGAAGATCAGTATTCGATTTATTCAAGTCCTGAACTAAAGTCACCCCTTCGGATAACTTCAGTTCTTTCCTTTTGTATAGCAGTTGAGACATTCCTAATCCTCCTTAGAAAAATCTGGAGATACGTATCTTGCTGTTACTACTTTTCTTCTTGTATAGAAATTGATGCCATCTTTACCGTTCGCATGCAGGCTACCGAAGAAAGAGTTTTTCCAGCCGGAGAACGGGAAGATGGCCATCGGTGCAGGTACTCCAAGGTTTATTCCAAGCATTCCAGCATCGACATTCTCTCTGAAGTAGCGGATGCTTGTCGCGCTATCTGTAAACAGGCACGCGCCGTTGGCGAATTCTGATTGGTTTGCAATTGCGATACCTTCTTTGAGGTTCTTCACTTTTATAATGGAGAGTACCGGCGCGAAAATTTCATCTTTCCAGATCTTCATATCCGTTGTTACTCCTTCAAAGATGCTTGGTCCGACAAAATAGCCCTCATCGGATGCTCTTTCTCGGCCATCAAGAATCAATTCTGCACCTTCATTGACGCCTTCTTCGATATATTTGATTGTCCGTTCTTTGCTATCTTCTCGAATGACAGGGCCCAGGAATACCCCATCTTCAAGACCATTGCCCATCTTGAGATTTTCCGCTTCTTTCTTCAGCGCACTGACAAATGCATCGTATATTCCTTCCTGCACTGTGATGACAGCTGCAGCCATACAACGTTCACCAGCAGAACCGAAAGCAGCACTGATGACATCTTTTACAGCTTGATCTAAGTTGGCATCATCTAGTACGATTGTATGATTCTTCGCTCCTGTCAGTGCTTGGACACGCTTCAGATTATCTGTTCCTTTTTTATAAACGTATTCTCCGACCGGCTTTGAACCGACGAATGAAATGGCTTTGATATGTTCATTTTCTAAAATGCCGTTAACGACATCATGAGCTCCATTCACAACGTTGAAGACACCTTTAGGCAATCCTGCTTCTTCCAAGTATTCCACAAGTTTTTCAACTAGAAGTGGTGTCTTCTCAGATGGTTTCATAACAAATGTATTTCCCATCGCCAGGGCCATTGGGAACATCCAACATGGCACCATCATTGGGAAGTTAAATGGCGTGATCCCCCCGACCACACCGACCGGATATAGATAGCTGGTCCCTTCGACATCAGTCGCAATCGCAGAAAGTGAATCTCCCATCATCAAGGAAGGAGCGCCTGCTGCAAATTCAACGTTTTCTATTCCTCGCTGTACTTCGCCCAGTGCTTCACCCAGACTTTTTCCATTTTCCTTAGTGATAATTTCTGCCAATTCTTCTTTGTTCTCCATCAGGAGCTGTTGATACTTAAACAAGATACGTGCACGTTTAGGGACTGCAGTATTACTCCAGTCACCGAAAGCATCTTGAGCAACCTGAGCTGCGTGATTTAATTCATCTTTCGTTGATTGCGGTACTTTGGATAAAACTTCTTTGGTTGCTGGATTGATTACTTCCATCAGATCTTTGCTTTCGCTCTCCACCCATTCACCATTGATATAGTTCTTAAGTACTTTAACTTCTGCCATGTTTTTTCCTCCTAAGTAATCGCTTACATATTTAAGTAATTGTTTATCGCTTTATGGTTATAATCTTACAATTCAAAAAATAAATAGTCAAGTCTTTAATATATTTTGATTAACTTTTGATTATTTTATATATTTTTGAGTATGTTTAAGAGAAAATATGTTAATATATAGTCAGATAGTTGGAAAAGGTGATGTGTGATGAAAGTTAAAAGAATTAATCAGATAGAAGATTTTATTAAGGAAAAAAAAGAGGCCTCTCTAGAAGAGTTGAAAGAGCACTTCAATGTGTCTCTCAATACGATCAGAAGAGATGTCAATGAGTTGGTTAAGATGGAGACCGTGAGAAAAGTCTATGGTGGTGTTGTCTACAACAAGGATGGTGAAACTACAGCCTATGAAGATAGAAACATCAGCCACCTGGATGAAAAAAGAAGGATCGGCGTATACTGTTCACGTTATATAGAAGCAAATGATATTGTATTCATTGATTCTGGAACAACCACACACTATGTGCTGGACGACGTAGACAGGAACCTCTCTTTCACTTTGATCACAAATAGTTTAGAAGTCATCAACAAAGCAGTCGCTTTTCCAAATGTCGCACTACTGATTGTGGGAGACACATATAAACGGTCAACCAAATCCTTCACAGGCATCTCAGAAAATCACACAATCCATAAATTCAATATTAATAAGGCATTTATGTCTGCTACTGCTTTCTCCATTACAAACGGTGCATCGAATACCGACATATTGGAGAATAAAACCAAAAGTGTAGTATGCAAGCGAGCTGATGAGGTTTACTTACTCGTCGATGCTTCAAAATTCGGCAAAACTTCCCTCTACACCTACTGCAATCTAGAAAGTATAAAAACAATCGTTACGGACGACAGTATCAAACAGGATTACAGGACACAGTTGGAGAAATCCAAGACAAAAGTCATTACTCTATAGTTAGGAGATATCATATGCCGTTACTTAAATTTCATATGTATGAAGGACGTACTGAGGAAGAAATCAAACAGATATTAGACGTGACACATGAAGCAATGGTTGAGTCATTTGGAGTCCCTTATAGAGATCGCTATCAACTGGTCCACGAACATAAGAGCTATACGATGGTCATGGAGGACACTGGGCTCGGTTATGATAGGACAGAGAATTTCCTATTGATTCACGTCATTTCGAGGAAACGTACAAAAGAACAAATTGAAGCATTCTATGCTAATACCGCAGAAGTTTTAGAAACGCACTGTGGAATAAAGTCGACAGATTTAATGTTCTCCATTTCTCCAAACGACGACGAAGACTGGAGTTTCGGGGAAGGAAAAGCACAATTTTTGACTGGCGACCTATAAATAAAGCTACGCTCACTGAGCGTAGCTTTATTTATTCATATGAAGTTCAGCCAATTCCTTGACTATATCGTGTATAAGCTGTGCGTTAGTAACATGATCCATAGCATGTACCAAAAATACATCCATTTCAGTTGGAGATCCAGCTGCATCAATATTCAAAATAGAAGTCTGCTTTTTATGTGCGTCTATCAGGTATTTTCTCGACAGGCTCATTTTTTCATTGTAAGCTTCTCGGTCTCCTGATTTTGCGTTCTGTAATGCCTCATAGGCCAAAGTTCTGGATTGCGATGCATCCATAATCAAAGGCATAAAAACTTTTATATTATCATTCACTAAGAGCTGGCATCTTTCAGTTGCTCAAAGATACTGTAGGCATTCATATTATTGTAATCATTTACAGAAATCTTCAATACTTCTGCGTCAGTGGATGCTTGGTACTCTTCTGTTTTGTGATGAATTTGTGGTCCTAGAAGAACAACGTCAACGCTATTTTCCTTTACATACTCCAATCCTTCTTCTGTGCCTTTGGAGTTGATTTGCATGCTTGTCTCTTCTTTATCAGCAAGTTCTTTCAATTTGGTAACTAGAAGACTTGTTGTAATCCCTGTTTCGCATATAACCATGATATTTTTCATATTTGACCCTCCAATATTTTTACATTTTTATGAATCTCTAATTTATCATTTGATAATCCCTTATATAAAGTATGATTACACAAACGCTTTTTCTAACTTCAGTAGCATAGTTATTATATAATATATAGGATTTATTGTTAAGTAATGCCAACTATACATTCCTACAAATCCTTTAACTTTAATATATTTAATATTATAGTTTTTCACTGGAAGGTATAATAGTCTTGAGGTGATGTATATGAGTTTTTATCAGGAAAATGTAGATGAAATTACAACATTGCAGCTGGTTTCTCAGATAATCGGTAAAATCAAACTTGAGTATGCGCATCAGCAGCCTCAGTGGGCGCACGTTGTTCTGGATATTACACCGCGCGGATTTACAACTGGATTACTGAAGCAAGATGAGGAAATTTTCGATATTGAAGTGGACCTGGTCCACAACCGAATCATCGTCGAGACGGCCACGGGCGACAGAACCATCGATCTTGCCGACGGCAAAACCATACGCTCATACTATGAGGAAATCATGACAGCATGCTCCGCGCTTGGACTAGAAATCTCCATCTATACGACACCACAGGAGATGAAGACGACGACACCTTTTGAAAATGACGAAGCACACCATCACTACAATCCGAAGATTTCCCGGAAAATACTGAAGTGGTTTCAGTATGCCAGCGATGCGGAATCAATGTTCCTTGCACCACTCAGAATACGAAAAGTATTGCCGGGGCTGTTCTGGGGAACTTTCGATGTCTCCTGCATCGCAATCTATGATCAGTCCGAACCTTTCGCAGACGATTCAAAAATCATTGAACGTGCTGCGTTCGATGAACACATGATTGAGTTCGGCTTCTGGCTTGGCGATGACAAGTACAAGGATCCGACATTCTTTGTCCTGCCCTATCCTTTTGTTTCCGACACCGTACTTGAAGTTGATAACAGTTTCCCTGCGGGTAGCTACTTCGAAGCGGATATGGCAGAGTACCTGTATGAAATGAAATATGACCGCCACGAAGATGATAAGGAAAAGATTGTCCAGTTCTTCAAAGCCTCCTTCATCAAATCACAAGCGTACCTCGAGTGGGAAAACCCGGATCACTGCTTCAGCTCCTTGAGGATGAATAAGAATAAAAGATAGAAGTCACCCCTTGTGAGATTGCTTCTCTCGCTGAATACTTAATCTCCATATACGAAAAAGCAGCCGAGGATATATCCTCAGCTGCTTACTTTATTATTGGTTACTCAATTTCTTTGCAGAAGCGAACAACGTCTCCACTGCTGGCATCATGCTAGATTCATTGATGTCGAATTTCTCATTGTGGTGCCCAGCCGCGAGATCCGTACCGAATACACAGTACGTCGCTTGACCCCCTTGCTTTTGGACCGCATTGATTAGGAAGGTGGCATCTTCCGACCCTGCAGCGGCATCGCTTCTCAGCTCACTTGTCAGCCCTGTCTCTTCAGCAATGCCTTTTAAGACTTCAGCGACTTCCATGGAACAGCTGACACTTTCCGCTTCACCAACGAGTTCAATGTGGTATGTGGCACCGTACATCTTCGCTGCACCCTCGATCACTGCTTCAGCTTGCGCTCTCACGTAATCGTTGATATCAGATGTCTCACCACGAGTTTCAATCTTCATTGTGGCGTGATCCGCGATGACGTTCCTGCCGCTGCCGGCATGCAGTTCACCAACGTTGATGCGCGTCGCACCACCTGAGTGGCGTGGGATGGCATTGAGATTGATGGCAGCGTTGGCTGCTGCCAACATGGCATTCTTCCCCTCTTCTGGTCTGCCGCCTGCATGAGACGAGAGACCTTTGAAAGTGACATCCATCTTGGATGTGGCAAGGAAGCCATTATTCGCTGCAACGAAGTGATCCTGGGCAACTCCTGTACCGATATGTGAGGCGATCAGGTAGTCAATGCCTTCGACCGCACCACCTTCTACCATGGAACGTGCGCCACGTGTCCCTTCTTCAGCCGGCTGGAAGAGAATTTTGATCTTGCCCTGAAGCTGATCTTTATTCTGCATCAGTTTCGTTGCCAGACCGAGACCAATCGTCGTGTGCACGTCATGGCCACATGCATGCATGTTCTCATTCGTCGACCTGAATCCTTTTTCAACAGGTACATGATCGTCACCAGTCGCTTCAAAGATTGGCAGTGCATCCATGTCGACACGGTAGGCCACTGTCGGACCCGGTTTACCGGTATCTAGTGTGGCAACGATGCCGGTGTAGCCTCCAGAGACGAAGCCGAGATACTTTTCGATGGCACCGTTCTCCTTCGCCCACTCCAAATGCTTTTTCGTTTCTGCTTCATCTGGTTTGCCCATGCAGTAGTCGGGATTCATGACTGCTTTACCGATCTCGATGTCGAAACCGAGATTCTCAAGTATATCCGCAACAATCGTTGATGTCCGCATCTCCAGGAAACCGAGTTCCGGGTACTGGTGGAAATCCCTGCGCCATTCTATCAGTTGTTCTTCAAGCTGAGTCATTATTTTTCTCTCCTTAAAGGTGATTTTTATACTCTATCTTCTAAGAACGTGTACACACCTGGACCATATGGTAGCCCTGTATAGTAGAACACCAGGATCAACAAGATCCATGCCACTAGGAATGCGATTGAATACGGCAGCATCAGTGAAATATACGTACCGATACTTGCGTTCTTGTCATAGCGTTTCATGAATGCCAAGATGATGACCATATATGGGAACAGTGGTGTTACGATATTGAATGATGAATCTGCGACACGGTAGGCGACCTGTGTGAAGGCCGGATCATAACCGAGCTGCATGAACATCGGGACGAATATCGGTGCTTCGATCGCCCATTTGGCGGAACCTGAAGTGATCAGGAAGTTCATTGCACCGGTGAAGAGAATATAACCGATGATGAGCGGCATGCCTGTGAAGTTGACACTCTGCAGGAATTCAGCACCATTGACGGCAATCCATGTACCTAAGTTGGACCAGTTGAAATATGCGATGAACTGCGCGATGGCGAATACCAGTACAATGTAGCCGGCCATATCTTTGATTGCTTCAGTCATATGGTCTGTAACATCTTTACCGGAACGGATCTTGCCGGTAACGATACCGAACGCCAGACCGATGATGATAAAGAAGATCAGGATGATCGGTACAATGCCATCGATGAATGGAGACGGGATGATTCTTCCCTCTTCATTCCTGAGTGGACTGTTTGGCAGCATGATTACAGTAATGATGATAGCCCAGTAGAGCAGTCCTGCGATAACAGCCGTAAAGAATCCTTTTTTCGCGTTTGGCAGCTCTTCTGTTTCCTCTTCTTCGACAGCATCTCCTTTGTACTTACCAAGTCTCGGCTCGACGAATTTTGAAGTCAGAAGACCACCGACAATAGTCAAGAGGAATACAGAAATGATGTTGAAATACCAGTTATCAACGGGTGTAACGACTATGCTGTCGTTAACGACCGCAACGGCTTCTGTCGTAATACCAGAGAGCAAAGCATCCGTACCAGCGATGAACAGGTTGGCGGTAAATCCGGCACCAGCCCCTGCGAAACCAGCTGCGAGTCCGGCGAGTGGATGTCTACCGACCTTGTAGAATACAAGTGCACCGAGCGGCGGGATGATGACAGTCGCTGCATCGGACGCTAGGTTACCCATAATACCCACGAATACAACCGTGTACGTCAAAAGGAATGGCGGTGACTTAAGTATTGTCTTACGGATTGCATAATCCAGCAATCCGACCTTCTCTGCCAAACCGATACCAAGCATCATGGCCAGAACAAGCCCGAGTGGCGCAAAGCCAGTAAAGTTTTCAAGCATGGATGTCAGAATGAACTGCAGCCCTTCACCAGACATAAGGTTTCTAATACCAAGTTCTTCCCCTGTACCTGGGTGTATAACGGACGCACCGGCAACACTGAATATGAATGATAGAAGAATCATCAGGAAACATAATGCAACAAACAGTACAAATGGATCCGGTAGCTTGTTACCGAGCCGTTCAACACCATCTAGGAATTTGGCAAATATGCCTTTCTTTTTTGTCATAGGACACCTCACTATTATCGTTTTTTAATTTTATTATCTGTCGCTTAGTTTCGAAGGCGTTACATCATCCGGAATCGGATTCATGTAATCATGCTTCTCCCTGAAGCTTTCGAATTCTTCCCTGACTTCGACCAGATCTTCTTTTGATTCGAACAAACGCACACCAGCAATCGCCATACCTTCAGCTGCCCTAAGCATGCCGCGGTTCGCGAAATCACTTAACCCTTGTGATGTCATCTGCCAGGAGTGCAATATCGTGCCGAGTGCGGACGTCGCTGCCGAGAGCTGTGCCGTTGGCACAATCCAGCTGACGTCCCCGACATCTGTCGATCCAGGCAGTATGCCCTCTCTGCCTATATACGGTGAGATAGTGTCTGCCAGATATTTTCCGGCATACTCCGAGCCGTCACCGGTGTAACCGAAGCCACTGATCGGCTCAAGGTAATTCTGTTGCACAGATTCAGGCAACGTCTCCCACAGTTTTTTAGCGAATGCTTTTTCATCTTCTTTCGGCTCTCCGGCGCCTGCTGCTTCGAGTCCTTCGTAGAGGAGTTTTTCGAGATGGCGGTTCGGTATGTAGTTTGAACACCCTTTATCGAAATCAATCGTCATCTCGGTCTCGGTCATCATCGCTGCCCCTTCGGCAATCTTGACAACACGCTGATAGATCTCCTCGACCTGATCCACACGGGGTGCACGGATGAGATAGAGCACTTCAGCCTGTGCCTGGACGACATTTGGAGAGATGCCACCAGTGTTGGTCACTGCATAATGCATGCGTGCTTCCGGGATGACATGCTCACGCAAGTAGTTGACGCCGACGTTCATAAGCTCAACTGCATCGAGTGCACTTCGGCCGAGATGCGGTGTATGTGCTGCATGGGAAGAGCGTCCATGGAATTTGAAATAGACTTGGTAATTCGCCAATGTCGAGAAGTCCATAATGGCATTCGTCGACGACGGATGCCATGTGAGTGCTGCATCCACATCATCGAATACACCTTTTCGTACCATGAAGGTCTTACCGGATCCCCCCTCTTCTCCCGGACAGCCGAAGAATGTCACCTTGCCGGGCAAGTTATGGTGCTCAAGATATGCTTTTGTGGCACAAGCCGCAGCGAAAGCCCCCGTCCCAAGCAGATTATGACCGCAACCATGACCAATATCTGTCTCAAGTGGCTGATAGGTTGTCTCACCCGGTTGCTGGCTCAATCCCGATAAAGCATCAAACTCGCCAAGAAAACCAATCTCAGGTCCTTCCGATCCGTAAGTTGCTGTAAATGCCGTGTCTATATCTGCAACGTTTCGCTCGACAACAAATCCCTGTTTTTCACATTCGTCTGCAAGAAACTTTGCCGATTCATATTCTTCAAAGCGTGTTTCAGGGTGGTGGAATATGTATGCACTTACCGATTCGAAATAAGACTTATTTTCCTTCAAGTAATCATTTACAAATGTGTTCATCAATCCCTATCCCCTTTCATATGTATTAAAATAATGTCCCCAACCTCATTAGATGTCTATTAATGTTCGTGTTTTACATTCATATAAATATGAACACTTAAATATGTTACAATGATTTTTCAGATATGTCTACCTGTTTAGAATATTACCATTAATCGTTCGGATTATTCAATAAAATCAATTTTTATACAATTTTTGGATTATTTATCACCGCAATTTCAGTGTAGAATTAGACTTGTATCTCTCTGCATATTCGTATAAAATATGGGAGTATCGTCAAGGGGCCATAGCTCAGCTGGGAGAGCGTTGCACTGGCAGTGCAAAGGTCAGGGGTTCGATCCCCCTTGGTTCCATATTAAAAGCCACACCTTCATATTGGAAGGTGTGGCTTTTTTGTCATCCTGTCATAACTGCAAAGTAGTTTTCTTCTTCGTCTGCGAAATTGAAAGTGCGCATCGACGAGAACGTCTCAATTTCACCAACATTGACACCCTTCTCCCTCAACTCTTGATGAAGTGCATCCAGATCTTTTGTGAAAAACATGAGTGAAGGCGTACCGAAGTTGAGCTCTGGTGAAAACTTTTCTACCACTTTCCGATCAAAAAGGATAATGCTTGTCTCTGCACCTTCTGTCGGTCTGATTTCGATCCACCGCATCTCATCACCTTGATCCGATTCATTAATCACTTTGAAGCCAAGTTTTTCCGTCCAAAACTTCTTTGCGCCGTCCTGATCCTCTACATAAAGCATGACCTCTGCAAGCTTAGTGAACATACCTCTCTCCCCTTCAACAAGAACAAAGTTTTTAAATCACAAGCAACCAGTAATCCTTAGCATCTATACGGTTACATTTTACCATAAAAACACTTTTACTTTCTTTTTTTCTAGCTATTTCGATTTGATACCTGCACCACATAGTGGGATGGCTATACATTCGTTGGGAGCCCTATCGTATCTGAGGTACCCTGCATAATTTACAGCTGCTGTTACTTCCACATAGAATCCTTTATTACTGAGCATAGTGCGGGCACTAGCAATCTCGTCTTCTTCAATTTCAATGAATGTTCCCCCGTCTCACATACGGCCTCGAGAATTTGCTTTGAACGGGCTGGTGCGGCAATCGCTATGCCTTCAGCCAATGTATTTTTATTTATAGTAGGTTCCGCTTCTGTCTCACCTTTTTTAAATGCAGCAGATAACGGTGCGCAGTTTTTGGCCTGGATAGCAATAATTTTTGGCAGGCGATCGATGAGACCGTTACCCTTTAGCTCTTTAAATCCGTAATGGGCACCGAGGAGAAGTGTGCCATTACCGGCAGGAATGATCAGGCTATCTGGTGCACCACCGAGCTGTTCATACAGCTCATAGGCATATGTTTTCGTACCTTCATAGAAATATGGGTTGTAGACGTGACTCGCATAAAATACTTTTTCGTCCTCTACCGCTTTTTGTGCTGCCGCTGCGATATCTTCTCTTGTACCGTCAATTTTTTCAATTTTTGCACCATGCGCCTCTATCTGGGCTATTTTCTTCGGAGATGTTTCTGATCTTAAGAAGATTGTACATTCAATATTCGCCCGTGCTGCGTAGGCCGAGAACGCAGTGCCGGCGTTACCACTGCTATCTGCAATCATTCTTGTAACGCCCATTTCCTTCGCTTTCGCCACTAGAACAGCCGCACCCCGGTCTTTGAAGGATAGAGTCGGCATCATATAATCCACTTTGACGTAAACCTCAGGCGTCTCTGGGTCTAAAGCGATAAGCGGGGACTGACCTTCACCCATAGTTATATTACGCCATGCTTTGAAGTCATGGTTGAAAGGCATTGTGTTGAAGTACCGCCATAATGAATTGGGGTATTCGTCCCATATCGACGTGTCGATATCAGGTACCTCTTTATCCAAATCCAGCACGCCGCCACACTCGCATTTCCATCGGTCGGGTGTTATATCGTACTCTTCCTGGCAATCATTGCATATATACTGTTCCATCACTGATCAGCCTCCTATTAATAGTTAACTTTACGTAATAAACTAAAAAAACTATATGTACGCGATGGCATCCACTTCAACTTTAAATCCGAAATGCAGTTCGTTAGTAGGAACAACAGTACGTGCTGGCCGATGCTCACCGAAAAACGCTTTATAGACGGCATCTACCCGGTCCCACAATTGCACATCAGGAATGTAAATTGTCATACGCAATATATTTTCCTTTTTGCTTCCTGCAGATTCTACAATCCGTTCTACATTGCCTAAGGCGCGCAGTGTCTCTGCTTCAATATCATCAAACTTTTTTTCATTCGTGTCTGGATCGATAGAAAACTGTCCTGAAACATAAACTACATCTCCATGTACACTAGCCAATGCATAGTGACCATTTGATTTCAGCTGACCCACTTCAAATATCTGTTCCATATCTTTTCTCTCCACTTCATTTAATTTTAATTTCGTCCAAATAACTGTAGGCAGCCCCCTTAAGGATGCGTCGTTTGGATACAACTATTCTCAAAGCATCCCACATTAGAAAATGCCTACTTCATACATACTGATACCCGCTATTTATTATTCCATATTATTATGTAATTTTTTATTAATTAATTCAAAAAATATAATAAATTATATGAAAAAATCTTAGAGATTCGATTTCCCCCATAAAGACTGTCAGCTATGGAAGTGTCTTCTAAAAAACACTCACAGAGGTAAGCCGAATTAGAAATTCATCGTACTTTACTATATAATTTAAGGCATCCTAAAAATCGGAGTTGATTCATATTGGGTTGGTACATAACCTATTTTGTCCTGTACTTTATTTTCATGCTCGGTATCGCAGCATATTACTTTAGAAAGATTCATACTTACGAAGACTATCTGATCAGCGGTTGGAACACCGGTTTCTGGAAGATTACTGGAACGATCATCAGTACTTTCTGTGGCGCCGCAGTATTCATTGGCTGGGTCGGGCTTGGCTTTACGGTCGGATTATCGGGCTACTGGAAGTTCGCTTTTGTCGCCATCGTCTTCTCGCTTATACTGATTCTCGTTTTCGCCAAACCACTACGTCGCCAGCGGCTCATCACATTGGCTGATCTGTTTACCGTCAGATTTGGTGGCAAGGCGGGCATCGTACCTTCTATCTTGTCCGCTTTCATCTATTCTGTACCGACCACTGCCCTGCAGATGGTGGGTATGTCGACCGTATTCAACATCACGCTTGGTGTTGGTCTACCGGTAGGTATTTTCATTTCATTCGTTGTTATTTTAATCTTTACGATTATCGGTGGACTGCCGGCAACGATTCTGACAGACGCGATCCAGTCGATTATCATCATACTCGGTGTTGTAGTGCTCGCCATTGTGACCGTATCCCATGTGGGAGGCTTTAGTGGATTATTTGAAGCCAGTGCGCCGGAGTACTTGAGCATTGCTGGGCCTGACGGCTACGGTGAGATCTTGCTCTATGCCCTCTCTGTCGGTCCTTTCTATCTCGTGTGGCAGTCGACGTGGCAGCGCATATTCGCTGCGAAGGACGAAAAGACTGCCGTGGGGGCCAATGCACTCGGATTCATCATCGCAGGGCTGATTGCATTCCTTCCATTCCTGATCGGTTTGGCTGCACGACAGTTTGTACCGGCGAACCTGGCACCGGACCTCGTCTTCTCGTATGTCACCGACTTCCTGCTTGCTAGCCCACTTGGTGGCCTGGTCTTCTTGGGCCTATTGGCAGCACTGATGACAGGGGCTACATCGTTTATCCTGCAGGGATCAAGCAACCTGACCATCGATTTCTATAAGAACTTCATCAATCGTAATGCAGGCGGCAAACGTATGCTGTTCTTCTCACGTATTTCGGTTCTGATCATCACAGGCCTTGCATGTCTGTTCGCCTATACGGTTGAAGATATCGCAACGACCTACCAGTGGGCGTTGAGGCTGACGGCAACTGTCATCGTCTTTCCATTCCTTGCGGTTATGTTCTGGAAGGGGGTCACGAAGACTGGTGTGCTCGTCAGTATGATCGGGACAGCCGTCCTCGTCCTCGCCTATCCGTTCTTGCCGATCGGTATGGATCATGCCTTGTTTGGCTTCCTGATCTCGTTCATCCTGCTGGTTTCGGTCAGCCTCATGACCAAGCATTCGGCGTCTGAAACGGTACAAGCTGCTTATTTCGAAAAACTGCACAATCCGACATTGGAGGATAAACAATGACGAAGCTACTGATTAAAAACGCAAATATCATCGATATGGTCGGGACTACGCCGTACCTTGGTGACATCCTAGTTGAGAACGGTAAATTCATCCAGATTGAGGAAGAGATTACTGAAGACGAAGCAGATGTATTGGATGCCGAAGGACGCTTCCTCATTCCAGGGTTCATCGATACACACAGCCACCTGTTACTTTATGGCTTGTATAAATCCCTCGTCGAACTGACACCACAGGCAGTCGGAAACATTGGTGAAATACAAACTGCACTGAAACAGCGTGCGGATGTTACACCTGCCGGTGAATGGGTAGTCGGTCATGGCTACAGTGAAATCGAACTGGCGGAAGATCGCCACATCACCATTGATGAGTTAGACGCGATCTCGACAGAACACCCCATCTATATCCGCCATAGCTCAGCACATATGGGAGTTGCAAACTCACGCGCTCTTGAAATTGCAGGAATCAATGAAGAAACACCTGATCCTGACGGTGGCTACTTTGCACGGACAGACGACCGATTGAATGGTCTACTGTTCGAGTTGCCAGCAGTCGAGATGATGCTCCCCCACTTACCAAAGCCATCCAAAGCGGAGATGATCGAAGCACTGGCTGTAGCAGAATCAGACTATATTTCAAAAGGAATCACAACAGCAAGCGAAGCATGTGTCGGCCTGGCGCATGGCAAAGACGACTATGATGCGTTTATGGCCTATATTAAGCAGGAGAACGCTATGAAGCTCCGTCTGATGATCGACTATCAGTTGATGCTTGAATCAGAGTCGCTCAAGGAACTTTCTTTTGATGAGCTGAAGCAACAGATAGAAGATCTATCCCAAGGGCAATGTACGCTAGACAGTGCAAAGTTCTTCCAGGACGGTTCCATCCAAATCAATACAGCCGCACTCACTGAGAACTATTATAATGTCGATGATAAAAGTCACATCATCATCCCGCAGGAGAAACTCGAAGCGCTCTACATGGACTTCGCACGCCGCGGGTATCCACTTACGACACACGGCAACGGTGATGCGGCTATCAAATCCATCATCAAAGCCTATGCCAAAGTTAATGCAGATTCCGACTACGAAAAAGTGACGCGGGTTGAACACATCCAGACTGGCAAATACGAAGATATCGAAGCGATGAAGGCAAACAACATCGAAGGGTCTTTCTTCACAAATCATCTCTATTATTATGGAGATAAGCATTACGAAAAATTCCTTGGACCAGAGCGCGCCGAGAAAATGGACCCGGCACGTTGGGCGGAAGATCTCGGCGTACTCTATACACTCCATTCTGACTGTCCGGTCACCCCCATCTCGCCACTCGATACGATACGCATTGCCTGTGATCGCATGACGAAAAGCGGTCGGGTGCTCGGTGAAGATATGAAATTGACACGCTTTGAAGCATTGAAAGCAATGACGATCAGTGGCGCCAAGCTCAACTGTACAGAAAGTGAAAATGGTTCTGTTGAAATCGGTAAAGCAGCGGACTTCGTTCTGCTTGATGAAAATCCATTAGATGACGATATCGTACTTGAGGATGCGCTGATCATGTATACATTCATTGATGGAGATATGGTTTATAAAAGAGATTAAAAATTTTGAGTTCAAACAAAGGGGACTGAAATATGAATTCTTTAATATCACCAGATGAAACATGGCTTTTATGGGCCTTCCTAGTCGGTTGGGCAGCGGTATCTATATATCTCGAACAACGGTTCAAATGGGCATCCAAACTCTCGGGGGCCATCATTGCACTACTCGGCGCTATGCTACTAGCCAACTTAGGTATTCTGCCGATTGAGGCAGCAGTTTACGACGCCGTGTGGAGCTATGTCGTGCCGCTCTCTATACCGTTGTTGTTATTCCAAACGAACATCCGTCGGATCTGGCAGGAAAGCGGGCGGCTACTGCTTATCTTTCTGATCAGTACTGTCGGTACCGTGGCAGGCTCGATCACTGCATTCTTCTTGTTGAAAGATATGATCCCTGGATTGCCTCACGTTGCGGCAATGATTACAGGATCTTATACCGGGGGAGGCGTCAACTTCGCCGCGCTCGCTTCTCGATTCGAGGTTCCTGAGGTGATGGTCTCTTCTGCAGTCGTTGCAGACAACTTCTTGATGGCCGTCTATTTCTTTGTGCTGATCACAATCCCGGCCATCGGTTTTATCAAGAAGCGTTTTGCCACGCCACACCTGGATGAAGTAGAAAAAAGCTCAGATACGAGTGATACGGCGGCTGCTTCCTACTGGAAGCGCAAAGAGATTTCCTTAAGTGATATCGCAATGGCTGTCGGGACATCATTTGTCATCGTCGCTGTGTCATTCAAACTGGCAGAAGTATTTAGAAACCTGATTCCTGAAGATACAAATACATTCATGATGATTCTCCGGGCGGTGATCGGTGACAACTACTTGATGCTGACTACTTTGACTTTGTTGGTTGTGTCGCTTGTCCCTAAATATTTTGAACGGATCAACGGTGCCCAGGAGATTGGTACTTTCCTGATCTATATTTTCTTCGTCGTCATCGGTGTCCCTGCTTCGATACCGCTACTTTTACAGAATGCGCCACTCATTTTTGTATTTGCCGCAACCATTGTCGTTATCAATATGCTTGTGTCGTTCTCGATGGGTAAACTGTTCAAGTTCGATCTTGAGGAGATTATACTCGCAAGTAATGCCAATATTGGCGGACCAACCACCGCAGCTGCCATGGCCATTTCTCGGGGTTGGACCAAACTTGTCGGCCCGATACTGATTGTCGGGACACTCGGATACATCATCGGCAACTATATCGGGACTGGGCTCGGCTTATGGTTCAGCAGTGTGATGTAGGAGATTGGCTTTAACTAACATTGGCGTTTAAAGTATCAGTCAGAAGTCTAACTGATACTCCCCACACTATTCATTTCAATTAAAGCAAGAGTAACAAAAAGGCATGCCTCCCAAATAGGGAGGCATGCCTTTTACTCATACATATTTCTAATCTATGCACCCATACCGCCATCGACTCTATACTGTGCACCGGTGATGAAAGTACTCTCATCGGATGCTAGGAATAAAACGAGATTGGCGATATCGTCAGATTCTCCGTATCGACCAAGCGGAATGGTCTTTGCCAGTGCTTCCTCATTGGTTTCCATCCCTGCTTCAAGTGAACGCATCATGCGTGTATTGACGGGAGATGGGTGGACCGAATTGACTCTGATGTTGTTGCCTGCAACTTCCAATGCTGCGGTCTTGGTCAGACCGGCAACTGCATGTTTTGAAGCAATATATGGTGCAACCCCCGGACTACCTTCGAGTCCAGCGACCGATGACATATTAATAACACTGCCGCTTCCCTGATCAATCATGCTTGGCAGTACGTGTTTCATACCAAGTAAGACTCCACGTACGTTGACATTAAGCACATTATCAAGGTTTTCTACTTCCTGCTCAATGATTGGTGCCACTTTGCCTTCGATGCCTGCATTATTGAAGAAGATATCGATCTTACCAAACTGATCAAGAGTCTTCTGCACGTAGTTCTTTACGTCATCCTCTTTAGTCACATCAGCCTGCACGGTAAGCAACTCACCTTGTGAAGAGAGCGCATCTTTTGCTTCTGATAGTGCCTCTTCAGAAATATCTACCAATACGACTTTAGCACCCTCTGCCATGAACTTATCTGCGGTCACTTTACCGATACCGCCCGTTCCACCTGTAATTACAGCAACCTTACCTTCTAGTCTTTTCATTGTAGAATCCTCCAGTTGTTTTAATCCTTACATTTTAATTGTACGCCTCATAAGAGAACGCTTTCAAATGTTCTGCCTGTAAAAAACCAGCCTTAATAGGACAGGCTGGTTGTCATTTATAGATATCTTTTCGGTGGCCAGACTACAATGATTCTGAATTTATCTTGATTGAGATGTGAAAGAATCCCGAAATTTATATCAGTAAAATTTTGCCTAGGGGCTCTTACCTATTAGGACCGAAGACCCGACTTTCGCTATCCCCTTCGTCACCAGAAAGCCGTTTTCTGATGGTGGCCTTCCAGTTTTCCGCCAGAAGTTCAAGTGAGGCGAGACTCTCATTGAGTCCAATATTATCTTGCTGATTGTACATGACTTCGTTACATGCCTCAATCGACCAGTCAGGATGCGGGCGACTGATAAGTTGGAAGACATCTCCGCTCGCTACCTCCCCTTCTTCAATCACCCTGAAATACCAGCCTGTACGGCCAGTCTTCTGGATGCGCAGTGCCAGGTCGAGTACGTTATGACGGCGTGCCGGTTTCCAGCAAGGACGCCTCGGCTGGGAAACTTGAATAGTCGCGCTACCGATCTGATATGTATCCCCAATACAAACGGTAGATTCATCCATGTGCATGACAGCAAAGTTCTCCCCGTTACCGCCGATTGCGATACTTGCATCCAGCTCACGTTGCCAAGACTCATAGTGGCTGACCGGATAGGCAAACACAGCCTTCTCGGGTCCGCCATGATTCTTCTTGTCCGCCACATCATCGCCGACAAATCCAGTGCGGGTCAAGTAGACCGCTCCTGCTTCAGCGGTTTTGAAAATGGCACTCTCCCACTCCCGCTCCATCCTATCTGCCGCATCCTTCTGGCCCGCCTTTTTGACACCGCCGGTAAACAACTTGTATATTTTCTGCTGTTCCATATGAGCCTCCTTAAAATGAATGATCAGATATCCGCTTCATTGGCATTAAACTCAGTCACCGGGTGCGACTTTCTGAACAGTTTCTCGAGCTGGTTATTGATAGCTGTAATGGGATAACGTTCCCTGAAATTCGTCGCCCGAACCTTCTCATACGTGCGGGCGTAATCAGGATGTTTCGGATCATCGAGCACGCGCAGCACGCTAGACAGGTGACCGGCACCTCCGATATTTTCAATCGGTGCCGGTCCCGCATAATCACTGATGCTTGGAATCCTACGGTGTATATTCGTCGTATCTTCAATAGATACTTGCACGCGGTAGGATTCTCCGTAGCTGTATTCAATCGGATTATACTGGTCGAATACGCCATCGATTTGAGTAAAGCTCGCAACGAGACAGTGGGCTGCACCAGCGTATGCCGTGAGCTGGCTGGTACTTTCCATTATAATCATGCCACCAGCTTTAAAGACGCTATCATGCTTTCTCTGCCACCCCATCGCCTTTTGGATGATAAGGTGCAGCTCGAAAAAGTTGATGCCTGCCGGCACAAGTAGGGTTCGGACAATTTCAAAGTCGATGTCCTCCACCATCAGACGGATGACGTGCGCATTGTAGTCACCACTTCGGTCTCTATTGACGGATGCGCCTTGCTGAAGCTTTGCTTCAACAGCCTTGAAATCGACCTGTTCGAGTGCCTGTCTCACGTCCTCATGCATGACGTAGTGATCTGCATGGACCTTGACGAGCAGACCGATCTCCTTTGCCGTTTCCCATCTGGAGCTCGCTTCATATACATTGAAGCTTTTTTCAACATTTTCCCGAATGCTTGTATATTCCGCCATACCTAACTGGAGCAGGATGCTTTCAAGATATTTCGGATGCGTGATGACAGCGGTCATATGGCGCAAATAGTCCTCTTTCTGATGCCCATCTGGCTCTACATTCAGCCGCTTCAACATGGCTCGGAGCATCCGCCAAGTCAAATTGTCATAGAGCCAATAGATCGGTCCTTTGTAGATATGATGTAGCTGGCTGATTTCTTCGGGATCAAGTGGATCATCCTTATGGATGTACATCGGGTGGGCGGGAATGATTCCGCTCTCCTTAAGTACACTATGCAGTGACCGGATGATGACATGATGGATGGCACCGGTCCCCCCGCCTGCTTCAAGTACATACTGATAGTCGATGAGTACCGGATACAGTTTGACATCGTAAGCGACGTAATGCAGATTATCGTCTGGTGTCATGTCGATCAGATAACTGATCAGTTCGATTTCAGTCATCGTCAGCATGCCTGCTACTTTCGAATCTGCACCAAGAGCGTCTACTTCTGCCTCCTTGTAGCGAACGAGTGCTTCCTTTGATTCAAACTGCTGATCATTGACCAGGTTGGCTCGGATCAGTTCATTCTCTTCGAGAAAATGGGTAAAAAAATGATGTAGATTCACGAAATCACCTCCTTATCTAATGTCATCCATTCTGTCATAGAACGGCTCCAATGCGCGGCCGATTTCTATATAGACACTCATGATGTCCTGGTACTTCATATATGCTTTTTCATCCGGCGCATAAGCATCGCTTTCGCCAACGAAACCTGCCACCGCGTTCAAGTCATCCATCTTCCCAATCGCGTGCAGGCCGAGCAGACAAGCACCAAATGCACTCGATTCGTAGGACTTTGGTACTGTCAGTCGTTCACCGAACACATCCGACATAAGCTGTTTCCACATTTCACTTCTAGCAAATCCCCCACTCGCCTTTATGCTCTTAACAGTATTCATCTGCTCACGGAGTGCAAGATAGACGCTATAGAGGTTGTATACCACCCCTTCCATCGCTGCACGGATCATATGGCTCCTACTGTGGGACAACGTCATGCCGTAAAAAGAACCGACTGCCTTTGCATTCCACAGCGGCGCACGCTCACCGGCGAGGTAGGGGTGGAAGATGAGACCATTACTGCCAGGCGGAACATCTTTTGCGGCCTGGGTCATCACCTCGTATGGATCTTTACCCTTCGATTCGGCCTCGCCAACTTCTTCCTGGCATAGCTCGTCCCGAATCCACCTCAAAACAACACCACCATTGTTCACGGGCCCGCCGATGACGTAATGATCGTTCGTCAGATGATAGCAAAACGTGCGCATCTTCGGATCCGTTTTTGGTGCATCAATGACTGTGCGGATGGCGCCACTCGTACCAATTGTGATTGCGATATCGCCCTCCTCAATGGCATTGACCCCGAGGTTCGCAAGTACGCCGTCACTTGCCCCGATGATAATCTTTGTATCTCCAGTGATACCAAGGTGGCTTGTGGCCGTATTAGTCGGCGTATAGGCACGCGTCGTATCAACGATATTTGGTAGCTGCTCTGGGCTAAGTTCGAGCAGCTCAAGCAACTCTGCGTCCCATTCGGACGTTTCAAGGTTCATCATACCCATGCTGCTTGCGATAGACTTGTCGACGCCATAAAGTCCTGTTAAGTGATGCAGTACGTATTCCTTAATGCCGACTATCTTGCCAATGCGGCTATACATTTCAGGTGCTTCATCCTTGAAGTAGAGCAGCTTGATGAATGGACTCATCGGATGGATCGGTGTGCCTGTCCGTCTATATATGTCTACACCTTTTTTGGTGTTCCAAGCTTCAGCGACATCTTCGCTGCGACGATCTGCCCATGTAATGCACTCTGTCAGCCGACTGCCGGAGCGATCGAGCAGAATGAGACTATGCATGGCGGATGAACATGAGATGAATTCGATGTCGTTACTGCACTCGTTACGCGCGACGAGTACTTTGATTGCCTGGATCGCTTTCATGAGAATCTCGTCCGGATCCTGCTCAGCGGTATGCACATTCGGTGTGTGGAGTGGGTAGTGGACGGTCTCTTTATCGACGTATTGCCCCGTCGTATTGAACAGTACCGCCTTCACCGCCGTCGTCCCGATATCAAGACCCATCATATATTTCTTCATGCCTTCTCCTCCTCATTTAATCTGTTATTTCTATTATATGTTTTTTTGCTGCTGGACACAAAAACCCCATGCACCGCATGGGGTTTAGAGTTATATGAATATACTGATGATCAGTACAACGACAAAGCCTGTTAGTCCGATAATGGTCTCCATGACCGTCCACGACTTCAGCGTTTCGCCGGTAGTCATCCCGAAGAATCGGTTGACCAGCCAGAAACCGGAGTCATTGACGTGGGAGAGGACTGTTGCACCACTTGCGATCGCAATCGCAATCAGACCAAGTTCAGGTTGCGTGACGGGGCTAACAGCGATAATCGGTGACATGAGTCCAGCACCTGTAACCATCGCTACTGTTGCAGAGCCCTGAGCCACACGGACAAATGTTGTGATGAGGAATGCAGCAATGACAAGCGGCAATCCGACGCCAACAACCAGGTTACCCATAACGTCGCCGACACCACTTTGAATCAGCACTTCCTTGAATACACCACCTGCACCGGTGATCAGAATGATGATACCTGCAGGTTCAAGTGCTTTCGTCGCAATCTCCTGCACTTCCCCTCTTGTGTAGCCACGACGTGTACCGAGTAGCATGAATGTCAGTACCACCGTGATGATCAGTGCCACGAATGGGTGTCCGACAAACTGGATACTTTCAGCAAAGAGGTTTGTGGACTCATCTCCAACAATCGCACCAGTTACGGTATTGGCTAAGATTAGGACAAGCGGAATCAGGATGAGTGAGAATACTAGCTTGAAGCTTGGCATGTCGCGCTCCTTCTGCATGGCGCTGACATCTTCCTCAAGCTTTTGATAATCCGGGATTTCGAGATGAATTCTGTTACCAATGAATTTACCGAATACAGGACCCGCCAGAATCATAGCAGGAATACCTGCTGCGATACCGAAGAGGATAACCCAGCCGAGATCGACGCCAAGCATTGCAGCAACGGTCATCGGCCCAGGTGTCGGTGGGACGAAACTATGCGCAACAGCAAGACCTGCGAGTAGCGGTATACCATAGTACAACAGCGATTTCCTGGTTTTTGTAGCTAGTGAATAGACAATCGGGATCAGGATGACGAGCGCTACATCCAGGAAAACTGGAATTGAGACGAGAAAACCTGTAAAACCGAGTGCCCACTGCGAGCGTTTCTCACCGAACTTGTCGATCAGTGTGAGCGCCAATCGCTCGGCACCTCCGGAGACTTTGAGTACTTCACCGAACATGGCACCGAGACCGACGACCACTGCGATGAAGCCGAGGGTACCACCCATACCGCTTTCAATGACACCGATGATGTCCATCGGGCTCATGCCTGTCGCCAGGCCGATGAAGAGTGATGCGATCAGTAATGCTACAAAAGCGTGAAGCTGTACTTTCATGATCAGGAACAATAGTAAAGCGATTCCAATAACGGTCGCAATAATCAACCACACTTCATTAGACATTATTCATTCCCCTTTCTTATTACCACTCTGCGATACTGCCGTCTTCGTGCTTCCATACCGGGTTCTTCCAGTTGTGACCAACAAGGCTGCGCTCTCTGACATAGTCTTCGTTAATCTCAATGCCAAGACCTGGCTTATCGAGTACTTCAACATGCCCCTTTGTATACTCAAAGACTGAAGCATCGGTTACGTAGTCCAAAATATCATTGCCTTTGTTGTAGTGAATACCGAGGCTCTGCTCCTGGATGACTGCATTATGACACGTCGCATCGACTTGGATGCAGGCTGCAAGCGCAATCGGGCCGAGTGGACAGTGAGGTGCAGCCGCCACATCATAGGCCTCAGCCATCGAGATGATCTTCTTGCATTCGGTGATCCCACCAGCATGTGACAAATCCGGCTGGATGATATCCACATAACCGTCCTGAAGCAAAGTCTTGAATTGCCATTTCGAGAACATGCGTTCACCTGTCGCGATGGGAATGGATGTATGCATCGCAATATCCCGCAAGTTTTCATTATTCTCAGGCAGCGCTGGTTCTTCTAGGAACATCGGTCTGAATTGCTCCAGTTCCTTTGCGAGCACTTTCGCCATTGGTTTATGGACACGACCATGGAAGTCGATGCCGATGCCAAAGTCCTTCCCGCAAGCCTCGCGGATGGAAGCGACGCGTTCAAGTACTTCGTCGACTTTGCTGTAGGAATCGATATACTGCAGCTCTTCTGTTGCGTTCATCTTCACGGCTGTGATGCCGGTATTCTTCAGTTCCAATGCGGCTGCGCCCACATCTTGTGGACGGTCGCCCCCGACCCATGAATACACCTTGATTTTCTCCCTTGCTTTACCACCGAGTAGTTGATGGACCGGTGCATCGTAGTATTTACCTTTGATATCCCATAGCGCCTGGTCGATGCCAGCAAGCGCACTCATGAGAATCGGACCCCCGCGGTAGAATCCTGAACGGTAAAGTTCGTTCCAGATGCCTTCAATATTCATCGGATCCTTGCCGATAATCGTATCCATCAGCTCGGCGACTGCTGCCTTTACAGTCGCTGCTTTACCTTCGATGACCGGTTCACCCCAGCCGATGAGTCCGTCATCCGTCTCGACTTTTAAAAACAGCCATCTTGGTGGCACTGTGAACATCTCATAACTTTTAATCTTCATACTACTCCACCTTGCCTTTCAGTTTTTGAACACGTTCACCAATTTCCGCTACAAGCTCATCGTCTACTGTCCGGTTCGAAGGAACAAGGGCAGAATTGATACCAACTGCCGCTGCACCGACTTCAAAGAACGTGTTGATATTCTCTTCGCTCACTCCGCCCGTCGGCAGAAGAACGAGGTCATTCATTGGAGCCAGTACGTCCTTGATATAAGCTGATCCAAGCTGACCCGCTGGGAAAACTTTAATCATTTTAGCCCCTTTCATATGGGCATCGTACATTTCAGTCGGTGTGTAGCACCCAGGTATATACAGGATGTCTTGTTGATTCGCGAACTCAAGTACTGCCTCGCCGTACACTGGTGCCAACAAGAATTCAACGCCAATATCGATACACTCTTTAGCATCCTCAACAGTCAGCACAGTACCAGCGCCAAGTGTGATGTCATCGCCGAAATGCTTTTTCAGTGACTTAAGCGTCTCTTTTGCATTCGGAGAATTGAGTGCCACTTCGATGACCCGGAAGTCGTTTTGTACGAGTGCATCCACAATCTTCACCGCATCATCCGTGTCATAACCACGCAGTATGCCAATCATCTTATGGTTCTTGATTTTTTCGAGTACTGTCATAGATTTCTCCACCTATCTTCTATTTGATTCATCTGTTCTTATCTATTTGAGTGTATCGAGTTCTTTTATCAGGTCTTTCGGTTTGTCGCCCTGCAGTCCCTGAATCAGGTTCTCGGCTGCGCGCATAGCCATGTCATCGCGTGTTTGCTCGGTGGCAGAACCCACATGAGGGAGTGTAACCACATTATCCATGCCGAGTAGCGGGTTATCAGGGGATACTGGCTCTTCTTCGTAGACATCGAGGCCAGCCCCCGCAATCCGGTTCTCTTCGAGTGCTTTAATCAGAGCTGCCTCATCGACCACTTTTCCTCTGGAGAGATGAATCAGGAATGCATCTTCCTTCATCAGATCAAACGCTTCGTGTGAGATATAATTTGTCGTCTGCTCCGTTAACGGCAATAGCGTTAAAATAAAGTCTGAGCGCTTGAGCAAATCCTCTTTGCTGACATATTCGACATCATATTCTTTCTCGACCGCTTCATTCCGTGATCGATTATGGTAGATGACATTCATATCGAATCCTCTGACAGCACGACGGATGACCTTCTCACCAATTCTGCCGAGGCCGAAGATCCCAAGTGTCGCATGATGGATATCTCTCCCGAGAAATATCGGATCATCCTTCACTTTCCATTGCCCCGTCTTTACGTAGCGATCAAGCAGCGAAAATTTACGCCCCGCTAGAAGCATCAGACCGAATGCCGTATCGGCCACTGTTTCGTCCAGTACATAGGGCGTGTTCGTGCCCATGATGTTACGCTTTCTCATTTCATCCGTATCGAAGTTGGCGTAACCAACCGAAATATTAGAGATAATCTTGAGGTTCGATGCCTGATCAAGTAATGCGCTGTCTATCTTTTCTTTAGCTGGCATCAGCCCATCCACTGTAGCGAGCTTTTCCAGCAATGTGTCTTCGGGCATTGGATAGTTCTTGTCCCATATTTCATAGTCACAGTATCCAGCGATGAATGTTTCAACATCTTTAGGTATCGGCTTCATTATTAAAACTTTGGGTGCCATATCCATCCTCCAAGTTCTATATCGAGTATTTTTAATCTGATACGGTCAATTAAACTAGTGATTGTCGTGTATCATGATAGAGCCTGTGATGTAGGACTGCTCCACTACTTCTTGTGAGGCCTTGATAATCTTTTTATCAGAAAACTCAAGCGAAAGGAGATGTGACATGCTGTTCTTCAAAATTTCTGATCCCCCTACGATAAGCCAGTCGAGATCAAGACCGTCTGTATAGAATTTCAGCGCCTGGACATCTTCGTGGTAGATGGCACCGAGCAGATAGTTGGCCCGCTGATTACCAGATACAGCCGTATACATATCAAGTAGTCGGACACCAAAGAGGGACCGTGTCAGTCCTTCTGTCTTCGCCTTTAAGTATCCATTTTCCAAGTGCTCAGTCTCCAGTGTATCTATCAAACCATCCTCAAGTGAGCTCGAGAGGATGGTATTGCTTTGAACTGCTTGTACCAGTTCACCACCCAATGTCGAAAAGCAGGATATCAGTTGCTTGTCCTTACTCACTCTGACGAACTTCGTGTGGGAACCGGGTAACACGATGACACCTTCTCCGCTAATATCCATCTGTTCAAGCAAGCCAAACACTTCAACTTCCTCACCCCGCATGATATCCATCTCTCGGATTTCCTCCAAGGTACCGCTTCCATCGATCGCCTTATTTTTCATCCCCGGGATGAAGTAGCAGGAAATGCCATAGATTTCGTCTTTCTCCATGCCTTTTCTGAAATCATCGACATTAGCGGGAGCGACAATATGTGGCACCTCCCTGAGCCCAAGATTCGAAGTAATCATACCTGAAGCAATGATATGGCCGATATCTGATATTTCAAGTGCATTTTTATCGAGCACTTCCTTAATACCTTGTTCGATGGCTGTCTTGAGCCCCTTGTTGCTCTTATCCATAGCGGCGTTTTTGACGCCCACTTCTATCTTCAATGCATCAATCACTGTTTTCGATTGTTCATCCACTATTCGGATGCGCGTATTGGTTGTACCTGAATCTATTAGAATAACGTACATTCCACTGCCGCCTCTCCCATTTTGAGATAATGGATCAAGTATTCCATCATCCACTATTGTGTCCTTGCGTCTTTGAAATCTCCCTGCCTGCTTGCATAATGTAATCTGCAATAGCTGCTTCGTTCTTTAGCATCCGGTTCTTATTGCCTGCGCAACTGACGGCCGCGATGATGTGACCGGCGTCGTTGTAGACCGGCGCAGCTAAACAATAGACACCTTCTTCACCCTCTTCGTCGTCCACCACGTAACCTTGTGCTTTGTACTTTTCGAGCTCTGTCCTCAAAGTTCGGGCGTCCGTTATCGTATGACTAGTGAACCTTTCATAATCCATACGCTCGAGCAGATCGTCTCTAATATCTTCTGCTTCGAAGGTTAGGAAGGTTTTGCCGAGCCCTGTTGAATGGAGCGGTTTGCGTGTACCAGGTTGCGCTGTCGTTCTTTGGGCACGGTCACTGTCCACCTTGGCTAGGTATATGATTTCGGTCGAAGACCTTATGGCCAGAAACATCGTTTCCCCTGTTAATGCGATCTTGTCTTTGAGTATCGGTAAGCTCGCGCTGTATATATCATTGCTTGTACGGGCCTTATTTCCTGCAATAATCAGCTTATGACCCAGTTTATAGAGATTGCTTTCCGATTTTGTCAGATACCCTCTACCGACCATCGTCTGGAGAAGCTGGGACATGCTGCTCTTTGGAATTTCTAATTCTTTTGAAAGTGACATCAAAGAAACTCCGTTTTCCATACGACTTAAGTATTCGATGATATCCAATACTCTTTCTGCAGATTTTACCGACATGACTGCACCTCACTTCTTGTGTTATTTCTTTAGATGCGTTCTCATATGTGAACAGCGTTCTTATATATGAACTTGTTCCTAATATAATACGCACTCGAAGTAATGTCAACGAAAATATGAAAAGGGTTTCAATTCATTTCCGCAGCATAAAGAAGCACCCGCTCCAGATTGGAATGGGTGCTTCTACTTATGTTCTCTATCCCCTTACAGAATGGGCTGAGTTCCCGACTTTTAGTATATCGGTTTCTACAGATTCAGAAGATGCCTTACCGAACAGGAGACTGCCGCTGATATAGATGATCAAATTGATGATCAGTCCCCAAACACCACTGAAGATGCCAAGAGGTGTAAAGCTTAAGAAGGTGAAGGCGGCTGCGACTAGTGCACCGATGAGCATCCCTACAAATACTGACTTGGCATGACTCCGTTCCCAATAGAGGCCGATGATGATTGCAGGCGCAACTTGCACCAGAATTTCGAGTTTAAGTACGAATATTTGATAGAGTGTGCCAGGCGGGTTCCAGGCAACCATCAGAAGGAAACCGACTACTAGGACACCAATGACCTTACCGACGAGAATCTTTCTGTTGTCTGTGGCACTCTTATTGATATAACGCCCATAAATATCCTTTGAAATAATTGAAGAAAACGTCAACAATACAGAATCTGCAGTGGAAACGATGGCTGCTATGATACCGCCGAACAGCATGATCATGGCAATGTAGAAGATGATATTCTGATTTGCGATGGCACTCGCCATCATGCCGACAATCTGTTCCGACTCTTCCACACTTAGATCTGGGAATGCAGTATAAGCGAGAATACCTATCACAAAGACGACACCGGCTGTTAGAAACGGCATCCATGCCATCTGTGTCAGCGATCGTTTGAGCGTCCGCTCATTCTTGGCTGCAAATATTCTTTGGATGGCATTTGGATAAACGGCTGCACCGATACCGACAAGAATGAGGAAGTTGGTCCATCTGACTAGACCGCCTCCTTCCGGTACACCGAGATTTTCGGGTGAATATGTTCTGATATAGTCCCCCGCTGCTGGCAGTCCACCAAAATAAATGATTGTGCCGATCAGCAGCATAAAGACACCAACCAACAGGGCAACACCCTGCATCGTATCGGTATATGCTACAGAGCGCATGCCGCCGAGCCAACCATAGACAATCATGATGATGATGAAGAATACGACACCGGCCTGGTAGGGTACAGTGCCGCCTGTCAGACCTGCTACACCTTGGCCGATGGCGATCAGCTGTTCAAGTAAAAAGTTGCCGAGCGCATACAGCATGAGTATGGCGGCTAGGATGGAGACTGCTTTCGATTTGAACTTCATATCTAAGAAGTCGACCGGGGTGACGATTTTATGCTTTTTGCTCAGCCGATACATTCTCGGTGCGAAGACGAGATAGACCAAAATAATCATTATAAAGAATGGTACAGTGACGAGATTGGCATATCCCACGCGATACGCCTCGGCTGAATAACCGATTACTGTATTGCCGCTATACTGTGTTGCAAAGAAAGTGAAGAATAGGACCAATGTCCCAAACCCTCTACCACCGAGATAATACTCTTCGAGACTGCTATGTACTTTCTTGTTTCTTATGAAGGTAACGACACCAATCAACAACATGATGACGCCGTAGAAAAGCATGATCAGAATGCCGGAAGTTCCGGAGAATGCCAGTTCCATCTATTTCCCCTCCTGATCTGATTCTTCATCTTCGATATCCCAATGGTACCGTATGACGTATGTAATATAGAGAGAGAGTGTTATTGTGGCACCAACAATAATTAGTGCCCAGATTGGTACCCCATAAATCAACATTGGCGCTCCTCCGGAAGGGAAATACCAAGGGGTAAGCAAGATAAAGATAATGAGAAAGCCAAGCCAGATCTTGTAGTTTCTAATCGGTTCACGTGTTTTCTGTTTCATTGTCTCACCTTTCTTTAGCACCTGCTTATAACATCAGGTAAAGTATAATTACCGATACATTAACACTTAATGACCCAACTTTCTACATTTTCTGAATTTTTTTAAATGAAACCGTTATCTTTTTGCAAATAAAAAATCCCGAACGTGTTCGGGATATAATTAACCTAATCTATAGGAGTTCAGCAACAGGGATGTCACCTTCGATTAGATAGTGTATCTTATTTTCTGGTTTCGAATCGATGATTGCCACGAGGACACTCGCAACATCCTCGCGTGGCACCTCGCCATATTGGACATCTCCTTTATATTCGTAGAGATTAACAGATCCCTTGCCACTTCCATTGGTAAGTCGACCTGGGCGAAGAATCGTATAAGGGACACTGGACTGTTCGAGATGTCTATCTGCGCGGAACTTGGCATGCAAGTATGGTCGCATGTTGCCTTCTACAGCTCTTGGATTCTCAACACCCATACCGCTCACCATAATAAAGTGGCGGACGCCATGCTTCTCGGCAAGATCAATTGACTCCATCGCGCCTTCCTGGTCGATTAGAATGGTCTTGTCAGCGCCTGTGTGTGCACCCGAACCAGCAGTAAAAACCACCGTTTCAATGCCTTCAAATGCATGAGAAAAGTCTTGTTCGAGATCACCAAGTACTGCTCTTACACCGTTGTTTTCAAATGCTTCCACTTGCGCTTCCTCGCGCAACAGAGCGATTGGCTCATGTTCACTCTCCTTCAGTTTATCCACGACCATCTTACCGATCTGACCATTTGCACCAATAACCAACACCTTCATTCAATTCGCCTCCTTGTATTTATAATTTCATGGTGCCTTGCAATAACATTTAAATCAAATGGTCTGCTTAAAATCGTTATGTAACCTATCGGTTGTAATTTGTAAGCGCTTACTTTATATTGAAAATAGACATAATATTTAGGAGGCTAAAAATGCAGGACAATATTGTACTCATTACAGGTGGCGCAGGTGGCATCGGCCAGGCAGCAGCGAAACGGTTCCTCGACGGTGGAGCGAAAGTGGTACTCGTCGATCTGAACAAAGAGGCGCTCGAACGTGCGAAAGAGAATCTTGGTAACGAAAACATTCATCTGATTAAAGCCGACGTAACAAATGAAGAAGATGTCGAGAACTACGTAAAGGAAACAGTCGATATGTTCGGCAAGGTTGATATCTTCTTCAACAACGCCGGCATCAATGGTCCGTTCAAGGAAATCAAGGATCTTGAAAAGAAGGATTTCGAACTGGTGATGGGCATCAATACGACGGGGGTTTTCCTCGGAATGAAGCATGTCATCCGCCAGATGGAAAAGCAGGATTATGGCAGTATCGTCAATACCGCTTCAAACGCAGCTTATATTGGATCTGCGGGTATGCCCGCATACATTGCATCAAAACATGCAGTGGCTGGTCTTACAAAGACTGCTGCACTCGAAGTCGCAGGCAGTCACATCCGGGTCAATGCCGTAGCACCCGCAGCGATCGATACAGACATGCTTTCTGATATCCAGAACAATCTATCGCCTGGAGAGCCAGAGAAGTCCGGTGAGGCCATCAAAGCAGGCATACCGTTCGGCCGCTTCGGTACACCAGAAGAAGTCGCCAAAGTCGTCTACTTCCTAGCTTCTGATGATGCGTCATTTGTGACCGGCTCAATGTACAATGTCGATGGTGGCATGCAAGCCGACTAAAATACAATGACCCCTCCGCCCGATCGGGCGGAGGGGTCATCATTTTTATCGATAAATATGCTTCTTATCCACCATACTGTTCTACAAGGGATTCAAACAGCTGCTCGAGTGCAGCGCTATCAATTTTATGTGAATAAATATCTCTCAGACTATGTAATTTGCCTGCTCGGATCACACTATCGACAGATAGAAGGTTTGCCAAGTCATCCAAAGGATTCTTGTCGAGCAGTATTAGATCAGCAGTATACCCTGCGGCCACCCGGCCGCTATTTTCATAGCCCATTCTTAAGCAAGCGTCCTCTGTCGCCTTTTTAATGACATCACCCCGAGAAATCCCCAATGATTCGAACTCTATCATTTCTTCGATCAATGAAACACCAGGGTAGTTCCATATGCCGGCAGGTGCATCCGTACCAATATATACTTCACCCCCAAGAGCCATGTAGTGTTTCACGATATATTTAATTTTCTCATATGCCCAGTACTCACGCCGTTGCATTTCTTCATCGACATGAGGGTCTATTCTTTCAAACTGCGCATCTATCGAAAGAACTTCATCAGATATGACTTGCGCCAGCTGAATGGAAGCTTCTATGCCACTATGTATGAACGTGCGGCCCCGAGCGAGGTGACGGTACAGAGTCAACGTCGGCACCAGTTTAACTTGTGCATCAAGCAGCCCATTCAGAACTTCAGTCATTCGATTATCATCCAATCGTTCTTCAACGATTTTATCGAAGTCTTCAGCCGACATCTGCGAATGGAACGTTGGATAAAGACTCTGCAGCACTCCAGATGCATGCTCCAAAAAGCTAACACCCATTTTAGCTGCCTTCACACCGTCTATATCTTTGGAATGGATAAAATCAGCTGCTACAGGCAATTGATACTTACCAGCCTGATCAACAACCGCCTCGAGCACTTCTTCTGTAATATTGCCGTAGACCTTTACAAACCGGGCGCTCTGACTGTGGAGTTCATCGACAGCACGGCGCGCTTCATCAGCATCGTTCGTTGAAATATTGCCATAGGAAGTCGGTCCCCAAAGGCCCGGTTCCCCATCGATCATTCGATATGTTGCATAAACTTCCGGTGCATAGCCATCAATGGCTTCGAGCATTTCAAAGTTGCCGGCCGTATTGCGTACTGTAGTGATGCCTGAAGCCAGATAATGTTTAGCGCTCGCTGCTGAAATATGTGTATGCATGTCTACTAGCCCTGGCAGAAGAAACTTCCCACTGCCATCGATGTCGTTCTCAGTTTGCGTATTACTGTTTGTCGAGATGATCTCGCTGTTCCTGATCTCAATATTCCCCTCTTCCAATCCACTCTCGGTAAACCATGCTACATTGCGCACAACATAGTGCATTCTATTTCGCCTCCATATGTGTTGTCAGACTGCCTAGTCCCTCGATTTCAACGGTTACAACATCACCATCCTGAAGCCACGGGCGCCGGTCTTCAGGATAGCCGAGTGCTACGCCTTCTGGGGTCCCTGTTAGAATAATGTCTCCTGGCTTTAGTGTCATATAATGTGAAATATAACTGACCAGCGTTTCACACTTGAATATCATATCGTTAGTATTTGAATCCTGCCGAACCTCACCATTCACGCTAGAGCGGATGCGCAATTTGTTCGGATCTTCTATTTCATTCGCAGTCACGATATAAGGACCAATCGGACAGAATCCATCCAGACTTTTTCCAAGAAGCCATTGGCCACTTCTGAACTGGAATGCTCTTTCAGATAGATCATTTGCTGCGCAGTAGCCGAAAATATAATCCGCTGCCGCTGCTTCAGCCACATTCTTCGCTTCTTTGCCAATAACGATGGCGAGCTCCGCTTCATAATCCACCTGCTTTGCCTCACGTGGAATCACGACAGTCCCTCCACTTCCAGATAGACTGTTTCTATACTTGCTGAAAAGCACAGGGCGATCTGGGGCAGACATACCCGATTCCTCTGCATGCTTTTTGTAGTTCAAACCAACACAGACGATTTTCTCGGCGCAGTCAATGGCAGGACCAAGCGTTACATCTCTCGGTTCGAGAAAGAAGTCAGATACTTCCTCAAGCGCAAATTCAAGAAACTCATCGAGCCCTCTATAACGTTCTATGGCTTCGAGCATGGTCGGATAGGATCCTGAAATATCAAGAATACCCCGCTCTGTCAAAACACCTGGTTTGAGCTTTCCTTCACTATAAAACGTCAGTAGTTTCATGCCTTTTCCCCTCCCTCTGTAAAACTCGTTTCCAGAGGATTATATCACAACATTCAGAAAATATATGGACTATATTAAACCTTTTAATTTTTGACAAATATATTTGTCAAATTGACAATAATGATTTACACTATCTATAAGAGGTGAAATGATGCGAACACGCTTGAAGGAACTACGCGCGCGACACGGACTTAATCAGACACAATTGGCAAAACAGGCCAGAATATCCAGACAGACCGTTAGCCTGATTGAACGTGAAGAATACGTCCCTTCACTTTTGATCGCCAAACGGTTTGCTAAAATTTTCGACGAGCCGATAGAAGAGATTTTCATATTTGATGAGGAGGAACTTTGAATGAAGACCATTTTCAAACTGCTGTTATACGCAGCTGCAGGATTCATCATTGCTTATACTGTGATGAATCCCGATGGATTGTTTCTAGGAAATAGCGAATGGGTGCCAAAAGCGCTGCTGATATTGGCTGTTCTCTCCACGTTCATTGCGATTTATCAATTCTTTCAACTTAGGAAGAACGCCACTGTAAAAGGGGCTGACGAAGACATGATGGAACAGTATAAATATAGAAAGTTTGTAGATCTCACGCTGATCACCGGAATTTCAACTGTTTTAGGCTTTCTTGCCCTAGGTATGGGGACCATCGTAGGTATGCCTATATGGTTTTTGATCACTGCCATTATAAATTTTGTCGTGGCATTTATCATTCAAATACTAGTACCTTCCCTTACAAAATTAATGTATCCTGAGAGAAATTTGCCTGATATATCCGATAAACACTATGCTGATAAGCTACTTGCCTTATCAGACGAGGGAGAGCGTCACGTCATGCTCCATGGTCTTTATAAAGCATATATCAGCACATCCTCACTGCTTTTCATTTCACTTGTCATACTAGTCGTCTACTCTGCATTTACTGGCGATGCCCAAGTACTCGGCATGTTCCTGGTTGCTTCCATATTACTAATATCGAATACGCAATACAGTCTATCGATTCGTAACAGATAAGCACACTAAATCGCGGTCATCGTCCGAAGAAGGACGAGGACCGCGATTTGGCGTAAAAACTTATATAATTTGTCCAATGAAGTACATGATATAGACCAGTGTAATGCCCGTTAACCCAGCGACAAATCCACCAAGGGACCACGCTTTTAGTGTTTGTGACACCGTCAGATTACCGAAACGGTTAACGACCCAGAAACCAGAATCGTTCGGAAGTGATAGGCCGATTGCACCTGAACAGATAGCAAGTGCCAACAACACTGGTGATACTGCAAGTTCAGTGATCTGTGGACCGAGTATACTTGAAGTAGTCACAAGGGCAACTGTTGCAGATCCAAGTGATGCTCTGAGTATCTGCGTAAAAATGAAGGCAAGCAGCAGAATATGTATATTCCAACTGGTCATCATTTCGATCAGGTAGTCTCCCATGCCACTAGCATTGATGACTGCCCCAAACGCGCCACCTGCACCCGTGATGAGGAGTATGCCTCCGGCATCTTGCATTGACTGATTGAACTGTGCCTTATACGGACCTGCGATATAAGGTTTCAGCACTACCAATGAAACGAGTACCGCAATCAAGAGCGCAACGTTCTTATCCCCTACGAAGGCAAAGAATGATGACACTGGATGGTCTGGGATGAAGAGTTGGGACAGCGTATTACTCAAAATGAGCACGATCGGCAGTGCAATAAGTCCAAAAGAAAGCTTTTTGGAAATTTGTCTTAGCGGTGTCTGCACTTCAGTACCATCCACCATCTCGTCCATTTCTTCCGCTGCCTCAGTCTTCATCCGTCTACCGATGAACGTTCCGTAGCCAAAACCACCGACAAGTGTTGCCACTGCAGCAACGAATATACCAGCAACTAGGAAGATACCGAGATCGACACCGATGTTCTCTGCAACCACAAGCGGTCCGGGCGTCGGAATTACCATACTATGAGAGACGATTAGACCTACCGCGAGAGCGGTTACAAAAGTGATCCGGGCAATGCCCGTTTTTGTACTGAGACTCTTAATGACCTTATTTAATATGACGAAAGCAGCATCGAAAAAGACAGGGATAGAAACGATTGTACCGGTTAGAGCAAGACCCGCGGGCGATTTTTTAGAACCCGTCAGGGAGAGGATGCCTTCAGCAATCTTCTCTACTGCACCCGCTTTGGCCAAAAACTGACCAAAGACGATGCCAAGCCCAATGAGAATACCTACGCCTGCCAAGGTGTTTCCGAAACCACCAGCAATAATCGAGGAGGCCTCACTGATCGGTATCCGCACTGCCAGTGCCAGACCGAAAGATGTGATCAACAGCGCAATAAAGGGTTCAATTTTAAACTGCAATATCAATAGGAATAGTACTGCCAGTGCGAGTATGAATAGGATCAGTAACATGTCATGATTCTCCCTTGTCCAGTTTTCTGTAAACATCAAGCAGTGTCCCGGCGTCACCGACATTGCCCGGGAAGACGATATAAGGCATTGATGGATACTTTGACTCCGCCATCGTCAGCCATACTGGAATGCCTTTCTCCGCCTGACCGAGTACACGTGCTTTCCTGACACCAAGTCCGATAGTCGCAAGGTCGCTTGAAGTGATGCCGCCCTTAGCGATGATAAACTTCGGTTTAACCTCGAGGTTCGATACAATTGCGACCAGGCTTTCTGATATTCGCTTCGATATCTTCAGACTCTCTTCCCTATCTTCAGTTCTGATCAGCTCACGAGAGGTGAAGATGACGACGTCCTTGCCATCCTCGATCAGCTGCTCGGCCTTTTTTCTCTGATCCACAATATAGTCGGAAAGACTTGCTGTATCCTTTACTTCCGATACACTGAATTCCAGTGCTTCAATATCAGAAGCGCTGATCAGTTGTTCGAGCTGCTGGGTCGTCTTTTTGACATGGGAACCCACAACGATGATGCCGCCATTCTTGTCATCCTGACTCGTCATCTGAGACTGGTCAAGCACCTCTCCTGGTGTCGCACAGATTGATTTGACAAAGGACGCAGCAGTTCTAAATATGAATTTCCGATCTTCCCGATTCAAATAATCCATCAGAACAGCAGTGAAGAACGCAAGATCATTATCGTTTACAGCATCCACAACGACCTGGTCGAAGTCCGAGAGACCATCGATAAATTCTAGAAGCTGTGCATCATCACACCCTCTGAGCATATCGAGATCGATGTGCTTCACCTCGTTTGCATCTACTTCTACACCACTCTTTTCCGCAACATACTGCTGCATGGTTGCCGCGTTAAAACCGAATGTGGAGTCATTTGCGAATTCGCTTTCATGAACCGGTATGAAATCATCACCTTCTTTTAGGTAATGCACGCCTTGATATGTATAGCGTCCACCCTCAAAGAATGCCGGGATATGGAAAACAGCATCAAACCCATCGGAACTTCGGTCATGGATTGTTTTCGGTTCGACATAAGAATGACCTCTCAAAGTCGAGTCTCCTCTGCTGATGATGAGGTAGGGTTGATCAAGCGCTGCAGACACTTTCTCAAGCATCTGTGTGATTTCTTCATGCACTGCGATGGTTTTTGCTTGAGACAATGCCCTTGAGTTGGTCATAATGTAAAACATGTTATTATCGGATAAAAAGCCGTCGCGAACGAGCGCTTCGTCCCAAGCGGTGTACACATTCAGATCTTTGACAGTCTGTGTGCCGGTTGGGTCATCATCCAATACGACAACTTTGTAATTGAAGTGGTCAAAATCCCTTTCTACATTACAATCTGTCTCTTCATTCACTATATCCCAGTTCATATCTATTCCTACTTTCCATTGATTCTCTCAATATGCTTGATGATGCCTGAGTGATCATTCATTCCGTTGCCATTGATGATTTCGGATTTGTACATCTCTTTCACCATGTTTGTTAGGGGCAGCGTTATCTTCTCTTGGTCACTTGTTGTCGTAACGTTATGCAGATCTTTATAGTTGATATTGATTGTTCCGCCTGGTGTATAGTCTTCAGCAATCATCTTCGGAAACTTGGCTTCCATGACACTTGAGCCCGCAAGCCCATTCCTGATGGCCTCAAACATCGCATCGAGGTCGATGTTGAAACTTTTGGCCAGAACCACCGCTTCCGACAATGCAGCGATATTCGTATTAACGATAATCTGGTTGGCAAGCTTCACCGTACTCCCGGCACCCACATCACCCACTCTGATGATGGACTGCGCCATCGGAGCAACAGCTTCCTTCAATTTTTGGAAATGCACTTCGTCACATCCCATCATGACGGACAACTCTCCAGTGATGGCCAATGCTTCCCCACCACTCACCGGGGCGTCGGCAAATATAACTCCCTTTTCCTGTAGACGACTGTTTATTTCGATAGAGTCGGTCGGCGCAAGTGAGCTCATGTCAAGGACATACTGACCTGGTTGAAGGTGATGAGAGAGCGCATTTTCTCCGTCGAACAGTACACTCTTTACAATGGCACCATTCGGCAGCATGGTGATAATCGCTTCTGCCTGCTCTGCCATCTCCTTTAGGCTGCCGACCGCAGTGGCACCATACTCGATGACCTTCTCCTCGGCTACCTTATTCAAATCATTTACTATTACGGTATAATCGTTCTCCAGCAAGTTCTTGACCATCGGGGCACCCATGATACCTAAGCCAATAAATCCAATTTTCATAATATACTCTCCTTTGGAAACGTTTACTTAAAAAGTATTGTATACTATAACAATAAAAATGTATACATTTAATATAATCTTTTTTTCTTGTATAATCTTTGGTAGATGAGGTGAAGAAATGGATCAGGAGAGAACCCTATATGAAAAACTACGTGAAGATATATTAAATGGTACGTTCGACAAGAAGGAGAAACTGACTGAGGTCAAACTCGCAAAACTCTATGAAGTCAGCCGAACACCGATACGTGAAGTGCTGAAGCAGCTTGAATTCGAGTACCTCGTCAAAGATGGATATATATACATGCCTTCACCTGAAGACTATCGTGACCTTTTCGAAATGCGAATACTGATTGAGTCCCACGCTGTAGAGAAAGCAGTACTGCTTTTTGTAGAGGAAGACCTAGAAGAACTAAGGGGCTATATAAAACAGGCAAAGGCTGGGGACGAGACACTGACACTGATTGCCAACAAGAATTTCCACGACAAGCTGGTGCGCGCGATCAGAAACCCATTTCTTTCTGAAACCTATGACCGGCTGAACTCCACCATCTACCTATTCAGCCGTACGGTTGTTGAAAAGCAGCGCGCCGAACTACTAGATGAGCACGAGCGAATTGTTCAGGCAATAGAGGACAGGGACGATGATGCAGCCAAAGAGCTGATTGTATTCCACCTTCAGAAAGATCTTGAGTTCACACTGTACTATATGTAAAAAATCGTCTGGAACTAAAGTTCCAGACGATTTCTTATTACGAACCACTCTGTTGCCTGCTTTTCTCATGACGGCCGTATACGACGTAGTATATGCCCATAGCTATTAGAATTGATAGCACAAGGTATTGATACAGTCCTCCGTAGCCGAGCGAAGGGACAAGAAGTCCAAGGAAAAATGGACCGAAACCAAGTCCGACTTCAAGCATGATGAAGTATGTGGAAGTCGCTAAACCGATATTCTCCCTTGATGCCAAGTTGACACAGACGGCTTGAGCAACGGATTGGAAGTTGCCAAAACCAATCCCAATCAATCCACCAGCAATGAGCAGGACGACACCTGTCGTGGCACCACCCAAGACGAAGAAACCGATACTCATGATAACGAAAGCTGGATATAGAATGATATTAGCGCCTCTCTGATCGAGAATTCTCCCTGTAAATGGGCGTGTCATCAGTATGGCTCCCGAATATACGAGGAAGAAGAAGCTTGCTGCGGTGACAAGATTCATATCAATCGCGTACAGATTCAAAAATGCCAGAATGGACGCATACGCCAGTCCCATAAAAAGTGCTGAAAATCCCATCGGCATAGCATCCCGGTCGATCACCTTGAACCTTCCAGCCGACAGCTGTCCTTTTTTGACTATGTTGTTCGTCTTGACCAAAGGAAGCAGTAGTGTGCCAAGAAACACGGCAGTCCCTACAATGATGAGTAACGTATTAAATGTCATTATCTCAAGCATTAAAAAGCCAAGGAATGGCCCAATCGCAGCACCAAGAACAAAGCTCAGACTGAAGTAGCTGATGCCCTCACCTCTACGGTTCTCAGGTACTGAGATGGTCGCTAGCGTGTTGACTGAAGTACTGATCAAACCAGTTGCGAAACCGTTCAAGAATCGCGCTGCGATCAGGAGCGCCAAGCCACCATCGATGAAGTACAGAAGATACGTAACGAAAAACAGGACAGCACCGATGTAGAGTATTTTCTGCGCGCCCAGACGATTGATTTGAGGTCCAGTCGTAATACGTCCAACCAGTACGCCAATAATGAAAATGCTCGAAACCAGTCCAGCCGTGCTTGAACTTGCGCCGTACTGCTCAATCGCATAATTACCAATTGTAACAATAGAAACATACATTGAAAATAAGACAATGAAGTGGTAGAAGAAAATAATGACAAACTCTTTTGTCCATATCCGATCACTCATATATTCACTTCTTTCCAAGAACAATACCCCCTTTATACTCTGATGCGCTTCAGTGCATCTATCAGATGCTCCAGCGCTTCATGGTCAATATCACCCAGCATTTCGCGCTGTAATGCATTCATTTGCGTGCCCACCTCTGTAAAAAGCGTTTCTCCTCGGTGGGTCATCGTGAGATACTTGATGCGGCGATCCTCGCCTGTACTCGACTCGATGAGCCCTAGTTCTAAAAGGTGCTTGACCACCTTTGTAGCAGTCGGTTTCTCAATACCGCGGCGTCGGCTGACATCTACAGCCGACGTTTTCCCATGTTTCTCTATATCCTTTAGAATCAGCCATTGGGAACTATATAAATCGTAGGTCGAAAGAATACGGTTCGCCCGGTTGACGTAGGGCCGGTAGACTTCCATATACACATCAAAAAACTGCTGTTCTATATCCATTGGTACTCCCTCCATTAGTTAGCCTAACTAACTATAAATCAGGTGACTGGTACTGTCAACATGACTATCATCGGTCCAGATAACCTTTGTCGGTGCTAGATGTCCGGTTTTTGCTCCAAGAGCTTTGCGGCATGTCTTTTACAAAATGGATTCAGTTTGCTATTCTTTGGGGAAATAAAATGTGATTAGACATGTACAGTTAGGGTGTTTCCTTTGGGGTTGGCAGGGTAGACCTTTGTACGATGCCTGTACTCCGAAATCCGTAAAAGATTTCAGAGTATGCAAAAATGACTGATCAGCATGGAACGGTGGATGGACATTCATGAAAGAAGAAAACAAAAATATCGGCTTGCCAGTTCTGGTCCTGACTATTGGATTAGGCATCGTCGTTCTTTTCACCTGGCTATTTTCAGAGCTCTCTGAGATGCTGATCGAAGAAGAGCTCCAAGGGTTTGACAGCCGAATCACCCTCTTTTTCGACAGGAGTGCCTCTCCGGCACTGGATACTTTTTATACTATAGTCACAGAGCTCGGCTCCGTAGAGTTTTTGGCGGCGGCCTCCATTATCCTGATATTGTTTCTCTGGTTCAAAATGAAGGATATATGGGGCATCATGTTGTTCAGTGCCGCACTCGGCGGAGGTGGTATTCTGACTGCAGTGATGAAAGAATCATATGAACGCAACCGACCTTCGATCAACGAAGCCGTTGATGCAACCGGATTTAGTTTTCCGAGCGGTCATGCGGTTGGCTCATTAATTTTTTATGGCTTTGTCGCTTACCTTATCGTCCGCAGCAGTCGCCAGAAAGGATTTAAAATCTGGGTACTGGTCCTTTCTGTAATACTGATCCTTCTGATTGGTGCCAGCCGCATTTATCTTGGCGCACATTTCCCGAGTGATATTGTGGCTGGCTATACCGTAGGCACAATCTGGCTGATTCTTTGTCTTATGGTACTTGAGTGGATCGAATGGCAAAGCAACAGTGATGTACGTCCGGTTCATACAATGCGCAAGATTCTAGGTGCTATCTATAAGAAAAGCAGAGAGAAGTTCAAACGCTGATGGACTGGCCGAATGCAGAACCCGCATCTATACAGGTAAATTATAGTACAATAATTATTTGATGCTAGAATGAATCACTATAAAGGTAGGTAGAGAAATATGGAGCAAGGTTATGTTGCTGAGAAAGAAATACAGATCATGTATGCCGATACCGATATGATGGGTGTCATTTATCATGGTAACTATGCGAAATGGCTCGAGCTTGGTCGTATGCAGCTGATCGAGGACATCGGATACGACTACGTAGCCATGGAGCGTGCCGGATACTTCGCCCCGGTATATGATCTAAATGTCACCTATAAGAAAGCACTGAAGTACGGCGACCGGGCGTTTGTACGTACATGGATCGAAGAGAACACCGGACTCAGAACCGTTTACGGCTATGAAATTATCAATGGTTCAGGTGAAGTATGTACAGAAGCGACAACAACGCTCATTGTTGTAAAAAAAATAGACGGTGAGTTTAAACCAGTTGTGTTTAAGAAAACTTTCCCTGAATGGTTTCAGAAATACGAAACCATAAAAGTGAAGAAATAAAAAATGTTCCGGAATATTCCGGAACATTTTTTATTTCTAATGCTTATACATACTCTTCATACTCGTTCGGATGCTGGTCTTCCACTCTGCCAGGCTCTCCTTTATCGAGAGCATCAATCGCCTCAAGATCTGCATTCGTCAATTCGAAGTCGTACACTTCAAGATTTTCTTTTTGGCGTTCGCTAGAAGATGATTTCGGGATGACCAGCACATCGTTCTGGAGATTCCAACGCATGATGACCTGTGCCGGCGACTTGCCATATTTCTCACCGATGCCCTTGATGGTTTCATTTTCGAGGACATCATTGATTTCACGGCCGAACGGACTCCATGCTTCCGTCACAATACCATACTTCCTATTGGTCTCGACGAGCGCCTTGTTGTTGAAGTATGGGTGGCGCTCAATCTGATTGGTTGCTGGAGTGACACCTGTTTCATCAATGATACGATCCAGATGTTCTTCAAGGAAGTTCGATACACCGATGGTCTTGATTAGCCCAAATTTCTGAGCATCAATTAGTGCGCGCCAAGCATCAACATACTTGCCTTGCATCGGCAGTGGCCAGTGGATCAAATATTTATCAAAGTAGTCTATACCAATACGGTAGAGGGACTCCTGGATCATGCCGATTGCCTGATCGTAGTCATGTGCAGCACCTGGAAGTTTTGAACTGATGATCAGATCCCTACGTGGGATGCTTGAACGGCGGATTACTTCACCGACTGCACCTTCGTTATTATAGTTCGTCGATGTATCTATCAGGCGGTATCCATTCTCCTCGACAGCCGTCAGCATATTGTTAACACCAATGGCACCTTGGATATTCACAGTGCCCAGTCCTATCTTCGGCAGACTACTGCCATCGTTCAATTGAAACTTTTCGTTGTAAGTCATTTATATCTTTCCTTTCTGAATTTCTATAAATTTTTGTCTACCTAAAATTTTTACTACCGTCGAGTTGAGCAGTTCAGACACTTCGTACTTCGTGGACATATCTGAGAGAAATATATTGATCTGATGAATATCCGCCGACTCCAAGAGAGTCTGATACCGTCCCCATTCTTCTGCATCGGCGATTTCAGTGAAGTGTTCCCATACTTCAGTGAAGTAACTACGAACGGTTTCTACTTCATAGTCCCTATCATACGCCTGATCCATAAGTTTCCTGAGTACATTAGCAGACATTTCAACACCGTCTTCGAATAGACTGTTGATTTCATCATACAACTTTCGGTCCTTGGAGAGGACGAAGTATTTTTCTTCGTTCCACAATTCCAAAAGCATGTCATACTTGTGTTGATTTATTGGGACTTCGCTCATCCGACCGAGAAACGAACGTCTATAGACAAAATGTCTAAGGAGTGGAATCTCACCGTTTGGTGCATGAGTGAGGGGCGCGTTCATCGCATCCATAAACTTAACTTCGTTTGAATTTGCAGCTTTATTGATTACGACTCGACCGAGATAAAGCCCGCTTTTCGGTTTATAATCGGTCATGTTGTCATCCTGCTCTGCGAACACTTCGATAGTTTCCGTCGTTGTATCGTAATCCAATCGGAACTTCAAAGCATCTTCACCATAGTTTTGTGCTGAATAGTAGGAGTGAGCCATGTTTGTATCTTTCGGCAACCAACGGACAAGTCGTCCAAGATGCCTGTAAAGATTGCCTGCACCAAAAATCCTGACAAACTGCAGTGGGCTTCTACTTTCTAAAAAATGGTGGATTCTATAGAACAGGTCTATATTCTCATGCGCTGTGGAGAATGGAAAATAAGGAAACGTCACCCCGATGATATCGATCGGACGCGCTGGATGTTCAAAGCGTATGGCACAGCCTTTGACATTAATCAACCAGTCTGGGACCTTCTCAGATGTCGCCACATTGGATAGGCGGACAACCGCGTGATCGACCTCTCCGATGAGTGACTTACCGGCGTCATTGAGTAGAACTTCGGCTCTGTAATTCGCGCCGTTTCCATGTGCCCTTCTGGCACCTGGATCGTGAACGTTAAAGCGCTCAATCAAATCGATGATTGTATCTGCAGCAGTTTTCATCAGAAGCCCTCCCCCACTCAAGTACGTGTGCCCTCCATATGACGCTTGTCACAATAGTAGCTACCTATATAAACTTCACCTTTTTGTCCTAATTTAAACCTCTTTGTCGATTGCAACACCTTTCAAAAGATGAATCAATAAGAAAAAGTTGCAGAGCCTTTATTAGGTTCTGCAACTCTACTTTTAATTACAGTGAATCTTCTATCGGTGTATCGCCTTCATGAACATAGAATGTTTTATTCTCAGCTTTATTGGTATCTACGATATGAGCGAGCACGCTTGCTACATCTTCTCTCGGAATCTCCGCAACCTCCGTGCCACCTTCAAAGAGCTTCACTTTGCCGGTGCCTGCGTCGTTTGTGAGCATGCCTGGACGCAGAATAGTATAATCCAGACCTGATGCTTTCAGATATTCATCCGCTCGATGCTTCGCGTACATATAGGCTTTAATCTGATCCGCGTTCTTTGGATCATCTGCACCCATTGAGCTGAGCAGGACAAAGTGCTTCACGTCTGCCTGTTGCGCGTTATCCACAGACTCAATTGCACCTTCCTGATCGATGATTACTGTCATATCAGTATCTGTATCTCCACCAGAACCTGCTGCAAACACTACAGAGTCCACACCTTCAAATGCATGGGAGAAATCTTTTTCAAGATCTCCGAGTACTGTGCTGATACCTTTATCTTCAAATTGTCCCTGCTGCTCTTCTTTACGCACCATTGCTATTGGCTCGTGGCCTTTTTCTTTAATTTTTTCAACGGCTTGATGGCCGACCTGACCATTTGCACCTATTACAAGTACTTTCATGTAGTCGTTCCCTCCTTGTGTTATCCGTCATCTATACCCACACAAGGTGGGGGGGGTAAACATGAAATTTTTGGCAATTAGCCAAGCGCAACGTCAAGAATCATCATTAAAGTAAATCCGAGCATTAGGCAAATGACTGCCAGATCGGAATGACCATTTTTCTGCGTACTCGGAATCACTTCCTCGACCACCACAAACAACATCGCACCAGCAGCCAGAGCCAAAGCGTATGGCAGTATCGGACTCATGAAAGATATCGCTAGTATACCGATGACCGCTGCGATGGGTTCGACGATGCCTGACATCCAGCCGAAGAAGAAACTTTTGGTTCGCGACATCCCCTCTCCACGAAGTGGCATGGAAACAGCCATACCTTCAGGTACGTTTTGTATACCAATGCCAAGAGCCAAGGTCGTCGCCCCGACTGCTACGGCCATCGGATCGGCGTTGGATGCTAGAGCACCGAACGCAATCCCAATAGCAAGCCCTTCGGGAATGTTATGTAGTGTAATGGAAAATACAAGCAGTGTACTTCTACGTTGGCCCTCAGCACCTAGCCCCTCCTTACGCCCATCCGGACCGTCTCGGTGGGTATGGGGAATGAGCTTATCGAATGCGTATATAAATAGACCGCCGAGCAGAAAACCGACCGCTGCAGGGAACCACTCGCCAATGGAGTGATCCTGGCTATTTTCGATGGCTGGCGCGAGGAGCGACCAGAAACTTGCAGCAATCATAACGCCGCCTGCAAAACCAAGCATCATATCCAGAAACTTTTCATTCACTTCTTTTGTAAGAAATACGACAGCTGCGCCTACACCGGTCATGATCCATGTGAACAGTGTCGCGATCAGTGCCTGTAGCCAGGGGTCGAACCCAATAAAAGTATCAATCATATTCGCAATCCTCTCGATATTTTCAACATTCGTGTAGAAATAATAGGTCAATTTAACGTATAGTAGCCGTAATGTGACTTATCCATGTACATACCACCCCTATCATCTCTTAAACGGAGGGAATATAATGAAATCCAGTCTCGCTCCTATCATGATCCTCATCGCCGCCATTTTATGGGGAACCGCCGGCACTGCCAAAACCTATCTCCCCGACAATGTGGATAGTTTGTCCATCGGAGCCATGCGCCTGATTATTGGCAGCCTGATTCTGATCGTCATTGCACTAGCGATGAGGCAGTTCAAATTAAAGGGCTGGCCCTGGCGATTGGTTTTCTCAGCAGGAATCGCCATGGCGCTTTTCCAACCCTTCTTCTTTAATGCCGTCACCCTCACAGGTGTTGCTGTCGGTACCGTCGCAGCTATTGGAAGTGCACCAATGTTTTCCGGAGCAATCGAATGGGTTTTCCTTAAAATAAGACCGAGCCGAGTTTGGTGGATTTCTACCACGCTCGCTATATTGGGCTGTGCACTATTGATGACGAATACTGGCGCAGTCACAGTAAATCCTCTCGGCATTCTCTCTGGGCTTGGTGCGGGGCTGACTTTCGCGAGCTATACGATCATGAACGCGAAGATGGTCAAAGACCACCCACCCATCGCTACAACCGCAATCGTCTTCACAATCAGCGCTCTGCTTCTAACACCATTCCTATTATTGAACGACCCATCTTGGGTGGTGACAGCAAGCGGCATTTCAGTTTCTTTATATATAGGACTATTCGCCACTGGGCTTGCGTATTTTCTATTTGCGACTGGGTTGAGGTATGTGCCTTCCTCTTCCGCAGTGACTCTGTCGCTGGCCGAACCGTTGACAGCCTCGCTCCTCGGCGTACTATTCGTCGGAGAGAAACTCAACTCATGGTCGTGGGCCGGTCTTATTATGCTACTTTCTGGACTCGTCCTGCTTGCACTGCAATCAAGACAAAATTCTAAAGCAATGCGCACGCAGCTTTAGAATTTAATCGGATAGGACGTATTTCCATGCCCTGAACCAACCGGCTGAGGTCCTCGCGATTTCCACCGGGAAAATACAGAATGCGAACTTATGGCTTCCCTCAGCTGCTTAATATCATATCTATTGGGCACGCTATTTATACTGACCACAATTTTATCTTCAATCGGATCCAGCGGGAAATTGGCTATGATTACTTCTGCATCATGTTCTGCAAGCTGATCTAGACTTGTAATGCTGCCATTGCACACTTTGATATCGATCTGGCTACCGAATTCTACATCGAGCAATTCCTTTGATATCTGTGCGTGATAAATATCAAGATTGCTAATCAGTAACGCTTTGACCTGTCCCTGCTTCTCAAGATAAAACTGAGGCAGCCCCTTCCAATGAATGATCAGTGTATAGAGCAGATGATTAACAAAGTCGTTTTTAACATGGAACGAAAGTTCGTCTAAAACATGTGTCAACCCTTCCTTAGCGGCTGAAAAGAAGTCCGGCATATGTGCTTCAGCCACTTCCAATATCGGATTGACACCTTTGAAAAAGACGCTCTCTACATATATTTCGAAGTGCTCGAAGTGTGCCGTATTATGCAGGTTAAGAACAATGTGCTCACGATTGTAGACAGGGATATTGAAGCAACGGGAGAGTTGCTCGACCAATTCAGAAAAATGCAAGTGAGACTTATTGACTTCTGGTGAAGCGAAGGAAGCACTGAGCAGTGCACTATATGTAAAATGCACGTTTTTCTGAGCATATCCGTAAAATATATCACTCAGTAGAACTTCATCAAGATTTTGCTTGAGCATATCGTTGAGCTTATCGTACATTTCCCCATCCTGCTTCAACGCATCAAGTAGAAAAGCCGCCTTATCACAATCGAAGTCAAAAGAATCCAGAGCATGATTTTGATTGATTCTCATAATTGATACGGACATCAAAATTTTTATGTTTCTGATTACTGCGAAATCAAGTGGTTCATTAAAAGTTTTCATTACAAAGATGACGACTTCAGTTAACACATCTTGATCTATATCGTCAAAAGGCCAAGAAACACCTTTATATTTTTCGCTGAGATATTGTGCATAGAAATGCCTTATTTTCTCCTCCTGCCCTTCAATACAGCATGGATTGGTCGAAAAATGCAGGTTAAAGTCCGCAGAGAGTATATGATCTATTACGCGGATGCGACGGTATGTAGTAGAAGTGCTAGTATGAAAATAGTCTGCTAGCTCATCGACTGATATGCCTTCATTGAAGAAAATATGTTCGAGCATTGAATGCTCCATCGATAGCTCGAAGTAGCGTCTAAATATGTGATCCAGATTCTTACCCTTATAGAATACTAGTTCAAAACATTTATCCTTATGCTCAATCTCAAATATTCCCGTCCCGATACTATGATTAATACTATGAATATCTTCTCTCAATACCCTTTCTGATATATCCACCTCTCTAGCAAGCTCTTCTACTGGTACTGGCTTAAAGCGAGTCGCCAAATACCTGATGATGTCCTTATGTCTTACAAACCATGTTGGTAGCACCCTTCTCAAAACTTCACCTTCTCCTCTTATTCTAATCGTGTATTATTTTACCATTAATTCTCATATCGTGTATTCCAATGTGCACCAAATGACAAACGTTTGCACCAAGGAACTTTTATTTAGTAACTATAGCGAATATTTATTATTCAGATTGATCCTTTATACCCTATATTATTCTAAAATCCCATTATTTTCTATAAATCCTCTAAAATCGTCTTTCAAAAAGTGCACTCGTTAAGCGTTACGTTGATTTGTGCACTCATTCACTTACTTATAAAATGATTGTAGTACACAAATAGACAGTAAATATTTGAAGCATAGAGGAGGTTTTGAAAATCAGAAAAGCGAGCTCCATTCTTCTGCTTCTTCTTCTATTGCATTCCACTTTCCTAGACAGTCTGGTTTTCGCAGCTCAACCTCCTGAAGGCACAGATGGTACTGGACTTGTTGAAGTGGAAGGACATGAAGAGAACGGTATTATAGCATGGCACATAAAAGTGAATGCCCATGTTAAGACCTATGCAGAGGGTAATCTGAACATTCAATTGGAAGGCGGGCATGTACTCGCTCCAGGAAATATCAGTACGATAAAGGATAAAGTCGGCACACTAGAAGAAAAAAGTGATGGTACATATTCAATCGCCCTTGAAGACCCATCAAAAGTTTCAAACTTTATTCTCACAACGAAAATTACGGATCAGAACACTTCGAACTACATATTAAGTATCGAAGCATCAATGGATCAGGATAAAATTTCAGCAGCGGGCGTACATTATACTAAGCAGAGTATCGAGGGCACGATCAAGTACATCAACATGCCGGAAGATCAAGCACCTGAATCAACTACTATTCATTTAATAGACACAGCAACATCAGACACAGTTGAGACTCTGGAAGTACCATCAAATAAATCTACATTCACTTTTGAAAATATCCGCAAATACAACGATAACAACTCTGAAATTCTCTATAAGTTGGAAACCGAAACACTTGGCAACTACTATACGAGCGTGGAAGGAACAGAAATCGTACACAAATATCTGGAGGCGGAAATCGAAGGTACTATCGCCAATACTGCACAGGCTGCATTTAGCATTGAAGTTATCAACGACCAGACTAGTGCAGTCGTCAGAACAATGGATATGGAATCAGATGCCAAAAAATACAAGGTTGAAGACCTACCACTAAACGATACCCAAGGAAATCCGATACCTTACACTATCCGCCCCGTGGTTCAAGAAGGACTCGAAATAACAGTTAAAGATAACACTATAGAAGTAGATGATATCGAAACCGAAGAAAGTTCAGAAGAGCCATCTAAAGAAATCTCTGTGGAACAACCTAAAGACACCCCTAAAGAAGTTCAAGAAGAAAGTGACAACGCAGAGACATCTGGCGATGAGCCCGTGAAGCTGGGAGGAGCAGTTGGCTCGCCCGAGGAAGATGAAACGACAACAGAACCAGTAAATGAAATTCAAGAGAATCTAGACGCATCTAAAGTGGACACTGCAGAAATTGATGAATCTGAAAGTGAAGCCGATTCACCTGATAACGAAAAAGATAAAAAAGAACTAGAAAATGAAATAACAGAAGAAACTACCGAGGAACCAAAACGTAACGAAGAAAGTGAAACGACGGGTGACACAAAGGCTGAGATACTTGAGAAAAAACCAGGACAAAACGCAGAGAACTCCAAAACCCAAAAGTTCGTACTGGAAGAAACAAAATTAGTTGATACTGAAACAACGACTTTTAGCAACCTAACTCAAGAATACAGTTTCATGCCGAGCATGGCGTTTGCGTTAGGAACGATATCTACGTCAGGAGAGCGTCCACTCTTCCCGAGTTGCGAAAGCACTATGGCACTACCTTTTCCTGGCATCGCAAACAGCCAGTCAAATATTGAGAGGATGGGGTGGCAGGAGCACGATCTTTATAGAAACCGTACACCGCAACCAATAAAGTATGAGGAAGGTTACTTACAGAAATGTGCCACGCCCAATGGTGGAGATCACTCGTACAGCATTAATGTATCTACACAAGGAAGCACAACCACCACCGCCCAGCCACTTGACATCGTAATGGTACTGGACAATTCCGGCAGTATGGATGATCGATACGCCGATGGAACCACACGATGGCAAAGAACCCGGGCGGGCGTCGTAGACTTTGTTAAAACCATGACCGAAGACAATAAAAACGTTCGCATATCCATCGTTAGCTATTCTTCGGATATCATTAGCTCCAGTAATTTGACGAATGATACTTCACGCATACTTTCAGCAATTCCTCAGAAGAACCCGGGAGGCGCCACCTTTACGCAACTTGGTTTGATGGAAGGAGAAAGAATGTTATCTCTATCCCCTTCGAGTAACAAAAAAGCGATGATCGTGTTGACCGACGGTGTACCTACTTATAGTTATGAAGGAACTAGTGTCTCCACCCGTTGGAATCCTGAGAGTATCGATTCCTTTAACAGAAGAACAATCAAAGGTAATGGTAGAGATTTTCAACTCGGCAGAGAAAGGTACGGGATATACAACTCTCTTCTTTCTATGTTTTTTCCAACGACAATTACAGACCACGGCCAACCGACAATATCGCAGGCAAGACTGATACAGGAAAGAAACCCAGAACTAGAGATATATACTGTCGGCATCGATTTAGGAAACGCTTCTTCCGGAGATGCATCGGCAGCTGACATCGATAACCTACTTGCGAAAATTGCGAGTGATCCTGCGTATGCCTACAAATCAGTCAATCCTGCCAAAGGCCTGCCGGCCACCTTAAAAGATATACAAAAGAAAATCTCTATCGATTCTTTTAATAATGGCAAAATTATAGATCCAATCGGAGAGATGTACGACCTTAATCTCGGCTTTAATAAAGTATTCGATGACAGCGACTACACCTTGACTGCTTCGTCATCTGAAATAAAAAATGCAGCAAAAGTATCGTATAATCCTACAACCCGTACCTTGTCTGTAACAGGAATCAATTTGGGAAAGAACGACTGGCTGAATTTGAACTACAATGTCGTTCTCCGTACAGATGACCCAAATTTTAAAATGGATACGTGGTATGCAATGAATGGAAGAACCACTGTTGTGCCAACCAGGACAAGTACTAGAGTACTTGATTACCCGGTTCCTGAAGCCAAGGCTGTACCTAAAAAATATGATTTCATATTCACAAAAATCAATGAGAATGACAGACCATTGGCAGGTGCGAAGTTTCAACTGAAAAATAGTGAGGGTAGCGTTACTGCTATGGCAACATCTGGTAATGATGGAGTAGTGATCTTTCCACAAATGTCCATCGGTGAGTATGTATTGATGGAAACATCTGCACCTGAAGGCTACCAGCCGGATGGTATCAAGTACAAAGTGACTATCGAGAGGGACGGTACATATATTATCAATGGAAAATCACATGACGCGCAGTCATTCTTCGTAAAAAACATGCCTAAACTGAGCAAGCTGAAAATCATCAATTATACGTCGAGCAGTGAGGCCAAAGCCTTACCGGGAGCTGTTTTCGAACTCAGAGCCCTCGATGGAAAAGTCATAAGCACAGGTCTTTCTGACAAAAATGGTGAATTAACATTCAGTGAGCTGAGATCCGGCGACTATCTACTGGCGATGACAAAAGCACCTGAAGGACATTCATTGAACAGCGAGCCCGTGAGAATCACTTTGAACGGCCAGGATGTAGAAACAGTCGAAATAGAAAACACACCACAGATGCTCCCTGAAACAGGCGGCATGGGCACTATCCCTTTCTTCGCTATCGGACTCTTCATCGTCTTTTTTTCATTATTTTCTAAAAATAGATTAAATATCAAATAAAGATGCTAAGCATCATAAAACTATAGGAGGCATTCATATGTCGAAACTTTACAAATTTACTTTAATACTTTTTTCAATCTGTCTAATGATTACTTTAGTGGTTCCGCAAGAAATTACCCATGCCACAACAAACGATACAAATCACTCGACAAAGCTGGTCATCCATAAAGTAACAGGAGATAGTGTAAAAAAGGGGAATTTTAATCAATTGAGAGGTAAAGAAACACCTGGCGGAACACCGATTTCAAATATTACATTTACACCTTGGAGAGTTGATGAGGCAGATTATAATACTATGATGGCAGATAAAGGAGGCAACTACGATACAAATGAGGAAGTCAGTAAATTACCAAGCGCAAAGAAACTAGGAGATGTAACTACCGGTACCAATGTTGAAGGTGAAGGTACAGCAATTATTAATGATTTAGAAGAAGGGTTATACTGGTTTGTAGAAAAAGAGTCAGCAATTGTCGAGGCATCACACGCTGTTCCTTTCGGACTTGCTTTACCTTTTACAAAAGAAGATGGAAGTGGTTATATGGATGTTCTTCACGTTTATCCGAAGAATACACTAGCACCTACACCAACGATAGATGAAACGATATCAGGAGGTATCAACGGTAAAACGATATCTGCAGATATTGGACAAAACATTGTATGGAACATTCAACCTACGGTTCCCCGAGGCATCGAAGAATACCACAATTATACGATCGTAAGCAGAATCCACAATCATCTGGACTTTGATAAAAAGTCCGTTATCGTAAACTACAATGGTACGACACTGGTTAAAGATAGTGACTATACACTTTCTTTCTCTACTGAGACAAGAGAATTGACAGTTAAAATTCAAAAAGCAGGACTCGAAAAAATTGGTGCTACGTGGAAGGACTCTGATGATCTATCATCGTTGAATATTACGATGAACACCCATATCAATGATCGGGCAGCCATGGGACATTCAATAGAAAATACTTCTAAACTTACTTTTGATAATGGACATGGTATTAGAGCAACCACTACTGTGGGTACACCTCCATCTGTTCATACAGGTGGTAAGAAATTCGTCAAAATGGATGAGAATCTAGATGAAAATGGGAAAAAAGTAGTACTTTCGGGCGCCAAGTTTGTCATTCTAAACAATGATGGAAAATACGTAAAACAAAACCAAGAGAATCACGATGTCACCTGGGTGGACAAGCAAGCGGAAGCGACGATATTTACATCTAATGAAAAGGGAGCTTTTGAAGTAAGGGGTCTCGCTTATAGCAAAGTGGATGGAGATAATGTTATTCCTTATAAATTGAAAGAGATCGAGGCACCTAACGGCTATGCACTGCCCACAGAAACGATTGCAACATTCGTTGTCGATGCAAATTCATATTCCGATAATGCACTGGAAGTCGTAAACAAGAAAATTACGATTCCTGATACCGGGGGCACAGGCACTATCCTCTTCACTGTTGTCGGTCTGGCATTGATGGTACTTGCACTGGTACTCATAAGAAGGAGAAGACAGGCATAACAAACATCATATAGATTAAGGTGGACAGTGTTGTCTGCCTTCTTTCTTTTCAGAATAAAACGGAGGTATAGTATGACTCAGGAAAAAAATCAACATAATCGTAAAAAGAACTTCATTTTCAATCTGATCATTGTTCTCATCTTCCTGATAGGCCTTGGTGTATTGATCTATCCTATGGTCAGTGCGGTCTACTATGACTACCGTGCAAGCGACGAAGTGGCGGACTTTAACGAGGAAGCGAAGCGTCTAAATCAAGATGATATTGACACACGTATAGAAAAGGCGCATGCATACAACCAATCATTGACTGGTCACGAAACTCTGAATGACTTCTACACAGAAGCTGAAGAAGAAGAAGGAAAGGCAATGTACGCTCAGATGCTCGAAGTGAATGAAAAGATGGGTACAGTGGAAATTCCAAAAATCCATCAGGAATTGCCCATTTATGCAGGTACCGGGGAAAGTGTACTGCAAAAAGGCGTCGGACACTTAGACGGCACTTCCCTACCCGTTGGAGGTAACAACACTCATAGCGTTCTGACTGCACATAGAGGATTACCGGATAAGAAATTATTCACAAATCTCGATGATATGGAAATCGGTGATATCTTCTTTGTTCATAATATCAATGAGACGCTTGCGTATGAGGTCGATCAGATTGAAGTGATTGAACCATCGGATTTTGAAAAATTGAGAATTGAAGAAGGGGGTGACCATGTCACGCTTTTGACATGCACTCCATATATGATCAATTCGCATAGGCTCATTGTACGTGGTCATCAAATCGACTATACACCAGAAGTCCAAGAATACCATGAACAAGGAAAAGCACCATGGTGGATGAAGTTCTTCAATGTCTACAAAAACTATGTGATTGGACTTGGAATTGCGATTCTCTTCTTCATACTTTGGCGGGTATGGTTAAAGAAAAAGGGTAAAAACAATGATTAGAAAGTTCGTTGTTACGTTACTTTTCCTTTTTGGACTCTCTATATTCTTATATCCCCCTGTCATGAAGACCTACAATGATTACGCCGCATCCCGTCAGTCGGATGCTGTTTCACAACAGTTTCAAGTCGATTCAGAAGATCAAATGACAGCGCATCAGAATTTCATACATTATAACGCATCTCTTTCGGGCACAAGTACCATAGACAGCCCGCCTGTAGAAGCGAACAAAAATCAGGCAGCGCATCTGGATGCGAACATGGAAAATGTCATCGCAACCATCGATATACCTGCTCTCGACATCCATTATCCGGTGTTTGACAAGGCGACACCAGATAACCTTAATCGCGGTGTCGCCCGTGTAGAGGGAACCAGCTATCCGGTAGGCGGGAAACCGTCCAATAGTGTCCTAGCTGCCCACTCCTATTCACCGGATCATGAGTGGTTCACCCACATCGATAAATTGCGAGATGGTGCCATCGTCATCATCAACAACTTCGAGGAAACCCTCTACTATAAAGTTTCAGGACGAGAGATCGTTTCCCCCTGTCGAAGTGGATAAGCTTGCGATACGTGAAGATCAAGATATGATTACCTTGCTCACATGTACAATATCTGGCGAGGACAGAGTATTGGTCTACGCAGAACGCATAGCCCCGCCGTCACAAGAGGATCTCCAGAGCAGCACGCATGCATCCTCCGATTCACAGTTAGCGCAAGATGGAAACTGGGTGGATGAAGTAAAAATGATCTCTAGTTCCTCATGGATACTCATCCTCGCCCTCCTCCTCCTTATACTCTTTTTCTTGTTCGCAAAAAAGCGGAGGTAGAAGATATTTTCAATAATCGCATTCGTAGAAAAAGGTACAACTCGGCTGAGTTGTACCTTTTAGATTTAATATTCACATTAAATATATTAGACTTCTCTACCCTTCAATCGTGATGCTATCAATGTCTTTAGGAAAATTCGTGAAGACATGGGTAGTATCATCGATATAGAGCATATCCTCGATACGCACACCGCCGAACCCTGCCTTATAGACTCCGGGCTCGATGGTAATCACATGGCCATTTTCAAGTTTATCCGTGTTTTGTGCATCCAGTGACGGTGCTTCGTGCAATCCGAGACCGAGGCCATGACCGATACGATGTGTAAAGTACTCCCCGTAACCATCTTCCATGATTTCGTGGCGGGCCGCTTCATCTAGTGTATTCATCTGTGCACCAACCTGGGCTTTTTTGATACCCATTTCATTTGCCCTAAGCACGGCGTTATAGATCGCTTCTTGTTCTTCGGTCGAATCACCGATGATGAATGTGCGTGTCATATCCGATACATAGCGGTCTTTGGTTACGACACCGAAATCGATAAGCAGAAAATGCCCCGGCTCGACCGTTGTATCTCCTGGAGTTCCGTGTGGCAGTGCTGAATTCTCTCCAGTCAGCACAAGGGGACCAAACGAAACATCCACTGCGCCGTATTCCTTTACTTTCCCTAGCAGGAATTCAGCGATTTCCTTTTCTGTCCTGCCTGAAAGTGGCTCGTTTACAAGATCAGCCAGCGCTTTCTCTGTAATATCGACCGCTTCCTGTAACTTCTCTTTGTCGTCAGCATCCTTCTTACCCCGCAGGCGATTGATCTGTGCTTCGACAGATTTAATCTGGTCTGCGGTATAATTTTCTAGAAGCCTCTGATAACGGTTGTACGTAACATGCCCGCCTTCGATACCGATGCTCTGCGCATCCAATAGATGCTCGAAGATTTGTCCAAAAGGATCTTCTCCGTCACTATATGGCATGTGGTTATCGACCGTCGCCTCATCATTGACCACTTCTTGATCCAGTTCTGGAAACATCAGTACTGTGTCATTCGTTTTTACATCAATCAGCAGGGCGAGCATACGCTCATGGGGTTCAATGAAACACCCTGTAAAGTAAAAGACGTTTGTCGGTTCTGTAATAATGACCGCATCCGTGTCTAGCATGGATGTTAGGTTCTCCACTCTATTCTTGTATTTCTCTGTCATGCTAACCATCCTTTCGCTTTTGTTCTTCATTGCCAATATAACATAGTTTAAGTCGTTACTAATTGCGTCGCACCTGTGCTAATATGATAGCAATATTCTAGGAGGGTCAATCATGCCGCTATCCTTTTTTATAAGAATCCATAGGAAACTAGATCCGACATTTCGGGTTTCACCTTATATTACTATACCGCTCCTATTGATATACACAATGGTTACCGGCAGTTTCGGCCATTTTCTCGGTGGGGAACTGTTTGATGGGAACATCATTTCCAATGTGCCTTTTATTACCACATTGCTGTTGCGCATTACTATCCTTATGGTATATATCACACTCAACCTGCTTTTTTTATATTTCATGATTCGGACATTTAGAAAAAGCCCGGTGCCTATACTATCGCTTCTTTCCTATTATGCAGTATCCGCAACGGTAGTGTTCATCCTTTCAAACTTACTGTTTCTGCTCGTTACAGCAATCAGCCACTTTTTCAATGCGAACGAAGGGCCCCTGCTCATTCTTTTCGGCATTTCGCTTGTCATCATCTTTACGCTGCTCAATCTGTATCCTGGTTATCTGTTCTATCTCGCCATCCGCCAACGACCAATCGATACTTTTTGGCCGCTCATACTCTACGTCATCGGTATCCACATCATCACCTATACCCTGCTCAGATTATGGAATGCAGTCGATTTCATCATTTTATGGCGACTCGATATGATTATGTAAAAACGCTGATCCCCACTTACAGTGAAATCAGCGTTTTTACTCTACTTCCTTATTCAGGTTCTATCGTTCTTATAGGCTTGCAAGGATTGCCGACAGCCACTGTATTCGCTGGTATATCCTTTACTACTACAGAGCCCGAACCGATGACTGCATTTTCTCCGATTGTCACACCTGGATTGACAGTGACATCTGCACCGATCCAAACATTATTGCCAATAGTAATTGGCTTCCCATACTCAAGACGCTGACGCCTCTTCTCCGGATCAATCGGATGACTGGCTGTGACCAGGGAAACATTCGGACCGAGCAGTACATCGTCACCAATTGTTATCTTCGCAACATCGAGCAATACACAGTTGAAATTGGCATAGAAGTTGCGACCTACCTTGATATTAATACCGTAGTCGCAGAAAAAGGGTGGACGGATGATCAGTCCCTCAACGTGATATCCAAACAGCATATCGAGCAGTTGGCCTCTATCGCCGCCGCCTGGTTGGTTGTACTGTTCCACTAAGTTCTGTGCATTTTCCCTCAGGTGAACAAGTGTCGGGTCATCCGAACTATAGTACTCACCCCTTAACATCTTTTCCTTTTCAGTCATGTTGCACACCTCATTCATCAAAAGTCGATTTCACGGTTACTCTGCCGTCTCTAAAGAGTATTTCACCCTTTGCCATGACCATGTCGAGATGGTATTCGGAATCAAACAGCAGTATATCCGCATCATACCCTGATTTCAAATTCCCTTTTTTATCAAGTTTAAGCACATCAGAGGGCTGTTTTGTCACCAGACTGAATATAGCACCAGGGTTGAACTCACCTGATTTCAGGAGAAGCTGGACATTTTCAAGCAGTGTTTTCGGTCGAGCAACAGTCAGACGGGTGAGTCGTCCTGTCTCATCGAAGACCGGCAGGCTGCCATTACCATCTGAGGATAGTGTCAGTCTCTGCATGTCTCCACCGGACTGTTGGAAATGCAAAACATGGGAAACGATATCCGTGTCGGCAGTCATATCCACGTAAGCGCCCCGGTTTGAAAGGCGTGCCGCATCTTCGATGAGTGCACTTGTACGATTGATATGGGTCGGATAAACCTTTTCGGCAGGAATGTCGTACTGGTCAAGCAGTGCGTGCAGAAGTTCCAGCCTCCCCTCGCCTGGTCCCACGTGGAAATGGGTCACGCCCGCTTTGCCGGAAGTCAGTCCGCCGATTCTTGTATCAGCAGCGATCTTTGCCAACTCATGGACATTGGGTTGGCCGGAGCGATGATCAGAAATCGCCACTTCAGCTGTACCGATGACTTTGTCCAAAAGATAGATATCCTTTTGAATGTCTCCCGTCACAGTCGGTACCGGAACGTGGTAATTGCCGGTATACATATAGGCGGTCATACCTTCAGCATCCAACGCCTTGGCTTTTGCATAAAGCGATTCTAAGTGACGGCTCGTCTTGTCTGTACCGATTAACCCGACTGCTGTTGTAATGCCTGCTTCGACGAAGTCTTTGATATCCGTTTCCGGTGTGCGTGTATGATATCCCCCTTCACCACCGCCACCGATGAGATGGACATGTGGATCGACGAGTCCAGGGACAGCCATTTTTCCACTGCCATCAATGATACAAACGTCGAGACCCAAGGTTTCATAGTTTTTCTCATCGATTTCCTGGGAAATCTTTTCGATGCGGTCATTCAAAATGACAATATCTCGTGAACCCAGCGGCTCAGGCGCGTATACATACGCACCCTTCACTATTGTAATCATTGCTTCACCTCTTGAAATCGATCTATTGGAATCAGTCGAGATACTTTTCGAACCAGTCCACGAGATGCGTGAGACGCTCGATTCTCAAGTTCGGCTTTCCTGTACGTGATAGATTATGGTCCGCTTCAGGGAACCGGACAAACTGCGTTTCCTTTTTCTGATACTTGAGTGCAATATATAGCTGCTCAGCCTGTTCGATTGGACATCTGAAGTCGCGCTCACTATGGAGGATCAGCAATGGCGTGCTAATCGCGTCGACATACTTGATCGGCGAATGGTGCCACATCTTCTCGATATCGCTGAACTCCGCTTGGATCTGCCAGTCTGTAAAATAGTAACCGATATCTGAGACTCCACGGAAGCTCACCCAGTTGCAGATGCTGCGTTGTGTGACCGCTGCCTTGAAACGGTCTGTGTGGCCGACGATCCAGTTGGTCATGAAACCACCATATGAGCCACCCGTGACACCGAGGTTATCCTGGTCAATCCAGTCGTATACACCGGTAACGTAATCAACGCCAGCCATGATATCACGATAGTCGCCGCCACCGTAGTCGCCTCTGACAGCATCCACAAATGCTTGAGAGTAGCTGTGTGACCCTCTTGGATTTACAAATAGCACAGCATAGCCCTTTGCAGCAAGTACCTGCATTTCGTGGAAGAAGGAGTTTCCATAAAAAGCATGCGGTCCCCCGTGGATATTGGTGATCATCGGATATTTCGCACCTGTCTCGAACCCAGCCGGCTTCATGAACCAGCCACGTACCTCCGTACCATCTTCACTACTAAACGTGATATCTTCCGGGTCCACAAGTTCCGTTTCATCTGTATATGCCTGATTGACTTGCGTCAGCTGTTCAAGCGACCCACTTTCAAAGTCGTACCTATAGAGTTCGCTTGGAGACGTATGCTTGGAGATTGCGAGAACCGCATACTCATGTGTCGCATCCATGCCAAAGATATGTTGGCGTCCTTCAAGTAGCGGTTTAATCGTTCCTTCTGTGTTACCTTCGTATAGGTTGACACTGCCATTATCCGACACGAGAAAAACAAAACGATCGTTCGAAATCCACGCGACCGGGTTGCTCTCGACCGACTGCTGGGTATCTGCTGCCAGATAATCCCCAACCGGTTTGTCGAGACCTTCTGTGATATGCGTCTTCTCACCTGAGTCGATATCGTACAGATGAAGTTCACCATGCGTTGCATTCTCATACTCTCGGCTCATCTCCACAATGAGCAGTCGCTTCTCGTCTGGGGAAGCGGACACCTTCATGAAACCACCCGCTTCGGCAGGGACTTCCTTCGGTTCATCACCATCTTTTCTGATGTATAAGGTTTCATTGAAATTGAAGTCTGGATCCTCACTCTTATCCGTCGAGTAGATTAGGGTATCGCTGCCGATGGTTTCATGCAGTGTGAAATTTTCATCTCCATCAAGAAGCGTTTCCGATTCTTTCGTATCCAGCTCCACGAATTTTACTGCCTGATATTTCTCCTTGAGCAACCCTACACTATCTGCCTTGTACTTCATGCGGTCGATAACGACGGGTTCTGGCTGTTTATCCTTTTCGGACGTCTCATCCGCATTCTCGTCCGCACCTTTTTCGACCGATACATGGTAGAAGACCTTCTTGCCATCCTTCGAGAACTCGGCGCTGTTGACGCCCCATTTCTCTTTGGTCAGTTGCATCCGTTCTCCACCCGTTGCACGAAGTAGAAATACTTGCGGCTTATCCTCTGCTTTGGCGATGAACAGTGTCCACTGGCCATCTTCAGAATGCCGGACGTTCGATAGACGTTCCTTTTGGTATGTAAGCTGTTGCAGAGATTCATCCTGAACCCTGTATAAATTAGTGATATAGTCGTTCTTCTCCTCATCAAGATGCGTCACCAGTGTCGTGAACTGATGATCCGATGCCACTTTCGGCGAAGATACCGATCTGATTTTAAAAATATTTTTTATATCTGCTTTCTGTGCCACTGTGATTCCCCCTCGATTTTTAAAAAACTGAATTTACAGCCTTTTTATCATTTTATCATGGGGCAGGGGAATTTCATACTCTCCCGCAGCTAGGGGCGGGAGACAAGCATTCTCTTATACATAAGGAAAATGAAGAGCGGCACCGCCGAAATCATGACCATGACACCGGTTGGAATCTGCACGGGCGCGATGATGGTGCGACCGATGGTGTCGACCACAACGATATAGAGTGCGCCATAGAGTGAAGATAATATGAGCAGTGGCCGAAACATAAGTGGCTTGAAATAAAGAATCATCTGGGGGACAACGATGCCGACTAGGGCCACCATACCCGTGAAGCTGATGGCGATGAGTGGAGGAATTGAAGCAGTGATGAGCAGCAGTGGCCGTACTTTCTGGACCTCCACACCGAGACTGTACGCCCGCACATCACCAAGATTGAGTAGGTCTAGTGCCCGTCCACTGCGATGCAGTATCATTCCAGCTACGAAAGTCAGTGTTGCCGTCATAAACAGAACGTCGTAGCTTGCGCCGGAGAGGGAGCCAAACATGTAGCGCGCAATCGATTCCGTCTGGTCAGGGGCAATCAGAACGATGATATATAACACACCGCTCATCATCGCACCGAGCAGGACACCGATGATGATAAGCGTTTCGGGACGATAAGCTGTGTCCAGACGACGCGCAGCCAAAAGAACGATGGAAAGGGCCAACAATCCGGCGATAATACTTAAAAATGGGCGCAAGAATAGCGGCAGTGTGGTTATCACTGCCGCAGCACTGCCAAGAACCGCAGCATTGGCCATACCAAGCGTAAAACTATCGGCCATTGGATTGCGTAATATGACCTGGAAGACTACTCCGCTCATTGCAAGCGCAGCACCGAGTACTCCAGCAAACAACACACGCGGTAGCCGGATATCGAAAATAATGGTTTGCCACTGGGATGCCGTCAGCTCAGAAAGATTGGCTGAACCGATGAATAGGCTGGATACCAAAGAAAGAAGAATGAGCAAGGAAAGTAACACTACATGCCTACTCATAGGCACAGCGTCCAACTGCCTTCAGTCCCTCGCCAATTCTAGGACCGGGGCGTGACAGCAGTTCTGGCGCTATGTTGCACTGATTCTCCGTTTCACTGATGGCAAGTTCAGAAAATCCGGATGTGTTTTCCACAGATTCTGCAAGAGCGTCATCCTCCATCCCCATGATAGAGATCAGCTTATCTGGATTGCGTTCGACGACGTCTTCTGCGCTGACTGCTGGGTAGCCTTCTAAATCGCTAAAGGCGTTATCGATATGGATTTTTGATAGGGCATCCGTGATGAACGTATTCCCACCTGCAGTATAGAGTTCAGGAGGTGGCGAAATATGAACGAAGGCGTTCAATGATTCATCGCGGTCTTCGAAAATGGTACTTTGGATGTTGATGTCGCGTTCAATGCTTTCATTCAGCCTTTGAGCAGATGTTCTTTCATTTAGAAACTCACCGATATCTGAAATCGACTGGTAGATGCCTTCAATGGATTGTGCATCAGTAACGATGAGCACTTGAGCATCAGTGGCTTCAGCAACCCGGTCCATTGTATCCCCGTAGACAGAAGCTGCGGATTCATGGGCCAGAATATGCGTGGGTTCCAAACTGATAAGGGTTTCCTCGTCCAGTTCGAACGCATTCAACCGAGTCAGGTCGGTATTATCTACAATCGATTCCGGATAGTCATCTTCTGTCGTTACAGCAACCAGTTTATGCTCAAGCCCCATTTCTACAGCAATTTCTGTATTGCTCGGAATGAGGGAGACGATGCGCTGAGCTTCAAATGGAGTGTTCTCAACACCTTCTTCCACTGAATTACATCCGGTCATTATAAACAGAAGAGCTAGGATAAACACGCCATATCTGTTGTTCATATCTGTCACTTCCTTAGTTGTTTTATATCTAGATATGTAAAACCCCCACCATCAGGCAGGGGCTGTGGACTACATTTGTTCCGGAGCAGAGACGCCAATCAGACCGAGCGCATTTTCAAGGGTCTGTCTGACTGCTTCGATCATGAGCAGGTAGGCTGCCGTTTTGGCTGCATCATCTGTCAGTACTTTATCTGCATTGTAGAATTTGTGGAACGCCGCAGCGAGTTCCTGAATATAGTTCGGAATGCGGTGTGTCGCACGGTTCTCTGCTGCACTCTTTACGACGTTTGAGAAGTCAGCAAGCTTCTTCAACAGTTCTAACGCCTGGGTGTGGACGATGGCATCGAGATCTGCATCCTTATCAAGCGTGTAGCCGGAATTCTTCGCTTGGCGCAAGATGGAGCAGATGCGTGCATGGGCATACTGCGCGTAGTAAACAGGGTTGTCGCTCGATTCGGATTTCGCAAGCTCAAGGTCAAAATCGAAATGCGTATCCGCGCTGCGCATCGCAAGAAAGTAGCGGCTGGCGTCGACACCGATCATGTCGATGATATCGCGCAACGTGATGGCCTTTCCTGTACGTTTGCTCATTTTGACCTCTTCACCGTTTTCGATGAGGCGCACCATCTGCATGATCTGGATCTCTAGAAGTTCCGGTGATTCGCCGAGTGCACCGAGCGCGCCTTTCAGACGCTTGATATAGCCGTGGTGATCTGCACCAAACAAGTTGATCAGCTTATCATAGCCACGCCCAACCTTATCAAAGTGATAAGCCACATCCGGCATGAGATACGTGTACGTTCCGTCCTGCTTCCTGAGGACGCGGTCCTTATCGTCACCGAAATCAGTGGTTCTCAGCCACAAGGCACCATCCGCTTCATACGTATAGCCGTTCTCGGTCATCTTCTCGAGCGCTTTGGTGATCTCATTCTTCTCGTAGAGGCTTGTTTCACTGAACCAGTTGTCGAAATGAACATTGAAATCGTAAAGATCTTGCTTCAGCTTCTCCATTTCAAAATCGACACCCATCTGACGGAACATTTTTACGCGATCCTCTTTGGAAGTATCGAGCAGCTCAGGTGACTCTTTTGCGAGTCTTTCGCCGATGACTTGGATATCCTTGCCCATATAGCCGTCTTCAGGCATGTAGAGCTCCTGACCGAGTGCTTCGAGATAACGTGCTTCGATGGACAGGGCCAAGTTCTCGATCTGATTACCGGCATCATTGATATAGTATTCACGTGTAACGTCATACCCCGCAAAAGCCATGACGTTCGCCAGTGTATCCCCGACACTCGCATTCCTTGCGTGTCCGATGTGGAGGTCGCCTGTTGGATTGGCACTGACATACTCGATCAGTACTTTTTCTGGATGCTCGACTGTTGTACTGCCGTAGCGACCCTTCTCCTCAAGCACTCTGCGGATAATATTCGTCAAAGAGGCTTCGTCCATCGTGAAATTGATGAAGCCAGGCCCTGCAATCTCAGCAGACTTTACACTCGCTGCACCGTGATCGAGATGATCGATGACCGCCTGTGCAATCTCTCTTGGGTTGCGCTTTGCTTCTTTTGTAAGCACCATGGCAATATTGGTTGAAAAATCCCCGTTCGCCTTCTCCTTCGGTACTTCCACTTTGACCGGTGGTACGATCTCCACCAGGCCGGTATTTTTAACTGCTGCTTCAATTGCTGTTTTCAGCTGCTCCCTCAAATCCATCAATTACCCTACTTTCCTGATTTTATAGTGATAGTCGCCAAGTTTGCCGTCCAGGTCGTACAGCTCGTAGTGGATATCAATTTCAGACCCATCAATATCCAGTGCTGTGGTCATGATACGAAAGTGGTGTTTTCCTGCCGGAGACTCGTAATAAGTGTCCGTCGTCTCTCCCTGCCGGAAATGAAAATTCATGTTGATGATTCCCCGACGCTGAATTTTGATGTAGTCCACCCCGACGCGGACGACCACATCAATCTCGTATTCATCGAGCTGTTCAGTATAGCGAAGGTAGCGATCATTGCGATCAATCACTTCAGCATTGACCGTCTGCTCATAACGTTTTCTATCGCCTGCCATATCGACAACTTGATTGATCTTGTATACTGCTTCATTATTCTCCATTTTATCACCTTCAAGTAAGATAGATTATAACATACGTCAAAGGTCTAGACTATATCTGAAGGAGTGTTGTCGCAATCGTGAAGTAGATGGTCAGACCAATGATGTCATTCAGTGTGGTGATGAAGGGACCACTGGCTACGGCGGGATCTATCTTAAGCTTGTTGATGATGATTGGAAGGATGCTGCCGATTACTGTTGAAAAGCTGAGCGTCAGCAAAAGAGACGCACCCACTACAAATGCCAGCCATGCCTCCTGGTAGATCAGCATGATCAAAACGACGATAACAATCGCACTCGAGAGACCAACCAGCACACCGGTGCCAAACTCGCGCATCAGTGTGCGCCAGAGGCCGTGTTTCTGGTATTCACCAGTCGAAATCGTCCGTACCATCACCGCAAGGGACTGCGTTCCCGTATTACCCGCGGCGTCCATAACAAGCGGGATGAAGAAGGAAAGGAGGACGACAGACTCCAGTGTTTCCTCGAACGCGCCAATAACATTTGCCGTAATGAGGCCAAGAAACATCAGCAGCATAATCCAAGGTGCTCGCTTACGTGCTGCCTTAAAAGACGAAAGATTCATGTCAGTCGTCCCTCTCGATGCCGTCAGCTCACCAACGTCTTCAGTTGCTTCAAACTCAATGACGTCGATGATATCATCGACTGTTATGATGCCGAGAAGCTCATTATTTGTTCCCACTACCGGCACCGAGATGACATCATAATCCTGAATGATATGTGCCACTTCTTCCTGATCCATGTCTGCCGGTACCGTGCGTATATTTGTATCGCATATGTCCATCAGTTTTGTGGAATGTTCTGCCATGAGCAGATTGCGTAGGGATACTAGTCCAACGAATGCATGATCTCTATCAACGATATAGATGAAGTAGACCGCTTCATATGTGTCTGTATGTTCGCGCAGTTTTTGGATTGCCTCCGCTACATCGGCTTCCGGAGCTGCCATTATGAATTCCTTCCTCATGATGCTGCCTGCACTATAGGATGGATAGGCGAGAAGCTCCTGCATATGCTTGCGTTTGCTTGCATCCATACGCTCTAGAATATCATTCTGCTCCGTACTCTCCATCGGTTCGATAAAACGTCTGACATCATCAGAAGCCAACCGGTCGAGCATGCGAATACGATAGGCTTCATCCATTTCGCGATAAAGACGCACCTGTTCATCCCGTGAAAACCATTTGAACACTTGAGCAGTCATCTCAGGCGGGATTAGACTGAACACTTTCCTTTGCCTGTCAGTATCAAAAGACCTAAGTACCTGGTACTGCTCATTGCTATGTAGATTGGAATATGCAGTGATAAAGGTAGAAGCATCCATGTCCAGCTTGCTTTTCCAACTTTCTAAGGTTTCCCTATCCAGTCGATTCTTGACTTCTTTCATTTCTGCTCCTCCTTGGCTGTTCTGTATAGTGACAATACCCCCGAAATAGACATATTAAATAAAAAAAAGTGACCAGGATCTCTCCTGGCCACCGTGTCCTAGTTATACCATGTATAACTAGCTTTATTTTATATTCCGAGCATACAATCTGCAATCGTTTTCGGGCTTTGACACAATACCGTCACATTTAGTCATCCTTCATCTCTGCTTGCAGTGCAGTCGAGTTCTCCCATATCTCTTTATTGTGGGATTGGAGGAACGATTTCAGAGAGGAACGGCTTTCTGAATCCATTTCATTGAGATCGATTTTACCCTTCATGGAACGGTCCATCATATTGACATGCTCAGGCATGAGTTTGTAGCCGCGTCGCTTTGTACGATTGACCATTTCAAAACAGGCAGCTACGCCGCTATAGACGGGACCTGTTTTAAGACGCTCAACCGTCACCCATACAAGCCAATAGGATTTCGCATCTTCGCCCTCGACTTCAGATTTGTCAGTGACCCACTTGACGCGCCTTTCGACTTCAGCACGCGCATGCAAGCCTCCCATATCTATGAACACTTCTTGGGTGTCGACCGCTACATAAACCGGCGCCACATTCTCGAGGCTGATCGAACCGATATTCTGCCCCTTATGTCCGTCGAGCGGATCATTGTTAATGATATTGAATTTGAACCCCGGCTTCTTACCGTTAGAGTCGTTCGTCATATTATCATACTCCTATGCCAATTCGTTAAGTAGATTTATAATTTCGCCTTTGACTTCGAGATCCTCTATCTGAAGAATTTTCTCCTTCGGATAGTAGAGTTTCGAATCCATCCGGTGGACGCCTGTAATGCTGTGGATAATGGCCGACTGTGTGCTGATTTCCCGCAATTCCCCATTGTTACGCTTCAAATGAATCGGTCTTCTGTTACTTTTTGATCCTGGGCGATCGTAGTCGTACGGCAAATCCGAATAGGAATCACTGAAGAAATAATATTCTGGCGGAATGCCAGCCTTCTTGAACAAAGCCTCGAGTTCCGAGAGCGTAATGACCGATCCGTCGAATGGCAAATACTTAAAAAGATCGCGGTTGACAAAGCGATGAGCCAAGTCACTTAAGATTTCATCATCTTCATGGATCCATTCCTGTAGATAGAAGTTGACCACCATCTCATCGAGACGCAGATAATCATCGACCGATACGTCGCCTGTGAAGAACGGGATGAAGTATTTCGGCGCCTGCTTGAACTCATAACCTTCCTCATGGAGATACTTAGCACGTTTCAGTGCGAGATCAAGTAACACCTCGCCACCTCTTGAGACTGGATGGAAATAGATCTGCCAGTACATCTGATAGCGGCTCATCAAATAGTCTTCGACTGCATGCATGCCGCTTTCTTTGATGATGATCTCTTCCTTGCCAGGCCGCATCACACGAAGTATACGCTCCATGTCAAAGTTACCGTAGCTGACACCGGTATAGTAAGAGTCCCTTTGCAGATAATCCATCCGGTCAGCATCAATCTGGCTTGAAATCATACTGATGACCAGTTTGTTTTCGTGCGTCTTATCAATCACCTTCGCCACTTCAAGTGGGAAATCGATGCTCACTTTCTTGAGTACCGCGTTCACTTCCGTATTCCCAAGGATGATTTTGCGTGTAAACTCTTCATGATCGGTATCAAATATTGTTTCAAAACAATGCGAGAAAGGTCCATGCCCGAGATCGTGAAGCAAGGCTGCAGCCAAAGCTAAGAGACGATCGTCATCATTCCACTCTTTAAACTCTTTGAAGTTGACGACCATGCGCCTTACAATTTCGTATACGCCGAGCGAGTGATTGAACCTTGAATGCTCAGCGGAATGAAAGGCCAGATACAATGTGCCCAGCTGTTTGATTCTTCTCAAACGCTGAAACTCCTTCGTCTTGATCAAATCCCAAATTACTTGATCACGCACATGAATATACCGGTGTACCGGGTCTTTAAAGACCTTTTCTTCTACAAGCTGTTTTTTCCCATATTCATCCATTGTCATCCGAGTGGCCTCCCTTGCCATTATAATATCATAAAAAATAAGGGCTACCAAAGATAGGCAACCCCGCACAGGTACTGGATTTCGGAAACATCAGTCTTCGTTATCGAGCGGCTCCTTGTCATCCTTCTGCTGCTGTACATCTTCTACTCTTTCCGCTTCTTCCTTATTGGCTTGTTCAGGGGGATTGTCCGGTGCGACATCCTCTTTAACTTCACCTTCCGGTCCACGTTCGTCTCTATCTTTAAGTTGTGCTTCATCTTCTTTAGTCGTCATTCTATTCTTCTTTTCATCAGCCATCATGATCCACTCCTTTTTGTGTATATTCCACCTCTACAAAAGGTTTAAACCCGTATGGCTCCATATTGAAGGCCATCCTCATCGGATGGCCTTCAATACTCGTTTCAATTGTCCGGATGGATGTCTCTGTTACGCACCTTCATCCGGTCGATATGATGCGTATAGCGCTCTTTAGTCTCACGATTCATCTCAGGCAACGGTGACAAGGTCCCCCGTTCCCTAATAATATCGAGCATCTGTTCAAGCACCGACTCGGCAGTATACTCTGTGCCAAGCAGTTCATTGAGCGATGCCATATCATCCGGATGGATTTCCGGATAGGAAAATTTCGTTTCAGCGTCATTTTTACTCAAGTGGTAGAATTTACGCATGAGCTCTGCACGCTTTGCCCCACTCCCAGTGATACAGAGGTAGATCTGAACCGCTACGCCCTGCCGGATTCTGCGCTGGGAGATGCCTGCAAACTTGCGCCCATCGATGCTGAGATCATAGCTACCAGGACAGTAGCTGTGCTCAATTTCACCCGCATCAATAGCGGCATCAGGGAAAGTCATGCGGACAAGTTCAAGCATGTGTTCATACCCTTCATCAATCTGAGCGGCTTCGGATTTGGGCAAGATGAGTGAAACGTTTAGTACACCTTCGTCAAGCACAACACCGAGTCCACCGCTATTTCTGACGATATAGTTGAACCCCTCACTTCTAAGATGTGCGAGCCCGTCATTCAAAAAAGGCAGTCTTGAATCATGCAAACCAAGGATAACGAATGGATGATGCACCCAGGCACGGAGCTTCGGAATACCGTCATTCGTTACCATCTCCTGTAGCGTGTCATCCATGGCAAACGACATATACGGGTGTGATGTCGCCTCGATTGGCACGTAATGCCATTTTTCAGAGAAAACTTTATGCATCATCCAATGTCAGTGCCTGAGTTGCAGTGAACAGTGCCAATGTGAAAACTTCATCTTTCGAACATCCGCGTGAAAGATCGTTGACCGGCTTGTTCAGTCCTTGGAGAATCGGACCATAGGCTTCAAATCCGCCGAGGCGCTGGGCAATCTTATAGCCGATATTGCCTGCTTCAAGAGAAGGGAATACGAATACATTCGCTTGTCCTGAGAGCTCGGAATCCGGCGCTTTCTTTTCTGCAACACTCGGGACGAATGCTGCATCAAACTGAAGCTCTCCATCAATCGGCACTTCAGGTAGCTTTTCTTTCGCGTACTGCGTAGCAAGCCTTACTTTTTCAGTCTCTTCGGTCTTTGCTGAGCCCCTTGTGGAGAAGCTGAGTAGAGCGACGCGCGGATCCATTTCGAAGCTGCGTGCTGTCTTGGCAGTTTCGACTGCGACTTCTGCAAGTTCTTCAGCATTCAGTTCCGGATTGATGGCACAGTCACCCATGACGTAGAGTTCATCTTCTCTAAGCATGAAGAAAACCCCGCTTGTACGTGTCACACCAGGTTTCGTCTTGATGATCTGTAGCGCTGGACGGACTGTATCAGGCGTCGAGTGGACGGCACCGGACACGAGACCTTTGGCACGACCTGTGTGCACGAGCATCGTACCGAAATAGTTTACGTCTTTTAGAATCTCGTGCGCCTGTTCTGCAGTCACTTTCCCTTTACGACGTTTGACGAACTCATCCACCAGTACGTCGATATCTTCGTAATCGACCGGATCAATGGTTTCAAGCGCACTGATATCCAGCTGCTCACGCGTCGCCAGAGCTTCAAGCTCAGACGCATTACCAAGAACAACTGGTTTGACATATGACGTTTCAGCAAGTTCCACAGCAGCCGTAAGGACTCTTGGATCATTGCCTTCTGGGAAGACGATTTCTATATTCTTACCTTCTAGGTTAGATTTGAGATGCTCGATAAATTGACTCATAATAGCCTCCTTGGTTAGCTTTTCATACACTATATTATACTCTTTCTGTCACATTATTTCATCCCCATGTGCTTTTAAAACGTTTTCTTATCAAGTAGAATAGAAGTATACATCAAAAAAGGAGAGATACACTAATGAATGAAGCTGCGCAAACACTTGATGGCTGGTACAGTCTTCACCTTCTCTACAATGTGGACTGGGCCTCCCTTCGTCTGCTTGAAGCAGAAGAAATCGATACACTCGTTTCAGAACTGAAGGGCTTCATCGAGCGCGAGGAAGAAGTACACCAGAAAAACGAGGGTAGCTATGCCTTCTATAACGTCACTGGTCAGAAAGCCGATCTGATCCTATGGATGCTCCGTCCGACAGTTGACGAACTCAATGCACTGGAACTAGAATTCAATAAACTCGCTATCAGCGATTTTCTTATTCCATCTTATTCCTACGTATCGATTGTCGAGCTCAGCAACTACCTTGCGAAAGAGTCGAACGAAGATCCATATCAGAATGAATTCGTTAGAAAACGTCTCTATCCGGAAGTGCCGAAATCCCGCTACATCTGCTTCTATCCAATGGATAAGCGACGTCAGGGAGATGATAACTGGTATATGCTCGATATGGAGAAGCGCCGTGAACTCATGCGCTCCCATGGCATGATCGGCCGCAGCTATGCCGGTAAGGTCAAGCAGTTCATCACTGGTTCTGTCGGCCTCGACGAATATGAGTGGGGCGTCACTTTGTTCTCGGATGATATGCTGCAGTTCAAAAAACTGATCTACGAGATGAGATTTGATGAAGTATCCGCACGCTACGGCGATTTCGGGGACTTCTATGTAGGTGTTCACCTGCCGACTGAAAACATTTCCGCCTTCTTCAAGTAAGAATTTAGGTTTTGATGAGTACCATAATGGTTATATATGAATGAATGTACTTATCGAAAAAGTTGGGAGGAATCGTGATGGGCCGTCTGTTGAGAAGACTTATCCCTTTGGCACTGCCATTCATCATCAAAAAATTCAAAAACCGTAAAAAAGGTGGCAACAACCAGTAGCATGCCACTCAAAATAGAAGACCCCCTCAGAATGAGGGGGTCTTTTTTTACCTTACTTTTACTGGAATGGAGCGGACGAGCGACTGCAAGACTGCCACAGTGAAGAAGATCAAGAACAGGCTGAATAGGATTGTCATGAACAGATTGCCCGATGCATAAGGGGTCACATCAATATCGAATACCGTCCCTCTTGTCTGCCACATCCAAAGGGAATCAATCGCCACTAAGATACATAAGCTGAGCACGATGGAGATCATCCCACCGAGGAAACCCCGATAGAAGCCGATGCTGATGATGAAGCCCCCAAGGAAGAACGTAAATGTGGTAAGTAGATGCCCAAGTATGTGGACAAATGGACTACTCTGAAGCTCACCGACGACGATCCCACCGCCGAACCACGGCATGAAGTTCATGATAACGGATATGATACCAGTCAGTGCTGCTAAGGCAATCGTAATGATTGCACCTGTTATCAGCATCACTCTAAGGAAAGTGCGCCTTGTCAATCCGAGACCGATGGAGAGTTCAAGGAATGTGAATACACTCAAGATGCCGGCGACAAGCATAAATATCTCGTTGGCAGAAAGGGCCATTGCATAAAATGACATCTCGTTGATGTCGGTGTCATTCACAAACAGTGAGACAAGGATATAGACAATCAGCATAATTGGCAAGTACCATAGTATCCACTTGAAAATCTGACTCGAAAAATCCATTGTTGCCAGTTTCACTTTGTTATTCATTGCACATTCTCCTTTTCTTCAGTCATTCTTATGAAAAGCTCCTGCAATTTCAAAGGTGAAATGTTGAGATGGTTCGACCTCGCCTCTGCTTGCTGTGCTTCATCCATATGACCAAGCACCATATCAGAGCGCGTCGGTCCGAGGTCCTGCCTCGCCAGTACATCCATGCTTTGTGTAAAATGGGTCACTTTTTCTTTTGGTCCGGTTACCTTGAACCCACGTTCCAAAAACACATCAATCGGTTCCTGTACCATCACCTTCCCGTGGTGGATAACAATCACTTCGTCAAAGAGATATTCCATCTCGGAGACAATATGTGTCGAGAGGATCATGATACGCGGATTGCGTGCATTCGCCTCGACCACCTTCTCGTAGAAGAATTCCCTTGAAGGTGCGTCCATGCCGTTAGTCACTTCGTCGAAAATTGTAATAGGTGCATTAGAGGCAAGTCCAATAATTGCATTCACCGCCGACTGTTGCCCTTTCGAGAGACGGTTCGTCGGCTTATCCCGAGGGATCCCAAAGCCTTCGAAGAGTGCCTCTGCGTAGTTGAGATCGAAATTATCCTTATATCTTTTCGTCAATCTGCACAAGTTCATCGGTGTACGGTGCTCCTCAGAGTAGTCCACTTCATAGAGAAAGTCGACTTGTGCCATGAGCGATTCATTCTCAAAAGGGTCCTGGCCATCAATAGTGATGGCACCACGTGTCGGTTTTCTAAAGGACGCAATCAGGGAAAGCAGTGTTGTTTTACCAGCACCATTACGCCCAAGCAGTCCGTAGACCTTCCCTTGCTCCATCCTCAGTGTAATATCCTCAAGTACATTATCCTTCTTGATGTCTAAAGATGCATTTTTTATTTCCAGCACACTATTCTCCATCTGTATTCCCCTCCATTTCCTGAATCAACCCTTCAATCTCTGCTCTTGTAAATCCTAATTTCGCCGCTTCCTGCAGCATCGGTTCTAAATACTCGCTAACGAAACTGTCTTTCCTTTCACCAAGCAGCACATTTCTTGCTTCTGGTTCAACAAACATACCCACACCACGCTTTTTGTAGATTATTCCTTCCTCCACTAACTGATTCACACCTTTCGCAACCGTCAGATGATTCACTTTGTAGAATTGGACGATTTCATTCGTCGAAGGAATCCGATCGTGCGGTTTGAGTGTGCCATCGATAATCTGGTCACTAACCCAATCTTTAATCTGCTCAAAGATGGGCTTCTTATCGTTAAGCATTCCCGACATGCGCATCCTCCTTAACTACTTATATAGTTATGTATATAAGTATATACCACCATTCAATTTATGTAAACACATTTTTATTTCGGAAAATCACTATCTATACTAGAATGTGACGGTGATTGCTTGGAATGGTGAATATCGACAATCGGATCCATCTAAGTCACTGGTGATGAAAGTACATTGCACCCGCGGTCACTCGTAGAGTGGCAAAGATAATCGAAATCCCCCCTACTATAGGTTGCTGAACAAGGATTAACCCTACCTGGACATATTCCACCAAAATAAAAAACCCCGCCAAAGCGGGGTTTGATTTATAGTCTGACCATGCCGATGATCAAAAATATCCATCCAGCGAGGAAGAGCACCCCACCAATTGGGGTAATCGCACCAAGGATGGAGATGCCACTGACAGCGAGAATATAGAGCGAGCCGCTGAAAAAGATGATGCCGAGCAACATCAGCCAGCCAGCAGTCCCAAGCAGTGGCGCGCCTGTAACGTGGACGAGGATACCGACAGCAATCAATCCGAGGGCATGGTACATCTGATAGGACACGGCTTTTTCCCACACACTCATATAATGTTCACTGATTTTACCCTCTAGGCCATGGGCACCAAAAGCCCCAAGGGCGACAGAAATAAGCGCATTGACTGCACCAAATATGATGAATAGTTTCATTTATTTTCTCCTTTGATTCAAGCTAGAAATCGAACAGCGATTCTCCATTGCCGAAGCCATCGTCTGTCTTTAGCGTTTCTTTCGTTAGCGGTTCTGACGGGGTGTTTTTGGGGGTCTTACCCCCCATCTTTTCGAGCATCATTCGATCTTGCTCAGTCAATGACTGCGAGCGGGAACTGTCGGCTGGTTGCAGTGATGAGATAGTAACATCGCCAGAGTTGGATTTCAGTAATCCGAGCAAGCGCTCCATTGCATAAAGATGTTTTTCGAATTCATATGGCTGACTGGCCACTTCCATCCTGTGAAGCTCCTGCTTCAGCTCGGAAATGATTTCGTGTTTCATTCCTGCTCACTCCAGTCGACAGGTCTTCTGCCCTGCGCTTTTAAATAGTCGTTTGTACGGCTGAATGGCTTTGTCCCGAAGAATCCTCTATAGGCCGAAAGCGGGCTTGGGTGAGTAGATTTGATAACACAGTGCTTCGACGTGTCGATCAGCTTTTCCTTCTTTTGAGCGGGTTTACCCCATAAGATGAATACAACATGCTCAAGATTATCGGAAACATGCTTAATGACACCATCCGTAAAAGGTTCCCAGCCGAGACCGCGATGTGAGTTTGCATCGTGCGCATCTACGGTAAGCACCGTGTTGAGCAGCAGGACCCCTTCCTTTGCCCAGTCCCTCAAACTACCGGTTGTTCTGACAATGCCGAGATCATCCGCCAGTTCTTTGTACATGTTTCTCAATGAAGGGGGGATCTTAACCCCTTCATTGACTGAGAACGCAAGACCATGGGACTGTCCTTCACCGTGGTAAGGATCCTGACCCAGTATGACGACCCTGACATTTTCAAATGTTGTCAGTTCGAAAGCTGTATATATTTGTTCGCGCGGCGGAAATACCTTCCCTGTGCTATATTTTTCTTCTAATGTTGACTCTAGTTTTGTAAAGTCGTTTTCTTCTTTTATCGACTGAAAAACATCTTTCCATTCCATAGCATTTTCACCTCTGTCTAAAGTTTGATTATATCATTTGCACAAGCATGTCTCTAGAAATATACCCTTCATTATAGTAAAATATAATATTATTGACGAAATTGGAGGAGTGATTTCATGGTACTTAAAAAGACACTTACGATAGCAGGTTCCGATACGAGTGGGGGCGCAGGTATTGCGGCAGATTTGAAAACATTCCAAGAGCATGAAACCTATGGAATGACGGCGCTTACGACCATAGTCACGATGGATCCTGAAACTTGGTCCCATGGTGTCAATCCGATTCCTTTGGATGTAGTTGATGCTCAGATCAAGACGGCGCTGTCTATTTCCCCGGACGCAATAAAGACAGGCATGCTGCCTTCAGAAGAAGTCATCGAGTGCAGTAAGCAAGCCTTCCTTGATAGCAACGCCAAACACTTTGTGGTAGATCCTGTCATGGTATGCAAAGGCGATGACGAAGTATTGAACCCGGGGCTTGTCGATGCAATGATCGAGCACTTGCTGCCACATGCGACAGTCGTGACCCCGAACCTGTTCGAAGCGGGACAGCTTGCCGGCTACAAGACGCCGACAACGCTCGATGCAGCAAAGAAATGTGCCGAAGTCATCCATCAGAAAGGTGCCAATCATGTCATCATCAAAGGCGGTTCCGACATCGAGGGAGAAAAGGCAGTAGATGTATATTATGATGGCAAGGAATTCCACCTGCTTTCAAGCGATAAGATAGACGCATCTTATAACCATGGTGCCGGATGCACATTCGCAGCAGCAATCACAGCGAATCTCGCCAACGGCCAAGAAGCGCTTGAAGCGATTCAGAACGCCAAGGCATTCGTCACTTCAGCAATCAAGAACGGCTGGAAAATGAACGAGCATGTCGGTGTAGTCCGCCATGGTGCGTTCAACGCTGTAGAGCAGATCAAAGTTACAGACGAACAAATATAGTCGGTTTTGTAAAAGAGATAGTCCATCTATCTCTTTTATCTATGCGATTTTAAGGAGCGTTCACATAAATGGATAAAATCAATCTCGAACAGGTTCAGGAGCTATTGGATGGCTATCAGGACAAACAGGTCTATGTTCACGTCGAAGTGACCAGCGGTATGTATGCCAGCCATATGGATGAACAAGTATTCAACACAGGCATGTTTTTGAGAAACGTCCCGGTAACATTTACCCAAGGTGCCATCAGAGGGGGCAGCGATGGTCAATACCGTGTCGGTTTGAAACTGGATAATGGCGGTTGGATCTATATACTTGGACTGACGCATTTTGAAGTTAATGCCAACGATGAATTCATCATGCATGGTTTCAACTATGATGGAAAATTGGCCACTGCGCTCGAAATTTCTACGAAAGAGTTCTTTAAATAGGAGGATCAGCTATGGAAAACGAAAGACAAGTACTCGTCATCTTCCCCCACCCGGATGATGAAGCTTTTGGAGTAAGTGGTACGATGAGTCGCTACGTCGATATGGGTGTGCCTTTAACATATGCCTGCCTAACTTTCGGCGATATGGGAAGAAACCTCGGCTATCCTCCATTCGCCACTCGGGAATCGTTGCATACGATACGCAAAAAAGAAGTCGAAGAAAGTGCACGTCTGATCGGTCTTAGCGATTTGAGACTGCTCGGCTACCGAGATAAGACACTGGAATTTGAAGCGCCTGGTCACCTCAAAGATGTGGTCAAAGGCATGATCGACGAACTCAACCCAAGCAGGATCATCACTTTCTATCCTGGCTATTCCGTCCATCCAGACCACGAGGCCACTGCGGAAGCCGTTGTTGCCGCTGTATCTGAAATGCCTCGGGAAGACCGCCCGAAACTGCAACTTGTCGCTTTCAGCAACAATACGCTAGAAGATTTGGGTGAGCCTGATATTATTGTTGATATAGAGGGCTACGAAGAGCGCAAAGAGAAAATTATGGCAGCTCATGAATCTCAGACCGGGCCTCTGCTCAAATCACTTGCCGCAAACACTCAAGAAGGCGAAGCAGCGCGTCAGATGTGGCTGAAAAACGAATCATTCTACAGTTATGAAATAGATTAAGGAGTAGAAACATGGAAGAATTGGATCTTACTACTAGAGAAGGCCGCTTCAGGCACTTCGGCTCTGTCGACCCCATCGAGGGGATGAAGCCGGTCGAGAAGGAAATGATGGTGGATCTGCAGAGTTCAAAGAAAGACTTCTTGTTCGAAGTCGACTCTGTAGGCATCAACAACCTCAGCTATCCGGTAATTATTGGTGACTTTCAGTCGGTTGGTACGTTCGAATTGGCCACAAGCCTTAGAAAGAATGAAAAAGGCATCAACATGAGTCGTATTCTTGAATCTTTGGAAACAGAAAATAACAGTGGCGTTCCGCTTACGTTCGATACGCTTGAGAAAGTACTTGAAATACTGCGTAACCGGATGCATCAAGAAGAAGCGGAAGTGACGGCAGATAGCAAATGGTACTTCTCAAAACCGAGCCCGCATACACAGCTTGCCGGAATGGCTCACGCAGATGTGAAGTACTCTCTGAGAATTTCAGAATCTGGCACTGAGCGCAAACAGCTCGGCATGACTGCCATGGTTACGACATTGTGCCCGTGCTCAAAGGAAATCAGTGAGTACAGCGCACATAACCAGCGTGGTTACGTGAAAGTATTACTCGATATTGATCCGGATGCAGAGCTGCCTGAAAATCATAAGGAACAGCTGTATGAAGTACTGGAAATCAATGCTTCCTCCCAGCTCTATCCGATCCTAAAGCGTACAGACGAAAAGATGGTCACAGAACGCGCTTATGAGAATCCACGTTTTGTAGAGGACCTCATCCGTCTTATTGCTTACGACCTTGTGGAACTTGACTGGGTCAAAGGCTTCGAACTCGAATGCCGCAACGAGGAAAGCATCCACCAGCACGATGCCTTCAGCAGAATGTCATATCAGAAATAATAAAAGACTGCAGACATGTCATCTATAGTGATGTGTCTGCAGTCTTTTGATTTGGGTTGGAAAGATAAAACACTCTATTCATTCGTAAGTCGATATTTACTGAAACGCTGCTCGATGGAATCTTCTAGAATACACTATCGCTCAGCCATGATGGGTTTCTATCATTCTCATTGCCCGCCTAGTTGAAAGAGCAGAATACACACTATGCAGTATCATGCCAAAAATAATAAGTATCATACCTAATATTGTCAAAGAAGATGGTAAGGCTGTCTGGAGTATGAGCATTTCACCGATAAGTGCGAACAATACTTCCCCTGATTGAGTTGCTTCAACGCCTGCTAGTTTTGAAGGATTATCTTTTACAAGTTCTGTCGCGTAGAAGAATAGCACTGTTGCGATGACACCTGAGCTTATCGCAACTATGAAAGATTGGGAAACCTGGCCAGTACTCGGCGCCCCGTGAACAACGCCTCCATATACTGCTAGAATAACCCATAGAGGCATGCTCGCTATGGTCATGCCAAGTACACGTTGCATCGTTGTTAAACTGTCACCAACTATCTGCATCATTTTTCTATTGCCAAGCGGGTAGGCAAAAGCAGATACTATGAGCGGTAGTACACACAGGAGAACATTCCGTAAGGGGACGTTTGATGCGTGTTCGAACTGCATGATGAAAATACCTAAAAGAATAATTAAAGAAATCAAGATGCTTGCCAACGGTATTTTTTTACTGACTTTACCAATCTGATTCAAAAAAGGTACAAGCAGTGAGCCTGCTACAATAGTTATTTGAAAAGTTGCTGCTACTAGCCACCCTGGACCATAGACAGTCGCAAATGCGATGGGTGTATAGAAGAACCCAAATCCGATGATGCTCCAGAGCAGCCAATCCAAAGGATTCTTTCGAAGATGCTTGAGCACCGGTAGGAGCTTGCCTTGAAAGAATACGATCAGTATAAGTATTGGCAGCATGAAGAAATACCGTAGTGAAGCACTCCATGCCCAATGCCCCCCGGATACTTCCATGGACCTGTTTAAAATAAAAGTGACGGAAAAGAATAAAGCGCCGAGAAGACCTAATAGAATTGCTTTCACATTAACCTCCTACTATTCAATCCTTGTAATAAAACGAATATGATTATTGTATTCTAAATTTTCTATAAAGTATACAGGATATGTGAATTTATGAGCCCTCTACATCGCTTTGCCGCTAACTTTGAAATTCTCCAAATAATCTCCCGCGGAACACTTATTAATAATAGAATAGAATCATTTTTATCCAGTAGCAATCATTCTCCCGAGTTTTTCTCTCACAAAAACTCCCTTAGTGGGAGTCGTTTTGTTTTTCGAAAATGATATCTCCAATCATATAGAATTCTGTCGCAAAGACGGAGTCCTTAATATCGTCAATTGTAGATTCAATTTTGGTAAAAGCCTTAATTGCTTTTTCTTTTTCCCCTGAGTAATGAAGACTTAGTGGATAGACGCAAGAACGAATGGCCATAAGTATACGATCGACCGGATGTTGGGCTGTCGTGCGTAAGTACATACCATCGTCGTACATCTCGATTACTTTTCTATATTCCCCTTTGAAGTAGGTATGCTCAACCTCTAATATTGCTTTGAAAAAGCTTCTTCCGAGTATTTCATCTGGATTGTTTTGATACACTTTCTTCATCCTATTTATATAATCCTCATATAACGCTACGTGCTTCTCTTTATCTTTTACCAATACATAGAATGTCGGTATCGGGTTGTTTTCATCTATTATCTCAATTTCATGTCTATCCTGGCGATTGAACTTCAAATAGTTCTGAATATTATTACAACAGATATTGTATTGTGCTTGATTTCCAGTAAGACCATAGTAATAACCAAGTGTAATGTTCTCGGTGAAAAAGTATTTGAAGTTCTCATGCTTATAAGATAATTTGATGGACCAATTCAAAACATTCTCGAACGTCTCCATATCAACAGATACAGCGAACATTCCTTTGACGTAGTAATAATCCAATTCAATTCGAGAATCGTATTCCTTGAAAGATAGGATTTCTTCTTCAGAATCTAATAGGTGATAGAATGCCTCGGTGTAATCCTGACTGAACATAAGAGAGATGGCATCGTCTAGTTTTTCTCGGACTACTAGGTGCTCCATACCTATACTTCGGTAGAAATTGCTGATTTTTTGGGAATAACTGTCTGCTTGGCTATGATTTTTTTTATATCTATAATATATCCGCAAGACATGATAGAGCTCCATCCCTTTTAGGTTTTGGGCGACCTTATCAAGATTAGGTAGAACTTCCTGTTCCACAATTTCAAAAGGGAAAGAGAATGAACTGTAAAAGTCTCTATTTTCAAGAACATTTTTCGTCCATTCTTCATCCCCTTCTTGGGTCAAATAGCCGATTGAGACATTAAGCTTCTTCGCAATATAATTCAGTGTTTCCATAGAAGGTTTTGATTTATCGTTTTCTATCAGACTCAGCATACCCTTTGTGATCTGCTCCCCAGCGAGATCGACGAGGGTCATTTTGCGTTCTTTGCGAAGCTGCCTGATGCGTGATCCAAGACTCATATTCTCAACTCCATATCTTTATATGTTTAATTGTATTAAACTTTTGTTTGACAAGCAAATTTTTTTGACTTACACTAAGTTTAATTAAATTAAACAAAAGAGGTGTAACAATGCTTTTCAACTCCCAATTGCCTTTGAGAGAACGTCTCAATTTTGTTATCTATGCGTTGAGCCGTTTCATCCTGAGTGTCGGCAATTACGTCTATCTATTTGCCGTGAGCTACTACATCATGTATGAAACAGGATCTGCACTTTATTTCTCTATTAATATGGCCATCAGTGTTGTGGTCACTTTGGTTCTGCTCCCATTTTCGGGCGTACTGAGCGATCTTGGCAATAAAAGAAAAATCATCATTTCAGGAGAAGTACTCAACTCCCTGGTGATTTTTGGGTTGTTCCTCTACACCATCATCTACGATATCAATCTGATTGCGATCTATATTGTAACCTTCCTCACATCGATGATCGAACCTTTCGTATCCAACGCCTTTCAAACTGCTATAACGGAGCTATTTCATAAGGATAGGATCCAGCAAATCATGGGCTATACTTCTGCCATCCTATCCTCAACGGTCATCTTAGGTCCCATACTCGGGGGTGTACTGTTTGGCCTGCTTTCGTTTCAACAGATCATCCTGATTTTTCTTATTGCCTTCCTCCTCTCAGCCCTACTCGACTTCTTTTTGAAGTTTGACCTCTACTATGACGAAACGGCATACAAAAAAATACAAACTGATGTCTCAGGCGTTGCTAAGTTCAAGCGAGACATCAGTGAAGGATTCATTTTCATTGCCAGAAACAGAGTATTCAAATCGGTTCTTATCATTGCTGCTTTGGTCAACTTTATGTCGGGTGTCATTTCCATTTTCCCAGAGAAGATGATGATCTATGAGTTGGCCTTTCAGCCAGAAACTGTTGGGATCGTCAATGCCATCGCCGGGGTCGGTGTACTCATTGGCGGACTGACGGTTGCTCGGGTGAAAAACATTGAAAGCCCGCTGGGATTTGTAAAGAAAGGATTCCTTACCTTCGCCATTCTAATTGTACTGTACTTACTACCCCTTTATATGGATGTTGCTCCAATCTTGCTCGTTCTTCTAATTGGTAGTATCGGCCTTGCCATCACCCTGACGATCCAACTCATTAACATACCGATGAACCTCTTTGTACAACTTGTCACGCCCCAACACATAAAGGGAAGAGTATTTTCGACCATTTCGCTTTGCGCGATGAGCATCATGCCTGTTGGCACTATATTCTATGGTTACATGTACGATCTTGAACTCTACTGGATTGTCAACACTGTCAGTGCGCTGCTCATTACTTGTATCGTGCTGATTATCTATAGCGAGAAACTCATTACTACATCAAAAGAGATGTACGACGCAGCAAAGTCAGAGGAAGGTTCCGGTGCAGAAGAAGTTCTGATTGACGATGGAACTGAGCCACATAGTGTATAAGCAGTGAAAAGGCCCCCTCCTGTAATAGGAGACGGGCCTTTGTTTCATCTAATCTTCTGCATGTTCTATCTCTGCTGCCTTACTGTCCAACGCTTCAAGTGCTTCTTCAATGGCGATACCAACACCATCTTCAGTATTCGTCGCCGTCACCTTTGTAGCAATGCCTTTGACCTCTGAAGCAGCATTTCCCATCGCTACAGATATACCAACACGCTTGAGCATAGAGATATCATTCAGGTTATCCCCGACTGCCATGACATCTTTCATATCTATACCCATGACTTCAGCGACATTGGCAAGTGCAATGCCTTTTTGGGCATTTACATGCGTCAGTTCTATGTTGTGAGGAGCAGACGCAGATACGGCAAGATTTCCTATTTCATATAAGCTGTTCTTCGCGCGAACAAGTTTCGCCTTGCTTGGTGAAGAAGCAAGCAATTTCAGTACATTTTCATCCTCGCGGTCGAATACTGCTTTGTAGTCTTCCGTTTCGATCAGTGTGCCACGCTCGAGTCTTTCTTCCATGAAGCGACGGATTCTATTTTCATCCGCCTCGTGCCCCATCTGACTGGCAAGATCCTTGAATATCTCTATGTCTCTTTCTATGCTTGTCGTATATATAGCACGATCTGTATAGATCTGATAGAAGATATCTTCAGTTCTAAATACCTCTGCTGCCTGATCGATCAACTCTGAATTCAATGCATTGGTGGTAACAATCTCGTGAGATTCGTTACGCACTTCTGCACCATTCAGACAGATGTATGGCAGCTTCATATCTATTTTGCTGATAACACCGTGCGCTTCATAGAATGCGCGTCCAGTAGCAACAATAACCTGGACGCCACGTTCCATCGCCTGCTTGATTGCCGCCTGGTTGCGCGGGCTGATTTCGTGGCTCGGAGTGAGCAGGGTGCCATCCATGTCCAATGCGATTAGTTTGACCATAAGCGCTTCAAAACTCCCTTATCATTTTAATTCCATTTTATCAGAAAACTTAATCACCTGGTTGATTTTTTCGTTTTTGTCTCAAGGCTTTGAAAAAAGACTTCAGCATTGTGCTGCATTCCGCTTCCAGTACACCGCTCGTAACGAGTGCACGGTGATTGAATCGTGGTTCATCCAAAAGATGCATCAAACTCTCCACCGTCCCCCCTTTTTTATCATTCGCGCCGTAGACTACGTGAGGTATGCGACTCATTACGATGGCTCCAGAACACATCACACAAGGCTCCAGGGTAACATAGAGGGTGCATCCCTCGAGCCGCCACGATCCCAAAACCTCACTCGCCCGATTGATGGCAATCATTTCTGCGTGAGTGAGTGGGTTCTGCGAGGTCTCTCGGAGGTTATGACCAGTTGCGATGACTTCCCCTTGACGAACCACCACAGCTCCGATTGGTACCTCACCAATAGTTTCAGCTTTTCTTGCTTCTTCAAGAGCCAGTTTCATGTACGTTTCATGCATCATCGCTACTCTTTTCTTCGAAAATGAAACGACCATCGTCGAGGACTTCTGCTACACTCCCGAGTACTAGATCTGCACCCTCGAGATCCTCCTTACGACACGTGCCGCTCAACACACCGATTGTCCTAAGGCCTTCTTTATAACCGAGCATCGTATCTGCCCGGTTATCCCCGATCATTACCATTTTCTCTAAGGGGTGTCCAAACTTTTTGCGTATAGGATCAAGGATACGGACATCCGGCTTATGAAAAGGCGAGTCGTCTCCTGCCACAACTTCGTGCACGACACTCTCCAAGGAAAATTTGCGGATGAAATATTCCGTACTCAAACGACTGTCACTCGTGACGATGATATTTTTGTAGCCTGACGCAGCCAATTGACTGAGCACATCGGATGCCCCCTCTATCAACTCCATACTCTCTCGGAGTGCATCCAGATTTTCCTCATAGAAATCTTTCATCCACTGACCACCCCCCGGTTGGTAGCGTTCGAAATAATCCTGAATGATATCTCCAGTGCCACTCGCCAGTACGGAATTTGGAGCAATTTCCCCATTGATTAATCCCAGTCTGTGCGCCAGTTCATCTTTTATATCATGGCAGTCGAATGCTTCTGCGAAGGCTTCGATGGATCTTTTGGCATAGGGCGTCCACACTTTGTGGTAGTCCATCAATGTGCCATCTTTATCAAATAATATTATATGTGTCATTTTGCCGCCTCCGAGTAGAAAAAATAAGAAGGCAGGTGTGCCTTCCTATTTCTTATTTCTTATCGCTTCCAGCATTGTTTCCGTCATCTTCTCAAGATTATACTCCGGCTGGAAACCCCATTGTCGTCTCGCTTCGCTTGCGTCTATCGCATTCGGCCAGCTGGCAGCTATATCCTGCCTTACGGGGTCGACATCATATTCGAGTGTAAAACCTGGTATATGCTTCTTTATTTCATTGGCTACCATTTCCGGATTGACGCTCATGGCAGTCACATTAAACGCATTGCGATCTACAAGCTGATCTGGATCTGACTCCATCAATTTGATGATTGCATCTATCGCATCATCCATGTACATCATATCCATATTGGTACTTTTGTCGATAAACGATGTATAAGTGCCATTTCTGACAGCTTCAAAATATATCTCGACAGCATAATCTGTCGTTCCGCCTCCCGGCTCCTTCACATGGGAAATTAGACCCGGAAAACGAAGCCCCCTAGTGTCGACACCGAACTTATCAAAATAGTAGTCGCACAACAGTTCGCCGGCAACCTTGTTTACCCCGTACATAGTGGTCGGACGCTGGATTGTGACTTGTGGCGTATTTTCTTTAGGTGTAGACGGGCCAAAAGCGCCAATCGAACTTGGAGTAAAGAATTTGAGGTTGTATTGATGTGCTGTCTCCAAAGCGTTCATCAGACCGCCCATGTTGATATCCCACGCAAACTGCGGATTTTTTTCTGCAGTCGCACTGAGCAGTGCTGCCATATGCATGATTGTATCTGGTCTAAACTCTGCTACAATTGCTCTCATACGCTCCATATCCCTGACATCCAGAATTTCGAATGGCAGCCCCTTTAAACTCTCATCCCTAGGCTCATTTATATCCGTAGGAAGTACATTACTCTCCCCATATTTTTCCCTTAGTTTTAAGGTAAGCTCGGTACCGATTTGTCCAAGCGCACCCGTGATCAAAATTCTTTCCATTGCTGTACTCCTTTTATGAGATTACATCAAGCTCCTTGCCAACTTTTTCATATACTTCCAATGCCCGATCGAGCATCTCCTTTGTATGTGCTGCTGTTGGCATATTTCTCACTCGACCAGTGCCTTTTGGAACAGTCGGAAAGACGATGGCTTTGGCGTATACACCTTCTTGCATCAAGCGCTTTGAGAATTCCTGTGTTGTCTTCTCATCACCGATGATACATGGTGTGATCGGTGTAGCCGAGTTGCCGATCTCAAACCCAAGCTTTTTCAAACCGTCTTTTAAGTAGTTGCCATTCTCCCACAGTTTGTCATGCAGTTCAGTAGAAGCCATGAGCATGCGCACTGCTTCTGTGATTGCGCGTGTATCTCCCGGTGTCAGGGCTGTAGAGAACAAGAACGGGCGGGCGGCAACTTTCAAGTAGTCTATAAGATCTTGGGATCCGGCAATATAACCGCCGACGACACCAATCGCTTTAGACAGTGTCCCCATCTGGATATCGATATACTTCTCAAGACCGAAGTGCTTCACCGTACCGGCACCTTTGCCCATGACGCCGGAACCATGTGCATCATCCACATAAGTGATAAGATCGAATTCCTTGGCGATATCGACGATTTCAGGCAGTAGAGCCACGTCACCGTCCATTGAAAATACGCCATCGGTAATGTACATGACTTTTCTATACTGGCCGGATTCGACCGCTTCTTTCGCCTTCTGTCTCAGGTCAGCCATATCGGAATGGTTGACGCGGATAATTTTCGCACGCGACAGTTTACAGCCATCAATGATTGAAGCATGGTTCAACTCATCAGATAAAATAGCGTCTTCTTTGCCCATAACCGCTTGGATGGCAGCCATATTACAGTTGAAGCCGGACTGGAATGCAACGGTCGCTTCTGTCCCCTTGAATTCAGCGAGCGTGTCCTCCAATTCAACGTGCAGATCAAGCGTTCCGTTGATTGTACGGACAGCACCTGCACCGACACCATGTGAATCTATCGCTTCCTTGGCTACCTTTTTTAGCGTTTCGTCTGTCGCAAGGCCAAGATAGTTATTTGAAGATAAATTGACCAGTTTTTCCCCTTCAATCGTGATTTCAGGTCCATTTGCACCTTCCACTACGTTGATCTCATTATACAATCCATTTTCTTTCAATTCCTGCAGATTCGATGCAAGATACTCATCCAAAATTTTAGACATTCTCAATCTCCTCCTCTTTCTTTTATCATATCATAAGTAAACAGGCACATAGAATTGAAAACATGGGTTTTAATATGTTTCGAAAAGTACGAAAATTTGATAAAATTGTGTAATATAATTTATGGAGGCGAAATATATGGCAACTAAATACATGAGTATAGATGAGATCGTGAAGGCCGTCATGCCTGATATGGTTCAAGACAGACGATACTTGCATATGCATCCTGAAGTTTCATTTCACGAAAAAGAGACCTACAACTACATATTAGAACGCCTGAAGCAATACTCTGATGTGGTTATCAGAGAAGGTGTCGGTGGTGGTGGCCTACTCGCGACAATCGGCACAAAGCCCCACCCACATATTGCGATACGTTCGGACTTCGATGCTCTGCCTATACAGGACGAAAAGGATGTACCCTATAAATCAACAGTTGATGGTGTAATGCATGCATGTGGACATGATGCCCATACAAGCACATTACTCGCCCTTTTTGATTTGGTGCACAGAAATCGAAATGCACTTGATGGCAGTGTCTCATTCATCTTCCAGTTTGCAGAGGAAGTGCAACCAGGAGGTGCCGTCTCCATGGTCGAAGATGGTGTACTTGAAGGCATTGATAAAGTATACGGACAACACTACTGGAGCCAGTATCCTACACATCAGATCAAAACGAAGACAGGCCCTATTATTTCAAGCCCCGATATGTTCAAAATCAAAATTCAAGGTATTGGTGGACATGCGGCCCACCCTCATAATGCGGTCGATCCAATTGTCATCGCAGCTGAACTCATTACCAACCTGCAGACTGTCGTCGCAAGACAAGTCTCCCCTCTCGATAATGCTGTCGTCACAGTCGGAAAAGTCAGTTCTGGGGATGCATTTAATGTCATACCGGATACAGCCGAACTCATCGGTACGGTACGCACATTCAACCACAGCGTCAAAGAGAAAATCAGAGATATCTTCTATAAGGAAGCAGCGCTTACAGCGGAAAAACGCGGTGCAACTGCTGAAGTGCAGTATGACTTCGGATACCCTGCTGTCATCAATCATGAAGCAGAAGCAGATGTCATTCGCCAGGCGGCGGATGAGATTGGTCTCGATTTTGTAGAGGCTAAACCACTCATGATCGGCGAAGATTTCTCCTACTATATCAATGAACGTCCCGGAGCCTTTTTCTTTACGGGTTCAGGCAATACCGAAAAACTCAGTGATTATGTACATCACCATCCAAAGTTCGATATGGATGAGGATGCCATGGCCAGTGGCCTGGCAATGTTCATGAAAATTCTCGAGATCGAGCAGGTGATTGAATGGAAACATCAGTTGTAGAACAACTTTCCCTTGCCCACTATAATGAGATGATACGCTTGCGCCGTCATTTTCATATGTACCCAGAACTTTCTTTCCAAGAAGTCCAGACACCTGCATATATCGCTGAATATTTGAGGGACCTTGGACTGGATGTCCAAGAAGGAGTCGGCGGTCGTGGTGTTGTGGGTCGCCTTACAATTGATCCCGCTCTACCTACAGTCGCTCTGCGTGCTGATTTCGATGCACTACCGATTCAGGATCAGAAAGACGTACCGTATCGATCCACCGTTCCCGGTGTCATGCATGCTTGTGGACATGATGCGCATACTGCTGTACTTCTGACTGTGGCAAGAATCCTATCAGAAAATAAGGAACAACTTCAAGGGAATGTTGTCTTTATCCATCAGCATGCAGAAGAAGTCGACCCCGGTGGTGCCATTCAAATGATTGCAGACGGATGTCTTGAGAATGTCGATGCGATTTTTGGACAGCACATCTCAAGTAGTCTCGATGTCGGTACCATTGGTTACAAATATGGTACTGCAACCGGTATGCCCGATGACTTTACGATTAAAATACGCGGACGAGGTGGCCATGCTTCAAAACCCCATGCGACTATCGACCCTGTTGCCGCCGCTATCACCTTCTGCAACCAGTTGCAGTACATCGTCACACGAAAATCCAAACCAATGGAACCCGTCGTTTTATCCATCACGATGTTCAACGGCGGGCACCAGCATAATATCATTCCAGATGAAGTGGAGGTCGGTGGAACAATCCGCACATTCAATGCCGAAACGCAGAATGTCATGATCACGGAGCTCCAGAAATGCCTCGAGGGACTTGTAACTACTACAGGCATTTCATACGATCTTGACTATATGAAAGGCTACCCACCGGTAGTGAATGATACTGATAAGACCGATCTCGTACTTGCAGCTGCCAAGGAGATCAGCACTGTCAGCGAAGTAGAAGAACTCGCACCCGATCTTGGAGGAGAGGATTTCTCCTATTACTTGCAGCGTGTTCCCGGCACCTTCTACTATACCGGCACAAGAAATGCCAGCTTCAAAGCAGACTATCCGCATCACCACGCAAAATTCGATATTGATGAAAAGGGACTCACTAACGCAGTCTCCGTCATGGTAAAGTCCGTATTCAATTATTTCGAGAAGGAGAATGGGCAATGATTGATCTCACCAATGAAATAGAAAAACACTACTCGGATATGGTAAATATCCGCAGACATATGCATATGCACCCGGAAGTCTCCTTCCAGGAAGAAAACACGAAGCAGTATATATACGATCAGATCAAAGACCTCGGTTTTGATGTTCGACGTAATGTTGGGGGTAATGGCATCGTTGCCCGCTTGCAGGTCAATGATAGTTTCAAGACAATCGGCCTGCGCGCAGATTTCGATGCACTGCCGATTGAGGATGAAAAAGACGTGCCATACAAGTCGACTGTAGCTGGGGTGATGCATGCTTGCGGACACGATGCCCACACAGCGATACTCATCACTGCAGCACGCATCCTCGCTGACCATAAGGATGAATTACCTGTCAACGTCGTCTTCATCCATCAGCATGCAGAGGAACTTCTACCAGGGGGAGCAAAATCCATGGTCGAGGACGGCGCACTGGAGGATGTCGATTATATCTTCGGCACACACGTATCGAGTCAGTTCCCCGTAGGAACATTGGCATATACTTACGATCACGCTTGGGCAAGTCCTGATGCATTTTCAATTGAAGTGGAAGGACGCGGTGGACATGGTGCGGAACCGCACGAAGCCATCGACCCGATTGTTGCTGCGGCTTCGCTCATTCAGCAGCTGCAGAGTATTGTTTCAAGAACAATAGACCCATTGAAATCTGCAGTAGTAACAGTGGCGACATTCAATGGTGGTTCTTCTTTCAATGTCATCCCGAGTAAAACGGTTGTCAGTGGAACAGTCAGAACTTTTGATAAAGATATGAAAGAGATGGTCCGAGGACGTATGGAAGAGATTACTCGTGGTATCGAGTCGAGTTTCGGGGTCAGATGCCACTTGGATTATACCGATGGCTATCCTGCATTAATCAACGACAATGCACAACTGGATCATGTATTGAATGTCTTGGAAGATGCTTCATATGTAAAAGAAAAATTGGAGAATTCACCCTCTATGGGAGGCGAAGACTTCTCCTACTTCCTCCAGAACACTCCTGGTGCCTACTTTTACACCGGTGTTAAAAATAGCGATATAAATGCTGATTATCCGCATCATCATCCGATGTTTGACATCGATGAGCAGGGAATGAAAGCTGGAGTCGAATCACTCGTCAAAGTTGCTCTCGGCTTTAAAAATTAAAATAAGGCTGCTCTCCAAAGGGAGAGCAGCCTTATTTTTGATACAAAAAAGGAGCCTTACGGCTCCTGTTAAATAATCATTCGATTACTTAGTGATTTCAGTTACAACGCCTGATCCAACAGTACGTCCACCTTCACGGATGGAGAAACGTGTACCATCTTCAATAGCGATTGGAGAGATAAGCTCAACAGCCATCTCAACGTTATCACCAGGCATAACCATTTCAGTACCTTCAGGAAGGTTAACTACACCAGTTACGTCCGTAGTACGGAAGTAGAACTGTGGGCGGTAGTTACCGAAGAATGGAGTGTGACGTCCACCTTCTTCTTTTGAAAGTACATAAACTTCTGCTTTGAACTGTGTGTGTGGAGTGATGGATCCAGGCGCAGCAAGTACTTGTCCACGTTGGATGTCGTCACGGGATACACCACGGAGAAGTGCACCAATGTTGTCGCCAGCTTCAGCATAGTCAAGAAGCTTACGGAACATTTCAACACCTGTAACAGTTGTTTTGCTGGATTCTTCAGCAAGACCGATGATTTCAACTTCGTCACCGACTTTGATTTGTCCACGGTCAACACGACCAGTAGCAACTGTACCACGACCAGTGATAGAGAATACATCCTCAACTGGCATCATGAATGGCTTGTCAGAATCACGCTCTGGAGTTGGGATATAAGTGTCCACAGCTTCCATGAGTTCAATGATTTTGTCTTCGTATGACTCATCGCCTTCAAGCGCTCTGAGAGCAGAACCAGCGATTACAGGGATGTCGTCACCAGGGAAGTCATACTCGGAAAGAAGTTCACGAACTTCCATTTCAACGAGTTCAAGAAGTTCTTCGTCGTCAACCATGTCAACTTTGTTTAGGAATACAACAAGTGCTGGTACGCCAACGTTTTTAGAGAGCAGGATGTGCTCACGAGTTTGTGGCATTGGACCGTCTGCTGCAGAAACAACGAGGATACCGCCGTCCATTTGAGCAGCACCAGTGATCATGTTTTTAACGTAGTCAGCGTGTCCTGGGCAGTCAACGTGCGCATAGTGACGCTTTTCAGTTTCATACTCGATGTGGGAAGTATTGATTGTGATTCCACGTTCTTTTTCCTCTGGAGCGTTGTCGATCATGTCGTAGCTTTGCGCTTCGCCAGATCCTCTTTTAGAAAGAACAGTTGCGATAGCAGCTGTCAGAGTTGTTTTACCGTGGTCGACGTGACCGATTGTACCAATATTGGCATGCGTTTTGGAACGGTCGAATTTTTCTTTTGCCATTTCGTATACCTCTCCTTAAAAAGTAATTGTATTTTTATTAAAACTCGAAGCGGGCTTACCCCGCTCGAGGTGTTTCTAAATCACTTATAAATGATTCGGGCTTAAAAATCAAGTGGTGCTGATTATGAGCCTTTATTTTTCTTGATGATTTCTTCAGAAATGGATTTAGGAACTTCTTCGTAGTGACTGAAAGTCATTGTGTAAGTTCCGCGACCTTGCGTGTTTGAACGCAGGTTAGTCGCATAACCGAACATTTCTGAAAGTGGTACGAAAGCATTGACGATCTGTGCGTTACCACGTGCAGCCATACCTTCAACACGGCCGCGACGACTTGTAACATCACCCATGATATCTCCCATGTACTCTTCAGGCATAACAATTTCAACCTTCATGAGTGGTTCAAGGATAATCGGCTCACAGACTTTAGCAGCTTCTTTAAGTGCGAGTGAAGCAGCAACTTTGAAGGCCATTTCTGAGGAGTCAACATCATGGTAAGAACCATCAAAGAGTTTCGCTTTAACGTCTACCATTGGATAGCCGGCAAGTACACCATTTTCCATGGCATCCTTAATACCTGCTTCAACGGATGGGATATATTCACGTGGTACAACACCACCGACAATTGCGTTTTCGAACTCAAAACCGCCGCCGACATCGTTAGGTGTGAATTCAACATGAACATCACCATATTGACCACGACCACCAGATTGACGCGTAAATTTACCTTGAACAGAAGCCTGTTTTTTGAATGTTTCACGGTAGGATACCATAGGTGCACCCACGTTACATTCAACTTTAAATTCACGTTTCATACGGTCAACAAGGATATCCAGGTGAAGCTCACCCATACCACCGATGATGACTTGTCCAGTTTCGTTGTCAGTGTGCGCTGTGAATGTAGGATCCTCTTCCTGAAGCTTGACAAGTGCATTTGACATCTTGTCCTGATCCGCTTTGGATTTAGGTTCTACAGATAGGTGGATAACAGGCTCAGGGAATTCCATTGATTCGAGAATGACTTGAGTCTTCTCGTCACATAGTGTATCTCCAGTTCCAGTATCTTTAAGTCCTACTGCTGCAGCGATATCTCCTGCGTATACAGTTGAAATCTCCTCACGGGAGTTCGCGTGCATTTGCAGAATACGTCCGACACGCTCACGCTTGTCTTTCGTAGTATTTCTGATATATGAACCTGCATTCAGTGTACCGGAGTACACACGGAAGAAAGTAAGTTTACCTACGAATGGGTCACTCATTACTTTGAACGCAAGTGCTGCGAACGGCTCGGAGTCATCCGGCTTTGCGATGATTTCCTCATCTTCATCATCCTTCTTGTGTCCAACAATAGGTTTAACATCAAGTGGTGATGGAAGATAGTCGATTGCTGCATTCAGAAGCAATTGAACACCTTTGTTCTTGAAGGCTGTACCACAGAGTACTGGGTAAAATTCAACATCACATGTTGCCTGACGGATAGCAGCTTTCAGTTCATCAACTGAAATTTCTTCTCCGCCGAGGTATTTTTCCATGATATCTTCATTTACATCTGCAAGTCCTTCAACCAGGCCTTCTCTCAAAGAGTCAACTTTATCCTGATATTCAGCAGGAATTTCGATCTCATTGATTTCAGTACCAAGGTCGTTATTATAGTGGAATGCTTTGTTTTCTACCAGATCAATAATGCCAGTGAAGTTATCTTCGGCACCGATTGGGTACTGGATAGGGTGTGCATTCGCTTGTAGACGTTCTTTAATTGTGTTCACAGAGTAATCGAAGTCAGCTCCGATTTTATCCATCTTATTGACGAATACGACACGGGGAACACCGTAAGTTGTCGCCTGTCTCCAAACAGTTTCTGTTTGCGGCTCAACACCAGACTGTGCATCAAGCACAGCTACAGCACCATCAAGTACGCGGAGGGAACGTTCAACTTCAACTGTGAAGTCTACGTGACCTGGTGTATCGATGATGTTTACGCGGTGACCATTCCACTGCGCAGTTGTGGCAGCAGATGTAATCGTAATCCCACGCTCTTGTTCCTGCTCCATCCAGTCCATCTGAGATGCACCTTCGTGAGTTTCACCAATCTTGTGAATACGGCCTGTGTAATAAAGAATACGTTCAGTCGTCGTCGTCTTACCGGCATCGATGTGGGCCATGATACCAATATTACGCGTTTTTTCTAAAGAGAATTCTCTTGCCATTAGTATCCTTTTCTCCTTCCAGGAATGGGATGAAATTAGGCTGGGCGAATTGAGCGCTGCCTACTACCAACGGTAGTGAGCGAATGCTCTGTTTGCTTCAGCCATCTTGTGTGTGTCTTCACGCTTCTTGACAGCTCCACCTGTGTTGTTGGCAGCATCAAGAATTTCATTCGCTAGGCGCTCTTCCATTGTCTTTTCCCCACGCAGACGTGCGTAGTTTACGAGCCAACGAAGTCCAAGAGTAGTACGGCGATCTGGACGTACTTCTACTGGTACCTGGTAGTTTGAACCACCAACACGACGTGCTTTAACTTCAAGTACTGGCATGATGTTTTCGATTGCTTCATCAAAAACTTCGATTGCATCTCTGCCGGAACGTTCCTGTACAAGGTTGAATGCTGAGTAGAGAATTCTTTGGGATGTACCGCGCTTTCCATCCACCATCATTTTGTTGATAAGCTTAGTCACAAGTTTGGAATTGTGAATCGGATCTGGCAATACGTCTCTTTTAGCAACTGGTCCTTTACGTGGCATAGTTATCCTCCTTTCAAAAGTTTATTATCCTACCCTTATGGATAGATTATTTTTTCTTAGGGCGTTTTGTACCATAGAGTGAGCGGCCTTGCTTACGGTCGTTAACACCGGAAGTATCAAGCGCACCACGTACGATGTGGTAACGTACACCAGGAAGGTCTTTTACACGTCCACCACGGATTAGTACAACACTGTGCTCCTGAAGATTGTGTCCAATTCCAGGGATATATGCGTTTACTTCGATAGTATTAGAAAGTCTCACACGCGCATATTTACGTAGAGCGGAGTTCGGTTTCTTAGGTGTCATTGTTCCGACACGCGTACATACACCACGTTTCTGAGGTGCACTCTCATCCGTCATACGCTTTCTAAGGCTGTTGAAGCCTCTGTTCAATGCTGGTGAGCCTGATTTTTTGCCTTTACTCTGACGAGGTTTTCTAACTAGCTGATTAATCGTTGGCATGGTATTCCTCCTCTCTTCATTAATCCCACACATCCAGGTGGTTCATTTTTAGGGTATAAAAAATGTGTAAGAATTAAATCTTACATTTCAACATTTTGTCTCTCCATACTGATCTCGTTGATCCCATATAGAGTAACCTTAATAATAATAGCATCTGACCTATTTGATGTCAACAATATACACTAAAAAAACAGGCCCTCCCATAGGAGAAGGCCCCCTTTATTAATCTTCGATCAGTACTTCTTCTCTTTCTAGTGCTTGATCGCTCTTATCTACATCAATTTCTACATCGCGATACTTCGGCATACCTGTACCTGCCGGAATCAGCTTACCGATGATAACGTTCTCCTTGAGGCCAAGAAGTTCATCGCGCTTACCTTTGATTGCAGCGTCTGTAAGAACTCTTGTTGTTTCTTGGAAGCTGGCTGCGGAAAGGAAGCTTTCTGTCTCAAGCGATGCTTTAGTGATACCGAGAAGTACGGGCTTAGCAGTCGCCGGTCTCTTACGCTTCTTAAAGATTTCCTTGTTTGCATCTGTGAATGCATGGATATCTACAAGTGAGCCTGGGAGGAGGGATGTGTCTCCGGCGTCGATGATTCTTACTTTTCTGAGCATCTGTCTGACCATGACCTCGACGTGTTTATCGTCGATTTCAACACCCTGCATACGGTATACCTTTTGTACTTCTTTCAAGAGGTACTCCTGAGTATGGTTCAAACCTGCCACTCCGAGAAGCTCTTTTGGTTCAATCGAACCTTCTGTAAGGATTTCACCAGGACCGACCTGGTCTCCGATTTCCACAAGCACACGCGCTGTCGCAGGTGCTGTGTACGTCTTCGTTTCCTGCTCACCCTTAATTTTGATCTCTTGCTGGCGATCTTTAACGACTTCAATGTCCGTAACCGCACCGCGGATTTCGGAAATCATTGCCTGACCTTTCGGGTTACGCGCTTCGAAAAGCTCCTGGATACGTGGAAGACCCTGCGTGATATCACTTCCGGCAACCCCACCTGTGTGGAAGGTACGCATTGTAAGCTGTGTACCCGGCTCACCGATAGACTGGGCAGCAATTGTACCGACTGCCTCACCGACTTCGACTTTTTCACCTGTCGCAAGGTTTTTACCGTAGCATCGCTCACATACACCGTGACGCGTGTTACAAGTGAATGCAGAACGGATGTACATCTCTTCAAGACCACTACTTACAATCTCTTTCGCCAGTTCAGGCGTGATGAGTGCGTTCGCTTTTACAATGATCTCTTTTGTTTCAGGATGTCTTACCGTTTCTTTAGCATAGCGGCCTTCCAAACGATCGATAAACGGTTCAATGAGTTCGGATCCTTCTGTCAATGCACGGACAAGAAGTCCTTTGTCTGTTCCACAATCTTCTTCGCGGACGATAACATCCTGTGCTACATCAACCAGTCTTCTTGTAAGATACCCAGAATCGGCCGTCTTCAGTGCTGTATCGGCAAGACCTTTACGAGCACCGTGTGTGGAGATGAAGTACTCGAGTACTGTCAGTCCTTCACGGAAGCTGGATTTGATTGGGAGTTCGATGATCTGTCCAGACGGGTTGGCCATGAGACCACGCATACCTGCAAGCTGTGTAAAGTTGGAGGCATTACCACGGGCGCCTGAGTCACTCATCATAAAGATTGGGTTGAGACGGTGAAGGGAAGCCATTAGACGATCCTGAATGACGTCTTTGGCTCTTGTCCACAATTCGATGACTGCACCGTAGCGTTCTGCCTCGGTAATCAGACCACGAGAGAATTGCTTTTGAACCTTCTCGACTTTCTCTTCTGTTTCATCGATGATTTGCTGCTTATCCGGCAGAACGACGATATCAGATACACCAACTGTAATTCCAGCTTTAGAGGAGTATTTGAATCCGAGATCCTTCATGCGGTCAAGCATAACTGACGTTTCAGTAATATGGAACTTATTGAAGACTTCAGCAATGATCTGACCCAAGAACTTCTTGTTGAAAGGCTGAACAATCGGCTCGTCCTTGAACTTCTCAGCAAGACCACCTTCACCGAGTGATTCGACAGATACGAAATAACGATCCGGTATCTGGAATTCTAGGTTCTCCCTTGTCGGTTCGTTAAGATAAGGGAAAGATGGCGGCATGATTTCGTTAAAGATAACTTTCCCTGTGGTTGTCATCAGAATCTTGCCTTTATGCGCTTCAGGGAACTTTGCAGATTCGAGTGAATCGGTATGCAGCCCAATTCGTGTGTGCAATTGTACATAGCCGTTCTGATAAGCCATGACGACTTCATTCGCATCTTTGAAGATGTGTCCCTCGCGTTTTGTGAACTCTCTTTCGAGTGTCAGGTAGTAGTTACCAAGTACCATATCCTGTGATGGTGTAACAACCGGTTTACCGTCCTTAGGGTTAAGGATGTTCTGAGCAGCAAGCATCAGCATGCGTGCTTCCGCCTGTGCTTCCTTGGAAAGCGGTACGTGGACTGCCATTTGGTCACCATCAAAGTCGGCATTGTACGCTGTTGTTACCAACGGGTGAAGGCGGATGGCGCGGCCTTCGACAAGCGTTGCTTCGAATGCCTGAATACCTAAGCGGTGGAGCGTCGGTGCACGGTTAAGAAGAACCGGATGCTCTTTGATGACATCTTCAAGCACATCCCATACGTCGTCTTCCATGCGTTCGATTTTGCCCTTAGCGTTCTTGATGTTTGTTGCCATTTCACGTGCAACAAGCTCTTTCATTACGAAAGGCTTGAATAGCTCAAGCGCCATTTCTTTAGGAAGACCACATTGATACATCTTCAGACTTGGTCCGACAACGATTACGGAACGACCGGAATAGTCGACACGTTTACCAAGAAGGTTCTGACGGAAACGCCCTTGCTTACCTTTAAGCATATGCGAAAGGGATTTAAGCGGGCGGTTACCAGGTCCTGTGACCGGACGGCCGCGACGTCCATTATCGATTAGTGCATCTACAGCTTCTTGTAGCATGCGTTTCTCATTCTGAACAATGATGCCAGGAGCACCAAGGTCGAGCAGACGCTTCAGGCGATTGTTACGATTGATTACGCGACGGTACAAATCGTTCAGGTCGCTTGTAGCGAAGCGTCCGCCATCAAGCTGAACCATCGGACGGATTTCCGGTGGGATAATCGGCAGCACGTCGAGAATCATCCATGACGGGTCATTGCCGGAACTACGGAATGATTCGACAACTTCCAAACGTTTAATCGCCCGGGTCAGTCTCTGGCCAGTCGCTGTTTCAAGTTCTTTTCTCAGGATGTCAAGCTCTGATTCGAGATTGACATCCATGAGTAGTTCTTTGATTGCCTCAGCACCCATTTTCGCTGTAAAGGTATTACCGTGCTTATCGTAGTACTCTCTATATTCGCGTTCGGTCATGAGTTGCTTTGGCTCAAGTCCTGTGGAACCTGGCTTGATTACAACATAGGAAGCAAAGTAAATGACTTCCTCAAGTGAACGTGGAGACATATCAAGTAGTAGTCCCATTCTGGACGGGATGCCCTTGAAGTACCAGATGTGGGAGACTGGAGCAGCAAGTTCGATGTGCCCCATTCTCTCACGTCTTACTTTTGCACGTGTTACCTCTACACCACAACGGTCACAAACCATGCCTTTGTATCTAACACGCTTGTATTTCCCACAACTACATTCCCAGTCCTTCGTTGGACCGAAAATTTTCTCACAGAACAAACCATCCCTTTCGGGTTTTAGTGTTCTGTAGTTGATTGTTTCGGGTTTTTTGACTTCCCCGAAAGACCAAGAACGAATCTTTTCTGATGAAGCCAGACCTATTTTCATATATTCAAATCTATTTACATCTATCAATGAGCTTTCCTCCCTAAAGTTTTATCAAGCTCAATCATCATTCAGTAACATCTTCAGTTGCAGCGCTTGTTTTCTCGCTTAAATTCATCTGATTGGATGCATCATCCTCTTCAGTATCACGCATTTCTATTTCGTCGTCGTTCTCATCAAGGATGTTGACATCGAGGCCGAGACTCTGAAGCTCCTTCATCAATACACGGAATGATTCAGGTACTCCAGGTTTAGGGACGTTTTCACCTTTTACGATTGCTTCGTAAGTTTTCACGCGACCGACAGTATCGTCGGACTTCACTGTCAGAATTTCTTGCAGAGTATAGGCAGCACCATAGGCTTCCAATGCCCAAACTTCCATTTCCCCGAAACGCTGACCACCGAACTGTGCTTTACCACCGAGCGGCTGTTGTGTAACAAGGGAGTATGGCCCAGTACTTCTTGCGTGAAGCTTGTCGTCAACCATGTGTGCAAGTTTCAGCATGTACATGACCCCGACAGAAATACGGTTTTCAAACGGCTCACCTGTACGACCATCGTAAAGTACTGTCTTACCATCACGGGCAAGACCAGCTTCCGCCATTGTATCCCATACATCTTCCTCATTGGCACCGTCGAATACTGGTGAAGCCATTTTAAGACCCATGGCACGGGCAGCCATACCGAGGTGAAGCTCAAGTACCTGACCGATATTCATACGGGAAGGTACGCCAAGCGGGTTGAGCATGATGTCGATTGGTGTGCCATCTGGCATATAAGGCATATCTTCTTCCGGAAGGATTCTGGAGATTACACCCTTGTTACCGTGGCGACCACACATCTTGTCCCCTACACTGATCTTACGTTTTTGAACGATATATACACGTACAAGCTGGTTGACCCCAGGAGATAGTTCATCACCATCTTCACGGTTGAAGACTTTGACGTCGAGTACGATACCACCGGCACCATGTGGTACACGAAGTGATGTATCACGGACTTCACGTGCTTTTTCTCCGAAGATAGCATGTAGCAGACGCTCTTCGGCAGTCAGTTCGGTTACACCTTTTGGCGTTACTTTACCGACGAGGATGTCGCCATCCTTAACTTCAGCACCGATGTGGACAATACCACGATCATCGAGTTTCTTCAGTGCATTATCAGATACGTTTGGAATATCTCTTGTGATTTCTTCAGGTCCAAGTTTAGTGTCTCTGGACTCGGATTCGTATTCTTCGATGTGAATTGAAGTATAAACATCATCTTTTACGAGACGCTCGCTCATGATGACAGCATCCTCATAGTTGTAACCATCCCACGTCATGAAGCCGACCACAACGTTCTGTCCGAGGGCCATTTCACCATTATCCATGGAAGGACCATCACCGAGGATTTCACCTTTCGATACGATATCGCCTTTGGCTATAATCGGCTTCTGGTTGTAGCATGTACCAGAGTTTGAACGGATGAATTTAGATAGTTTGTAAACATCTTTTTCTGTTTCAACCTCTTCGCCATTCTCCTCGACAATGCGACGGATATGAATTTCTTTGGCTTCCACGTGCTCAACACGACCTTTGTGGCGTGCAACAACAGCCGCACCGGAATCGCGTGCAGCAACGTGCTCCATACCTGTACCGATGTGTGGAGACTGTGGAATAAGAAGTGGCACTGCCTGACGTTGCATGTTCGCACCCATAAGTGCACGGTTAGAGTCATCGTTTTCGAGGAACGGGATACATGCTGTCGCAGCAGACACGACCTGTTTTGGAGATACATCCATGTAATCCATACGTTCTCTGGCCATTTTCGTATTATTTCCGCGGAAACGGCAGACAATCTCATCTCTAGTAAATGAGCCATCTTCCTCGAGAAGTGCGTTGGCCTGTGCGACAACGTAGCTGTCTTCTTCATCAGCTGTCAGATAGTCGATTTGCCCTGTTACACGGTTTGTGTCTGGGTCGACTCTTCTATAAGGCGTTTCGATGAAGCCGAATTCGTTCACTCTTGCATAACTGGAGAGTGAGTTGATCAGACCAATGTTCGGCCCCTCAGGCGTTTCAATCGGACACATACGACCGTAGTGAGAGTAGTGAACATCTCGCACTTCCATACCTGCACGTTCACGTGTCAAACCGCCGGGCCCAAGTGCAGACAGACGTCTTTTGTGTGTCAATTCAGCAAGCGGGTTTGTCTGGTCCATGAACTGAGACAATTGGGAGCTGCCGAAGAATTCTTTAATTGAAGCAATGACCGGACGAATGTTGATCAGCTGCTGTGGTGTAATGGATTCTGTATCCTGGATGGACATACGCTCCCTAACCACACGCTCCATACGGGAAAGTCCGATTCTAAACTGGTTCTGTAGCAGTTCTCCCACGGAACGCAGACGACGGTTACCCAAGTGGTCGATATCATCTGTATCACCAACACCGTGGAGCAGGTTGAAGAAGTAGCTCATGGAAGCGATGATATCCGATGGTGTAATGGATTTCACTTCCACATCAGGGAAGGCATTTCCGATGATCGTAGTTGTGCCATCTTCTTGGTTCGGCGCCTCTACTTTGATAGACTGCACTTCGATTGGTTCGTCGAGCAGACCATTTTCAAGATGGAATGTTTCAAGATTTGCATCTGCTTCAAGTACTTCAATGATGCCATCCAACGTACGACGGTCAATTGTTGTACCTGCTTCAGCTACGATTTCACCTGTTTCCCTATCTACAATAGGTTCAGCGAGCACTTGGTTGAACAGGCGATTCTTGAGGTGTAATTTTTTATTCATTTTATAGCGGCCAACACTCGCAAGGTCATAACGCTTCGGATCAAAGAACCGTGAGTAGAGAAGGTTTCTAGCATTCTCAACTGTCGGTGGCTCCCCTGGGCGAAGTCGTTCGTATATTTCTAGGAGTGCCTGGTCCACTGTTTCTGTCGTATCTTTTTCAAGTGTATTTCTGATGTATTCATTGTCACCAAGAAGATTGATGATCTCCTGGTCTGTAGAGAATCCGAGCGCTCTAAGCAATATTGTCATTGGAAGCTTACGCGTACGGTCAATCCTTACATAAACAATATCTTTGGCATCAATTTCGTATTCAAGCCATGCACCGCGGTTTGGTATCACCGTCGCACCAAAGCTTGCCTTACCATTCTTGTCCGTTTTTTCTGAATAGTACACAGATGGACTTCTGACAAGCTGTGATACGATTACGCGCTCTGCGCCATTGATGATGAAAGTACCAGTATCCGTCATCAGCGGGAAATCGCCCATGAACACTTCTTGTTCCTTGACTTCACCCGTTTCTTTAATGACTAGACGTACTTTTACACGCAATGGTGCAGAGTATGTGGCATCATGGTTCTTTGCTTCGTCCTCATCGTACTTGGGTTCGCCAAGCTTGTAGTCCACAAATTCCAGGGACATGTTTCCAGTGAAGTCCTCTACAGGCGAAATGTCCTTGAACATCTCAATAAGACCTGTTTCAAGAAACCAGTCATAGGATTTTGTCTGGATTTCGATCAGGTTCGGCAGATCCAATTTCTCTTCGATACGTGCATAGCTTCTGCGTTTAGCGTGTCTTCCATATTGAATCAGTTGACTCATCGACAGATTCACCCCTAATAAAAATTACGTAAAACATTCACCGAAGCAGTTAAACATGTAATAAGACAAAAAGAAAACGGAATCGAAACCAACCCCATTTTCATTTTATTAACAATATTTAATAAGCTCCTGCCAATTGCAGCTCAAAAAGCGCATACGGATTGACATTATATTTTTACATTCTATAACTATACCATAGTACATTTGTCAAGTCAAACTTTATTCTGCTATCTTGATGCCTTTAAGAACATAGTAGCCCTTATCTTTGACGACAGTATGAACATTGCCAAAACGTGATTCGATCTCTTTCTTATATGAGGCCATGCCCTGCTTTTTCTGAACCACCATGTAGAATGCCCCGCCTTCATAAAGATAGGCATGTGCACCCTTGATCATTTCAATCACTACAGACTTGCCCGCACGAAAAGGCGGATTCGTCACATAAAAGGATACAGTTTCAGAAAAGTGTGCATCAAACCCCGTACGGTCCATGACTTCGGCTATAACTTTATTGGTGCGTGCATTCTCTTCGCATAATTGCAGTGCATCCGAATTGACCTCGACCATTATCGGACGCGCTCCCAACACGTCTGCTAAAACGGTACCTACAGGGCCGTAGCCAGCTCCCATATCAATGAATGCATCATCATCGGCTGCGCTCCGATCTTTGGCAACGGCATCAATCAAAATGGCAGAGCCATAATCGATACGGTCTCTTGAGAAGACACCCCGGTCTGTTTTGAAGCGATATGTTTTGTTACTGTAGCGGAACTCAACCTCTTTAAATTCGTGTGCCGTATTGTTTCCAGTAAAATAATGGCTCATGGACATCACTCCTATGTATATAACAGTTGTATAAGATAAGAAAGAGGCTCATTTAAACAATGGATGTTTAACATGAGCCTCAAAGTACCTACACAAAAATTATTTAAGTTCTACGCTAGCGCCAACTTCTTCAAGTTGGGATTTAAGCTCTTCAGCGTCTTCTTTGGAAAGTCCTTCTTTAACGACTTTAGGTGCACCGTCAACGACTTCTTTAGCGTCTTTAAGACCAAGACCAGTTGCTTCGCGGACAACTTTGATGACTTTGATCTTGGAAGATCCAGCATCTGTAAGTTCAACGTCGAATTCAGTTTGCTCTTCAGCTGCTGCTTCTCCAGCGCCAGCGCCTGCTGCTGCTACCGGTGCTGCAGCTGTTACGCCGAATTCTTCTTCAATTGCTTTAACGAGGTCGTTAAGTTCGAGTACGGACATTTCTTTAATTGCTTCAATGATTTGTTCGTGAGACATTATAATTCCTCCATTTTTTAATTTAGTTTAGGCTTCTTCGTTTTCTTTCTCTTCACCGATTGCTTTAACCGCATAGGCGAAGTTGCGTACTGGAGCCTGAAGTACAGAAAGTAGCATGGAAACAAGTCCATCCTTGTTTGGTAGCGTTGCGATCGCTTTTACATCTTCAGCTGATGTAAACGTTCCTTCAATGATGCCCGCTTTGATTTCCAAAGCTTCATGCGCTTTAGCAAATTCGTTGAGGATCTTTGCAGGTGCAATCACATCTTCGTTAGAAAATGCAAGCGCGTTCGGACCTGTAAGGAACTCATTGATTTCGCTAAGTTCAGCTTGTTCAGCTGCACGGCGTGTCATCGTGTTCTTGTAGACTTTGAACTCGATGCCTGCATCACGAAGTTGCTTACGCAGTTCAGTCATTTCTGCTACTGAAAGTCCACGGTAGTCTACAAGTACTGTAGATACAGAGTTCTTGAGCTGATCAGAAATCACGTCTACGTGCTGCTTTTTAGCTTCAATCACATTTGACATAGTTACACCTCCATATTTTTTGTGTATTCGGTGCATTAAAAAAACACCTTTTACCCACGGCAAAAAGTGCTTGAATGTTTTAATATGAATTCAAGTCTTCATCATTTGCCTCGGTAGGATAGTATTTTAAGCACATAGTGCTCCTACTGTCTTCGGGATATTAAAATACAACTGCAACTATACCGAATATAGATGCAGTTGTCAACATTTATATTGCTGTTAGCCTCTTACTTCGCCAGGGTCAACTTTGACACCAGGTCCCATAGTTGAAGTTACTGCTACAGATTTGAAGTAGACACCTTTAGAAGAAGCTGGTTTCGCTTTTAGTAGCGCATCAGAGAGTGCTCTGAAGTTGTCAGCCAGTTTCGCTTCGTCGAAGGAAACTTTACCGATCGCCGCATGGACGATACCAGATTTTTCTGCACGGTATTCAACTTTACCTGCTTTGATTTCTTCAACAGCTTTAGTAACATCCATAGTTACTGTACCTGTTTTAGGGTTTGGCATTAGACCTTTTGGTCCGAGTACGCGGCCGAGTTTACCGACCTCACCCATCATGTCTGGTGTTGCTACGATGACATCAAAGTCAAACCATCCGCCATTGATCTTTTGGATGTAGTCCTGATCGCCTACGTAGTCTGCACCTGCTGCTTCTGCTTCTTTTGCTTTATCGCCTTTAGCGAATACCAATACACGTTGTGACTTGCCAGTACCGTGCGGCAAAACGATTGCTCCACGGATCTGCTGATCGTTTTTACGCGTATCAATACCCAGACGGAAAGCTACTTCTACAGAAGCATCGAAGTTTACAGTGCTTGTTTCTTTAGCAAGTTTGACTGCTTCGTCTACACTATAAGACGCATTTTGATCAAACTTCTCAAGAGCAGCCTGATACTTTTTACTTCTCTTAGCCATTACTATTCCTCCTTGTGGTTATAGCGGGTTATCCTCCCACGTTTGTATTAATACTTTAATCTTATGGTCAATTTAAATTAGTTCTCTACAGTGAAGCCCATGCTTCTAGCTGTACCTGCGACCATACGCATAGCCGCTTCCACGTCTGCTGCATTAAGGTCTTCCATTTTAGTTTCAGCAATTTCACGTACTTGCGCTTCAGTTACTGTTGCCACTTTGTTCTTATTAGGTTCGCCTGAACCTTTTTCAACATTGGCAGCTTTCTTAAGAAGAACGGCTGCTGGTGGAGTTTTTGTAACGAATGTGAAAGAGCGGTCCTCGAATACGGAAATTTCTACCGGAATGATGAGACCAGCGTCTTCTTGTGTACGTGCATTGAATTCTTTACAGAATCCCATGATGTTCACGCCCGCCTGACCTAGTGCCGGACCTACCGGTGGAGCCGGGTTCGCTTTACCTGCAGGAATCTGCAATTTTACTACATTGATTACTTTTTTAGCCACGATGTGCACCTCCTCGTTATCGTGATGTGGTCATAGGATGTCAGTTTTCATCCTCCCACTCGCATCATAAAAAAGATGATCGAACAAAAATTCGACCATGATAATATACCACTATTCACTTGAAAACACAAGACACTTATTACAATTTCTCAATCTGGTCGAACTCCACTTCAACTGGAGTTTCGCGACCGAACATTTCTACTAGTACTGTAAGCTTGTAATGTTCTGCATCGATTGAGCGAATTTCTCCCGTCTGGTTCTTGAAAGGTCCATCGACGATATTGACGGATTCTCCAACCTCGACTTCGAAATCCACTGTACGTTCTGTCATACCCATGGATTTGAGTATAAATTTCACTTCTTCCGGCAATAGCGGATTCGGTTTGCTTCCTGCACCTTGTGAACCGACAAAACCAGTTACACCAGGCGTGTTTCGCACAATGTACCACGATTCATCAGTCATGACCAGCTCCACAAGCACGTATCCAGGGAAAGTCTTTTTCATGGATGTCTTGCGCTTGCCATCCTTCACTGTCGTTTCTTCATCCTCAGGGATGATGACACGAAAGATTTGGTCTTGCATATTCATGGATTCAAGGCGAGCCTCGAGATTCGCTTTTACTTTATTTTCATATCCGGAATAGGTGTGCACAGCATACCAGTTCTTTTCTCCAGACATAGTATCTCTCCTTTAGTTACATTAAGTCTATGATAGCGGAGATACCCAGGTCCAGCGCATAGAAGAACGCTAGAAAGAATATCACTGTGAGCATGACGACGGTTGTATAGCGGACTGTCTCCTGACCAGTCGGCCAGCTTACTTTTTTCATTTCGCTGACGACATTCTGCAGGAAATTTTTATTATTTGCCATCGGTTGCTTCCTCCTGTATCAGATGGAACTCTTATGAGTCGTATGCCGGTTGCACGTCTTGCAGTGCTTTTTCAGAACGAGCCTTTTCTTATGCTCGGTGTCCGTCGTGTAGTTGCGCGACCCGCATTCGGTGCAAATCAATGCCACTTTCATCATAAAATCCTCATTTCAATTCTAATTTACTATAACGATTTCATTCGGCGTTGTCAAATGCATCATTGGCTTGCTCAGCGAGTACAAGGCGTTCTTTTTTGCGTCTGATGCGATGAAGTGTATTGACGACACTTTTTCTCCCGAGTGCAAATTCTCTGCACACGTCTTCAATATCATGCCCTTTGTCAATATGTTCGAGTACCCTTCGCTCAAGCGGCGAACATATGCCTTTTTTACGCATCAAATACTGGAGTTGCTCCTCCTTGACGATCATGTTGATTGGGTCGTCGTTCTTTTCATCGGCACTCTGGATGCCTAAATCATTGAAGACAGCCCCTTCGTTGTGGGATTTCAGGCTATATCTACGTGTGTGGGCCTTCATTTCAAAGCGCAACGTCCGAAGTAAGTAATGTCTGTATCTGCCACGCTCACCTTGATAGCGATAGCAGAGTCTGAGCGCTGCTTCCATCATATCCTGCTCCATGTCTTCCCGCTCGTGAAAATGATTCATGTAACGGTAGCTCATACGGCTGACTTGGGGTCTGAGTGCCATATCAATCTGATCGAAGGCGCTAGTATCACCGTCGCGTACTCGGCCGGCCAACACATCTAGCACATCATCGATGTCCTCCCTGATTATGAAACGAAACTCGGCAATCTGATACATCCTTATCCCTCCTATCCCATATATGAAAATAATAATAAGGAGTGGAGGGGAATTCAATATGCTAAAATCTTCCTCTTCGCCATTTCTCAAGTTTTGCTTGGACATCTTCACCAATGTTCAATTTCTGCCTAGGCATTTTTTCATTAATGGAGTCTATTTTTTTACTGATATTTTTTTCAGCTTCCATCAAGTCCACCCACATTTCTCTTGATGATATGCGGTAGGCACCAAGGGCAAAAATGGCGTTTTGCTCCGTCAAATCACTCGTCACTACACTGATTTCACATAAGTGCGGATGATAGTGGTCATGGACGAAACGTTCGATGTATTCATCAGCCGTCTCCTTTTCTTTTGTATAGACCACTTCCACACCATGGAAATTAAAGATGCTTTCTTTTGAGCGGACCTCATAGGCATCAAAAACACATATGATTTCATAGTTTGCAACTGATTGGTACTCGGCCAGTGCGCCAAGAACCTTCTCTCTTGGGATCTCGAGCGACTGGAAAGATTCCTTGTGTAATTCTTGGTTCGCACCGATCAAGTTATAGCCATCCACTATCAGGATGCGCCGTTTTTTTCGTTGCATATCATCCACGCCCAATGTCGTTTTGTTTGCGAAACACTTCGTACATCAGAAGTGCTGCTGAAACCGAGGCGTTGAGACTTGTAATCTGTCCGACCATTGGAATACGCACCACAAAGTCGCACTTTTCTAAGGTCTTTTTACTGATGCCATTGCCCTCACTGCCTACAACAAGCACTGTATTGACGTCTGCTGCCATCTCCCTGTAGTCCATATCACCAGCACCGTCGCTCCCAGCGACCCAAAATCCTTTTTCTTTCAATCGGTCGATCGTCTGGTTGATGTTGGTCACCCTTACGACCGGTACATGTTCTATAGCACCAGTTGATGTCCGTGCAACGGTGTCCGTGAGCTGGACAGATCGCCGATTCGGTATAATGACACCATCAAATCCAGTGGCATCACATGTTCTCAATATAGACCCCAGATTGTGCGGATCTTCGAGACCATCGAGAATGACGAGGTTCGCTTGCTTGCCTTCAACACGTGCCATCAACTCTTCAAACGGCATGTATTCGTGCGGGCTACCGAGCGCAATAACACCTTGGTGGCGTTCGTCGGTCAATCCATCTAGCTTGGACTTCGGCACAGTCTGGACAATCACCTTCTTGTTTCTAGCAGCATCCATAATTTCCTTAACCTGGCCTTTATTGACCGAATCCTGGATGAGCACCTTGTTAATATCAGCACCACTCTGTAGCGCTTCACGTACGGCATGTCGCCCTGCAATTACTGAATCACTCATTGTTATCCCTCCCTATTTTCAAAATAATTTCCATCAATTCATCAATCCGTTCAAGATTGCCGAGAATATGAAGATGGCCAATTAACGCCTCCAGTCCTGAGGCATTCCTGTAATCTTTTATCGAAGCATTCTTTGCTCTTGTAGCACTCGACTTATTTCTGGCCTTTCTCGCGACGTCCCATTCTTCTTCTGTCAACTCGGTTTTACGTAGGTAATCAAGGGCACGAGCTTGTGCACTTGCATTTACAAGACTATTGGCTTCACGATGAATGGCATCCGGCTTCAGATATGGTTTTTCAAGTAGAAGATGAGCGCGGACATATACCGAATAGACGGCATCTCCGACGAATGCGAGAGAGAGCGGTTGCATGCTATCGGTTCGATGATCAGCCACGTCTGAAGCGCACGCCTTCCTTCGTATCTTCAAGAACGATGCCCTTGTCCTTCAGATCATCGCGAATTTCATCTGCGCGTGAAAAGTTCCTGTTTGCTCTCGCTTCGTTGCGTTCTTCTATCAGCGCCTCGATCTCTTCGTCGAGCAGTACCTCCGCTTCGGTAAGGTCGACACCGAGAACATCACTATAGATGTCAAACGCCTTGATGAAATGGTTCAGAACTTCTGCGGACGTCGTCGTTCGGCGAAGGTATTTATTGAGTTCCGTCGTCAGATCATGCCATGCCGTTATAGCATTGGCAGTATTGAAATCGTCGTCCATATGCGACTCGAAAAGCTCCAGGTTATCCGCTACGATCTGATCAAGCACTTCATCATCGCCGTCACCCACCGCAGTATCGAGACGTTCTTTAGCTTGGCGATAGCTTGATTGGATGCGGCGCAGGCTAGTCTCGGCTGCCTCCACGAGTTCACGGTTGTAGTTGATTGGACTACGATAATGGACACTGATCATGAAGAAGCGGAGTACGTTCGGGTTGATTTCCTTGATGATGTCATGGACCAGTATGAAATTACCGAGGGATTTGGACATCTTCTCGTTATCGATATTGATATAGCCGTTGTGCATCCAGTAGTTTGCAAATGTGCTGTCTGTCATGCATTCACTCTGTGCGATTTCATTTTCGTGGTGGGGGAAGGTCAAGTCCTGTCCTCCGGCATGAATGTCGATGGTATCTCCGAGATGACGGCGTGCCATCACACTGCACTCGATGTGCCACCCTGGACGCCCTTCGCCCCAAGGGGAAGCCCATTTGATTTCATCCGGCTTTGCCTGCTTCCATAGAACAAAGTCGAGTGGATCCTGTTTCTTCTCACCCGATTCAATTCTTGCGCCTACTTTTAGATCATCGACGGATTGGTGCGAAAGCTTGCCGTATTCACCGAAGGAACGCGTCTTAAAGTAGACATCGCCATCTGATGCGTAGGCATGACCTTTGTCAACAAGCACCTGGATGAATTCTATGATGTCATCCATATGGTCCATAACACGGGGGTGATGTGTAGCCTTTTTGACATTCAGTGCCCCTGTATCTTCGAAAAATGCTTCGATGAAACGGTTAGCGATTACCGGTACTTCTTCTTTCAGCTCGATGGAAGCTTTGATAAGCTTATCATCTACGTCAGTAAAATTGGATACATAATCAACCTGATAACCTTTGTATTCCAAATACCTTCTCACAGTATCAAACGCAATTGCCGGACGTGCATTGCCAATATGAATGTAGTTATAGACTGTCGGGCCACATACATACATTTTAACCCTGTCCGCTTCAATCGGTTCGAATCTTTCCTTCTGTCTTGTCAAAGAGTTAAATATGAGAACCATTCTCTACCTCGTTTCTGACTTCGTTCCTGAAGTCTTTGATTTCATCTTCCAAGCCCATGATCATGTCCAGAATCGGATCTGGCAGATCGGCATGGTTCAAGTCTCTTACATTCTTCACTTTTTCTCCCGCCTGCTTGACTACGTAGCCCGGGATGCCAACCACTGTTGAATCTCGCGGGATGTCCTTTAGCACAACAGAATTGGCACCGATCTTCGAGTTTTCGTGGATACGTATATTCCCGAGCACTTTGGCACCTGCTGCAATAAGTACATTATCTTCGATATCAGGATGCCGCTTCTGTTCTTCTTTCCCTGTTCCACCAAGAGTGACGCCTTGATAGATTGTCACGTTGTTGCCAATGCGGCATGTCTCTCCTATAACAGTTCCCATGCCATGATCGATGAATAACTTGCGTCCGATTTGAGCACCCGGGTGGATTTCAATACCTGTCAGAAAACGCGTCAGCTGGGAGATGATACGCGCGCTTGTCGTGAAGTTCCTTCTATACAGTCTATGGGCAATCAGGTGCGACCAGATGGCATGCAGACCTGAAGATGTGGCAAGCACTTCAAAACGATTTTTGGCTGCCGGATCCATCTCCAGCACCATATCTATATCCTCTTTCATCCTACTCAGCATTCCCGGGTCCCTCCTCCCTAATCTAAAAAGGCCCCTGTCCGTTTAGGACAGAGGCGCATAATGCACGGTTCCACTCTGCTTGCAGCGTATGCATACTGCACTCATGAATTATTATTCTGGACACAGAGGGCAATTCTGATCAGGAGACGGTTATCCTTCCACCTACCGGATAATCTCTGGTTTCCGTCATAAAGATCGTACTAGGGTCTCTGTGCTAATAATCATAATCGATTATGTTGCACGCCGCAACTTGTTTGTCCGATTATTTTAACTTCCCAATACGTTCGAGCGCTTTATCTTTGCCGATTAAAGAAATAGCATCCGGAAGTTCAGGGCCCCGTGTCTGTCCAGTGACTGCAACGCGTATTGGCATGAAAAGTTTCTTGCCTTTATAACCAGTCGACTTTTGTACATCCTTTATGGCCGATTTAATCGCAGCAGGTGAGAAGTCCTCGAGTGCCTCAAAACGATCGTACAGTGCAGCCATCAACTCAGGAATATGCGCTTCGGCGATTACCGCATTCGCTGCTTCATCGAATTCAATTTCTTCTTTGAAGAACTGTTCGGAGAGTGTAGTGATCTCTCCAGCAAAGCTCATCTGCTCCTGATACAGTGCAACAAGTTTGCGTGCCCATTCCAATTCCTCATCTGAAGCGTTCTCTTCGATAAGTCCTTCTTTGACAAGGTGTGGCAATGCCATTTGGAATACCGTTTCTGAGTCTTTTTCCTTCATATATTGATTATTGATCCATGTCAGTTTTTGTTTATCGAAGAATGCTGGAGATTTTGAAAGCCTCCGCTCATCAAACAGATCGATGAACGCCTGCTTTGAGAAGATCTCCTCTTCACCTTCAGGTGTCCAGCCGAGTAGTGCAATGAAGTTGAACAGGGCTTCCGGTAAATAACCGAGATCCTTGTACTGTTCAATGAACTGTATAATCGCTCCATCACGCTTTGACAACTTCTTCTTGTCTTCATTGACGATGAGGGTCATATGACCGAACTTCGGCTCTTCCCAACCCATCGCTTCATAAATCATCTGCTGTTTTGGTGTGTTGGAGATATGATCATCACCACGTAGAACGTGCGAAATTTCCATCTCGTGATCATCGATGGCCACTGCAAAGTTGTAAGTTGGCACACCGTCTCTTTTGACGATGACCCAGTCTCCGATGCCATTAGAATCAAAAGACACTTCGCCTTTCACGATATCATCAAACGTATAGGTAACATCCTTTGGTACACGGAAGCGTATGCTAGGCTCCCTGCCCTCAGCAGCGAATGCCTCCTCTTGTTCAGCTGTCAGATTCGCATGCTGCCCACTATATTTCGGCGCCTCTCCACGGGCGATCTGTGCTTCACGCTCCGCTTCAAGTTCCTCTGATGTCATATAGCAGCGATATGCCTTTCCTTCTTCTAGAAGCTTATCAATTACAGGTTGATAGATGTGTTGACGTTCAGATTGGCGATACGGACCGTACCCCCCATCCTTGTCCACACTCTCGTCCCACTCGAGGCCAAGCCACTTCAAATAGTGGAGTTGCGATTCCTCGCCTGTCTCCACATTTCTCGCGCTATCTGTATCTTCGATGCGGATGATGAAATCCCCATCATAGCGACGGGCAAAGAGATAGTTGAACAATGCAGATCTCGCATTGCCGATATGCAAGTAGCCAGTCGGGCTTGGCGCATATCTTACTCGTACTTTATCCATTATGATTCCTCCACTTTTTCAATTAGAACTACCGCTTCAGAAGCAATTCCTTCGCCTCTGCCGGTGAATCCAAGCTTTTCAGTTGTTGTTGCTTTAATATTAACATTTGAGATATCCGTCTTCAAAATGGATGCCGCAACTTCACGCATGTCATCAATATACGGTCGGAACTTGGGGCGCTCTGCCATAATGACAGCATCTATATTGCCAAGCTCATACCCTTTTTCATGCATCATTGCTACGACTTCCTGAAGCAATACTTTGGAATCCATATCCTTGAAGGCTGCGTCAGTATCCGGGAAGAATTTGCCGATGTCACCGAGCGCCAGTGCCCCAAGAAGGGCATCCGCCATTGTGTGGAGGAGGACGTCTGCATCGGAATGTCCTTTAAGCCCACGATCGTGCGGTATTTCGATGCCGCCGATGACCAGCGGGCGACCTGCTTCAAATGCATGGACATCAAACCCGTGACCAATCCTAGACATGCTGGTCCGCCCCTTTCTTAATAATGGACTCCGCCATGATCAAATCTTCCATCGTCGTGATCTTTATATTGTCGTAGTTGGAAGACACCACATGTACTTCTTTGCCAAGCGCTTCTACCATACTGGAATCATCTGTTACCTTGAGCTCATTTCTTTCAGCCGCTCCGTAAGCTTCCATAATCAGATCGTAGGAGAATGCTTGTGGCGTATGCACAACGAAGAGCTTCTCACGGGGGACCGTCTCCGATACTTTACCGTCTTCCACTTTCTTAATTGTATCTATAACATTGACACCGCAGATGACGGCGCCTTTGTGTATGACATTCTGATACAGTTCAAATAGTATATCCTGGGAGACGAAAGGACGCGCACCATCATGGATCAGCACATGATCACACGGCGGTATCTGTTTGAGCACATTATAGATGCTATCTTGACGCTCTTTACCGCCTTCATATATACCTTTGACCTTAGGAGAATCTGCGAACAGATGCCTCATGCTTTCAAGTTCGTCCCTGCGTGCAGCAAGATATATCGCATCGCAGCTGCCATCTTTTTCAAACTGTCTGACTGTCATCTGTATAATTGCGATATCATTGATCTGTATGAAGATCTTGTTATAGTCGTAGCCCATTCTCTTGCCAAGGCCCGCTGCTGGTATCACCGCTACATATCCCATATTTAACTCACTTTCTTCGAGAAAATTATTCTTCCAGAGTTCGTCTGGAGCACGCTTGTCACTTCCACTTTTATTGTCTGGTTGATGTACTTTTTACCATCGTCCACTACCACCATAGTCCCGTCTTCAAGATAGCCGACACCCTGGCCTTCTTCTTTACCCACTTTGGAGACAAGTATAGTTATTCTATCCCCCTGCAGTACAACGAGTTTAATGGCATCTGAGAGTTCATTCACATTGAGCACTTTTATCTGATGCAGCTGGCAGACGCGGTTAAGGTTGAAATCTGTCGTGATGATGTCACCATTCTCTTTCTTCGCAAGGTCAATCAGCTGATGATCTACATCTAGTTTATCATACTCGACCTGACGGATTTCCGTCTGGTCACTGATCTCCTGTAGCTGACTCAGCATATCCAGACCGCGTTGACCTTTATCCCGTTTGATCGGGTCTGTAGAGTCCGCGACAAGCTGAAGTTCATCTAGTACAAATTGGGGAATGACAAGTCGCCCCTCGATGAATCCTGTCTTCATTATGTCAACTATTCTACCATCTATGATCGCACTTGTGTCGAGAAACTTAGCTGAAGGTTCTAGCGCCTCAGGCACTTCCTTGCCTTTATTGCGTACGGGCAAAAGATCCATAATCTCCCCGAGTTTACTGATACCAATCCTAAAGCCAAGATAACCGAGCACTACAGCGAGCACGAACGGTATGATATCACCAATTATCGGTAAAGCAATAGTATTTATTATCAAAGAAATTAAAACAGCAATCAATAGACCGATAATCATACCGAGTGTCGCCAGTGAAATCTCAAGTAGACTTCTGTTCAACAGCAGGCGTTCACTACTTTTTATCCATCGTTCAACGTAGTGGATGGTCCAAGAGAATAAAATGTATACCAGAACCATGCCGAGTATTGCGTTGACGATATTGTTGTTGAGCCATGCTGGTGGGTCAAAAGGTAGCACCTGGTATATGCCAGGTAGCAACCAGATTCCGCCGGATAGGCCAAGCAACAGATAACACGTATAGAGTAAATATCGCAGCATATCGTCCCTCCTAGTCTTTGCTGAACGCTACTTTTAATGCTTGGCTGAGGGTTTTAACCCCAACTATTTCTATTCCGTCGACAGGTTCCATCTTAGCGTTGTTCGAGGCGGGTATAAACGCCCTTTTGAATCCGAGCTTCGATGCTTCCTGCACACGCTGCTCAATTCTTGTCACCCGTCGGATCTCACCGGTCAGACCAACTTCTCCAATGAAACAATCGGTGCCTCTGACGGATCCCGACTTGAAACTTGAAGCGATACTCACAATGATACTCAGATCGACAGCAGGCTCATCAAGCCGCACACCCCCCGCAACCTTCACGTAGGCATCATGCTGCTGCATGAGCAAACCTTCGCTTTTCTCTAGCACCGCCATGAGGAGCGATAGACGGTTATGGTCGATACCCGTGGCCATTCTTCTCGGATTGTGGAAATGCGTCGGCGTTACGAGTGACTGGACTTCTACAAGCATGGCACGCGTCCCTTCCATCGTAGCAACAATTGCAGACCCTGGACTATTCTTCGAGCGCTCCTCAAGAAAAATTTCGGATGGGTTTAACACTTCTTTTAGACCAGTATTCTTCATCTCAAATATTCCCATCTCGTTGGTTGAACCAAAGCGATTCTTCACTGCTCGCAGTACCCTGTGGGTGTGATGTTGTTCCCCTTCGAAGTAAAGAACCGTATCCACCATATGCTCAAGCAAACGGGGACCGGCAATTTGCCCTTCCTTAGTGACATGCCCGACGATGAAGGTCGCGATCTGCTGGCCTTTAGCTATGTTCATAATACTCTGCGTGCTCTCTCTTACTTGCGCGACACTACCGGGTGCACTTGTAACATCGGGGTGGAAAATGGTCTGTATTGAATCGATAATGAGGAAGTCCGGCTCAAGCCGCTTCACTTCGTCATGGATATAGAACAAGTTGGTCTCAGCTAGCACGTTCAGCTCCTCGCTGGACTCTTCAAGACGATCCGCTCGAAGCTTGATCTGCTCCACTGATTCTTCCCCGGAAACATAGAGCACTTTGGCGTTCTCCGCCAAAATCAGTGCTGTCTGCAACAGTATCGTCGATTTACCGATACCCGGGTCGCCTCCAATAAGGATGAGTGAACCCGGAACAATGCCGCCACCGAGCACCCTGTCGAATTCCTGTATCTTCGTCTTTGTCCTCGGTGTATGCTGCTCCTTGACTCTACTTAGCTTCTCACTTTTACTTTTCTTACCATTATCCACCTTGCCAAGTGTCCCTTTGACCTTGGTTTCCTTATGAATTATCTTTTCTTCCATGCTATTCCAAGCTCCGCAATTCGGACACTTGCCCATCCATTTCGGTGACTCGTAACCGCATGATAGACATTCGAAAATATTTTTCGCTTTTGCCATCAAACAGGCCTCCATAAATATAATTATTACTATTATATATTTTCTGGAAGAAAATATATAGTTATAGCTTCTATTCTGGGGATAGCGCAAAAAACAAGGCTGCCTAAAGCAGCCTTGTCCAGTGTAGTGGGTCATATTTAATTTTTCAACAATTCGTCTTGTTTCTTTCTGAGTTCCCAGATGAGTGAGGATTCCCCACCCTTAACGTCTGCGTAGGTGATAACTTCTCCTTGTTTTACATCCCGTTGCAGTACAAGATTGCTGTTCACAAGCCCAATAGGTAATGCATCTTGTGCTTTGGCCTCCTCATACTTGTAGACTTGACCGTAGACCGTGTAGCCACCGATACCATCGAGATGATCTCCCTGTTTGAGGTCCGTTTTGGCAACTGTCACTGTTTCAGCAACCATTCCCTTATAAGGCGCAATGGTCGGTGTACCGCTCAGATATGCTTTCGCAATGGATAGCGGGGTCTCAAGGCTCGTCAGGTGATACGGTCGATAGAGGACATAATTTGGTCCAGGCCCCATGCTCAAGTACTTGAGCTCCGCATTCACTTCTTCCTTGTCAGAAGCGATGATGATGAAGACACCTGGAGCGACACCGTTGATGTACTCAACAATATATTTGTTCTGCACCTTGCCACCGTCTGCCTCGAGTTTGAATATTTCAGGCAGATCTTTCACCCCACCGGAAAATCCGTGCATCCCTGGAATATCTGGAACATATCCGGTTGCATTAGCAACAGCATTCATTTCGACCATGGTCTTCGTACCGTCTTGGAAAGAAGCGATCATTTTCGGGCTGGATCCCTTCTCTTTTGCCACTTCCTTGACGCTATCCGGGTTGGCTGCCAAATTCAAAGGATTGTTTTTACCTTTTCCTAAAGCAACGACATCAAATCCGAGTGCATCGGCAAAGTCGTAGAGTTCCATGATGGCACCTGGCTCATCTCCTGCAGAACCTGTATAGATGACACCATTCTCCTCAGCCAGTTGATAGAGGTAGTAACCGATAGTAATGTCAGCTTCCACATTTAGCATGACGATGTGTTTTTTGTTTTCAATTGCACTGATGGCAACTGATGCACCTACTTCAGGCACGCCTGTCGCATCGACCACTACATCTACACCATCCAATCCACTCATGAGACTGGCATCTGTCAACGCAACGCTTTTCCCTTCGGAGATGGCCTGATCGGCCTCTTCCTTGTTCTCAGCTGCAACGATGTCAGAGGCTTCAATGCCAGCATGTTTATAGGCTGATGTAATGCTCTCAAGATTGATATCCGCTGTTGCCACGACCTTCATACCTTGCATCGAAGCAATTTGAGAAATCATTCCTCTTCCCATCTGGCCTGCTCCGACCAGACCGACTCCAATGTACTTTCCACTCTCTTGCAATTTCTTTAACTCTCTATTTACTCCTAACATGACATCCTCCTTGATTAACTGTTTTTAATGACAATTTCCTGGCCTTCCTGAAGTTCAGGAATCTCCTTCTTTTCAAGACAGACAGTGCCCGGGAGATCGGAATGGCTTTCCCCGTTAAAATTGAAGGTCGCATGTCCAAGGTCTCGCAAAGTTTCGTTGGCGACATCTCCCACAAAGAGGATTTCAAACGATGTATCACCCAAATGCATATAATCTCCGGCAGCCACTGGTTCAGCGACGCCTGAACCGTTGTGGATGACCGCAATATCTTTCAATTCTTGTGGGGCAGTTTCATTAAAGAGGATAAGCATGTCGCCTTCCTTCATCATCTCCCACTCTTTTCCAAGCTCGACGATCGTTGATCTTAGTTTTTCCATGCAATTCGACACTCCTTGATTCCTAATAGATTGTAAAACTCAATGCAAATGCAATCAGTACGGCGACGGGACCAGTAATGACCCGCGAGAACAGGACTGCCGGCACACCGACTTCGATTGTTTCAGGCTCTGCTTCACCAAGTGTCAATCCAACCGGGACAAAGTCTGCACCGACTTGAGGGTTGATGGCAAACAGTGCCGGCAGGGCCATTTCCGGAGGAATGTTTCCTTTACCGATTTCAACACCGATCAAGACACCGACCACTTGCGCAATAACGGCCCCAGGACCAAGTACAGGAGATAAAACCGGCAGAGAAATGATAATCGAGAGAATCAGTAGCCCGCCTATGTTACCAGCAAGTGGTGTAACAAGGTTGGCAATGACATCACCAATGCCTGTGAAGGTGATGATACCAATCAGCATGGAAACGAAAGCCATGAATGGTAGGATATTTTTAATGACCTGATCGATTGTTTCACGGCCAGCTTGATAGAAGACGCTGACTACGCCTCCCATGACGCGGCCAATTTTTTCAATAAAGTTTGCTTTTTTCGGTTCTTTATAATTTTGTGCAACCTTTTGTCTGGCTTCTGTTTTCAGTTCTTGCGCAGTTTTCTTGCCAGCAATTGGTGCATCAGGCAACTCTTCTTGTGCACGGGACTCACCGTCCAGCACTTCGATGTTATGGTTTTTAACACCCGAGACGAAATTATGTTCTTTGATAAACTGCATAAGTGGCCCTGAAGGTCCTGTGCCATGGACATTGATGGTCATAACGTCGTTTTTCGGATATATACCACACCGCGCTGTGCCACCACAGTCGATGACAACACATGCCATTTCATCGTAATCTACTTTTGTGCTGAAAGCGTCGACGGCAGTTGCTCCCGTCTCATCTGCAATATGTTGCGCCAAAGGATGAATGCCGCCGCCAGTCACTGATGCAACGTAAGGTTTATCGTCACTTGGCGTAATGGTGAGGGGACCTCCCCAGCCTCCTGACCCTTTTGAAATTCTGACTGTTCTATACATATGGTAGACCCCCTATTCTTCGTCTAAATATCCTTGTTTTTTCATCATTCTTACTGTAATCATCTCTGTGACGACACCTCTGATCAGGATGACGATCAGTCCAGTCACGAAGTACATGATGGCAAGCGGCCCAAGCGACAGACCCAAGGTCGTCAACCCAGCAGAGATACCCAGGTATACAAAGAGCTCGGCCGGGTTCGCATGTGGAAACAGTCCAGTAATTGGATGAACGAAGGATACCGCTGAATCATAGTATGCCGGTTTCTGCTTTTCAGGCAGGAATCGCCCGAACGTATAGGCCATCGGATTTGTCAGAAAGAATACTGCGAGCAATGGAAACAGCGTATATCTGAAAATAAAGTATTTGGTAAGCTTCTGGGCAAATAGTGCGACCCGTTCTTCTCCAACGAATTTGACTACAGCGTTCACCGCAGTAATCAGAACGATTAAAAGCGGGATGATTCCGGTAACCATACCGATAAACGTTTCTCCGCCAGCTTCGAACATGCCGATGAAACCTTCAGCAATTCTTACAATAAAATCCATGGTCATAACCTACTTCCTGTCATTTTTTCTCTACTTCTATTTTTTCAACTGCCTTGGACAGTGCTTGCTGTGTTTGAGGGTCTGTATTAAAAGCAAGTAATGAAGAAAGATTCTCACCGATTACTTCGGAGTATCTCTCAAATCTTGAGAATACCGTTACACCACTCATTTTTTTAGCATCCACTACAACGTCGTGCTCATCACTTACAAGCACCGTAACAACACCTTTTCCAAACCGTTTCTTACTGACACCAACACCTAGATACCCTGAACCTCTTCGACTCATCTCACTGATGGTGCTGTAATAGTTCTTCATCTGGAAATGTGTCATTACAAATTGCATCACCCATAGTGCTACAAAAACCGCACCGATGAAGATCCATGTCTGCATCCCGACCGCCTCCTTTTACAATCGTTCTCTCTTAGAACTTATGTAAATAATAAAGCGCTTCCAAGTGAATGTCAATAGATTTCTGAAAATTATTAAAAAAATAAATTGCTACTAAGAAGTATTAAATTCTCTTCTTTAAGTAGCAATCTAGTTTATAGAAATATATTCAATTACCCCGTTTTTCCGCCTAACCTTGACCATCCAAGTGTGACTTTATTTGCTGAAAGGCCTCCTTCTCACCAATTGTCGTCATAAAAGGGACACCGTCCACTATAGGTATGTCCGTTTCAAGTACATTCTGTCCTAAAATTACAATCACTTCGGGGGCGGTTTCTTTGAGATTGACTTTGTAAACGTTAGAGGCTAAGACTTCCGCTTCTATGTTGTCAGTACGACAATAGTTTCTGATCTTATCCGCCACTGTATTCATCTTGTTTTCCGACGTACTTGTTGCGACTAAAATAGTATTCATTGCAACATCTCCCTACTTTTCAAATGTGTCCTTCCACCGTCCAAAAACAATACTTGTCCTTGTATGTAGTCTGAGGCGTCAGAGCATAGAAAGTTTATTGCTTCCGTTGTGTCTTTTAAAGTCCCCATTCGCCCCACTGGTATGGAACGAAGTAATGCTTCTCTACTTTCTTGTGTGGGGTAGAGCGTATCAATCATAGGTGTTTCAATAACCCGAGGTGCCACTAGGTTGATATGGATACCCTTTTCGCTGTACGCCTGTGCCACTGCACGCATCAGTCCTATAGCACCCCCCTTAGAGGTGGCATAATGAACACCTCCACCTGAGCCCGTGAATGAAGATCCAGAACCTACGATGACGACTTTGCTCTTGGAGCTTTTTAGAAGAAGCGGTATCGCCCCTTTTACGCTATTGAAGAGTCCCAGTAGATTGATATTCATCGTCCGCTCCCACTGCTCAAGATCCAGTTCATCCCAATTTTTCTTCATTGTTATACCGGCTGAACAGATAAGAACATCGATATTTCCGAAATGGTGCGTGATTTCTTGAAAAACTCTTTTTGTCATTTCTTCTGAAGTGACGTCGTGATGAATATAGTGAAGGTTAGAATTGCTTAAATCATCTATCATTTCCATTCCAGCTTTTGAATTCACATCGGTAGCGACCACACGATCTCCTTTGCTTAGACGGTCGACTACAAAATCTCGCCCTATACCAGAAACCCCACCAATCACAACAACATTCTCAGTTTTTCCCTGCATAGTATTCTCCTTTCTATGCGATGAATATCGTGTCATCGACATTAATAATCTGTCCATTGATGTGTTTTGATAAAGGAGACGATAGGAACGTTGTAGTACTGATCAGCGTACTGATACTGGAAGTATTAGCACGCTCGAAATCAAAACGCAGACAATTGACCCTAAAGCCGTTTGGTGACAGTTCTTTATACAGAGCTGTACTCATCGACTCGAGTGCTGAGTTGGTAGCACAGTGACTTGCGTCACCTTGGTCACCCTTCGTTGCATCTACTGCAGAAATATTTAATACGCATTTGATACCGCTTTTGCGCAAGGTTCTATACAGTTTTTTTATAACTACATAGGGGAGTGTTAGATTGATGATTGTATTTTGTTGCCAGTCACCGAGTGATGTATCTTGAATTCCCTTACTCAGTTTGAAGTTATTAGCATTTAGAATCAGGTCTACCTCTTTAACATGGTCAAGTAGAATATTACTTTTATAAATATGCCTGTAGTCATCAAGCGGTATGCTGAAAAGCGAAGTTGTCCCACGAGTAGTGACCGTACTTAACTCAACTTCCTTCGAAAACCCATTTGTATAGAGATGATATATAATCAAATCTTGTCTCGTATAATGATCGAGAAAAGCTTCACTTAATTCACTATTTGTACTCAACAGAAGTACGTTCCTAATTGTTGAATTGTGTGCTTCCAAAATGTGACCCTCCTTCAATATCCAGTTATAACCACTTTCAGGGAGTGTTCGCCCGGATCGTGGGCACTACGAATGGCAGATTCCAGCTCTTCCAATGGAAATTTATGCGTTATCATTGCTTGGGCATTAATCACTTTGTTTTTTATCATTGTTAGTGCTGGCTCATAATCGAGTGGAGTCGAGGAATAGGCGCCGACTACTTTGATTTCATCTTCAAAAAATCTAAAAGCAGGAATCTGAACATCTTCTTTCTTGAAAGGTGCAAACACCAGAATCTGTCCCCCGCGTTTAATCAGATTCATTGCGTCATTCAGTAGCGTGCTTATACCTGCAGATATGATTATCAAGTCGATCCCCTGACCGTTTGTCATCATAAGCAACTCTTTATGGATATCCTGCTTGGATGGGTTAATTGTGTTGGTCGCACCGAACATTAATGCTTTCTCGAGCCGGAAGTCATTGACGTCGCTGACTATAATCTGATTAGCCAACTTATATCTAGCTATTTGAGATTGAATGATACCGATTTGTCCAGCACCCATGATAAGTACATTATCACCAGGCTCGAGGTCTACTTTACTGAACCCGTGCAGACAGCACGCAACAGGCTCTACCAGTGCCCCTTCTTCGTAGCTAACGCCATCGGGTAGTTTGCCCATGGTGCTGTGTATATGCTTATCGGACACAATGATATAGTTTGAAAATCCACCTGGATCCAAGTTTGTGGCCTTGAACTGTGGGCATAATGAGTAGTTATGTTTCCTGCACTGCTCGCAACTATAGCAAGGCACATGATGTGCAACAAAGACCCTGTCCCCGACTTTGAAATCTTTGACTTCCCTACCCGTCCTTTCTATAATGCCTGACACTTCGTGCCCTAGGACTGTGGGAGTCGACACTGTTTGATCAATTGCTTTATGAACATCTGTACCACATACACCGCAGCACATCATCTTAAGTAGAAGTTCTCGGTCCCCAATTTCTACACTCTCTAGCTCCTCCATCCGAAAATCATCCTTGCCATAGTAGACATTCTTTTTCATAAATTACACTCCACATCCTGGCCCTGTTTCACCTCAGCAAGCCCAAGCAGTGTTGCTTTCAACTGTTGTGAATTTGACATGCTACTTGAAATCCAGTATCTTCCTCCAAAAAATCGGTTGGGACCGTCAATTGAGAAATAGAATTTACCGATATAGGCATAGTCCTTTACTCTGACACTTATCACTTGGTTCCATTTATAGCTGTGCTTAACCCAGCCAAATGAGAGGGTTATACCTTCTTCGTTTATAATTACTTTGGCAGGGTTATTTATACCAATAATAGATACGAACAACATGAAAGGCATGGCGATGAGTATCAAGGTATTTAATGGTGCAGAACCGTTAGTGTAGATGTCAAATACACCCCACACTAAGGCGCCTGCCATAAGTAGTATCGGTACTAGAATTGTAAAGAAAAAGTGCGACAGTGAATATCTACAAGACATGCTCATCGGCTCCTTCTGTTAATATTCCAAATCCAACTCGTTAAATATTTTCTTAATATCCTCTTCCATGCCGATACCAGTAAGAAACGATATGGATTGGATAACAGGCGTGCCCCCGACATTTCCAACCGGTGTTGTGGCCACAATCAGATCAAAGTTTGCAGCCTTGGAAGGTGCTTCCGATGCTTTGCACTGATCAACTTGTACGTCGTGTCCTTTACTCTTAAATACTTCTTCTATCTTCTTAGCGACTACAGTAGATGTTGCGATGGCTGTCCCGCAAGCGACCAATATCCTTTTCATTTTTATTCTCCTTTAGATTATAGTTTTGATTTTTTTGATAAGTGAGTTCTACTTGATCAAGTGTTTTGTTTTTGTGATTCGGCCAAGGCGATCTCCTCAGCAAATTGCTTCCTGATATCCTTTCTGACCCAGAACCAGAGCAAAGAATAGATGACTGCGAAAACAATTGCAGTAATGAAGAGTGGGTTGCTTGGGTCTAGAAGGTTTATAAAAATAAACACCAGAATATGAGAACCTACGTCAATACCTGAAATGAGGGTCGCACCATCCGGTATGTCAAATCCTACAGAACGGCCCATAGTCGTCGTCAGTTCAGCAATGTTTGTTGCGATGAAAAATACAATCATCATGACCACTGTGGCGTTGACAATCCCCCTTATAATATTGCCTCTAGAAGCCGCAACAGCCCAAATTACAGTGAAAGGTAGTACTGCGAGATCGGCAAAAGGTAACATTTCATTCCAAGGTAATATAATCGCTAAAAGTATCGTAATTGGCACCATGATGAGTGCGACTGCCATGTTTGCTGGGTTACCGATAACAATTGCTGCATCGAGCCCAATATAGACTTCTTTTCCTGGGAACCTTTTCGTTATATAATCTCTCGCTCCTTCTGAGATAGGAATAAGCCCTTCCATCAGCAAGGCGACCATCCTTGGCAATAGTACAAGTACCGCTGCCATTTGTATGCCTAATGTCAATACGCCTTGGAGATCGTAGTTTCCGAGCACGCCAATCAGCATTCCTAGGACCAAACCCATTACCAAAGGTTCACCGAAAACACCAAATTTCCTGCTTAGAGTTTCTGGATCAGCGTTCCACTTGTTAAATACGGGAATTTTATCTTCCACTTTGTTTAAAGCATAAGTGATCGGTGCAAAGTTTACCGTCTCCGAGTGTGCGAGTGACACACCTTTTAGTCCAAAGTGATGTTCCACTGCAGGTGCAGTCCAGTCGGCAAGTTTTAGTGTGATTGCTGTAATGATAAGACCGATCGCAATGGCCAGAATGGCGTTATCTGTCGCGATATAAGCGATTGAAGTCGAGAAAATCAAATGCCAGAAGTTCCAGATGTCAACGTTCACTGTTTTAGTAAAGTTAATGGCTACTAAAACGACATTGAAAATTATAATGAGTGGAATCATTAATGGGGCGAGTGACGTTCCGAAGGAAATAGCTGCGCCGACTGGCCACCCGACATCCAGTATGCGCAGGTTCAGGCCGAATCTTTCGACCATTGCTGACGCAGCTGGTCCAAGCGCTTCCGAAAGCAATCCGATTACTAGATTGACTCCAACAAAGCCAATCCCTATCGTTATTGCAGCACGAAATGATTTATTGAACCCCTGTCTAAGTAACAATCCAAAAATTAACATCACGATAGGCAACATTACCGAAGGCCCAAGGCCAAGAATAAAATCTACACCACTTTGCAAAGTCTGCATTGAATCACTCTCCATTCATCATTTTTTGTGTACTGTACTCTCTGATGATATTTATCACGGCTTCCTTGTTCTCGGCATGCTTTATCGATTTAAGCAATTCTTCTTTCTGAATCAAGTCCATGATAATCTGGAGTACGCCTATTTGGTTTTCAGGTTTCTTTATTGCTAGCATGAATATAACTTCTACATCCACTGAAATCTCAGGCATACCCATATGTTCAAATACGACTGGATTCTCCAATATGCCGATACTTATCTTTTCATCATTAACATGTTCGTAATCGGTGTGTGGTATTGCTACGCCATAGGATACTGTTTGCAACCCAGTCGCATATTGAATCTCTCTATCAAGCAAAGCTTTGAAGTAGCTTTCTTTCACAACCCCTCTCTCATATAGATTATTAAACATTATTTTCAGTGTTTCCTCCTTGCTTTTTTGCTCATTAATAAAACAGATATATGCTTCGTCAAAGTAAGAATCAAAGTCCACTTTACCCACCTCCTTATTTACACTTGTAATTTAAAGTGACTTTTGTAAAAATGATAGCGCTTACTTTTATCCATGTCAATAAGTTTTTAGAAAAATTAAAAAGTTTAAAATGTAACGATTGTGTTGCATAATTTCACAGAATGTATTACATTATTATCAAATGTTCTATTTAAGAACAGATGTAAAGGGAGGCATATTATGAATTTCCAGGTTCCTGAGAAAGTAACTAATGAGAAACTGCTTGAGCTTTACGAACAGATGTGGCTGATAAGACTATTCGATGAAAAAGTGGATGAATTCTTCGCAAAAGGAAAAATTCATGGCACGACTCACCTTGCTGTCGGTCAGGAAGCATCAGCAGCGGGTGTATGCGCATTGTTGGACGACACAGATAAAATTACAAGTACGCATAGGGGACATGGTCACTGTATTGCCAAAGGCGCAGACGTAAAAAATATGATGGCAGAACTATTTGGCAGAACGACTGGCTACTGTAAGGGAAAAGGCGGATCCATGCATATTGCAGATCTTGAAAAAGGAAATCTTGGCGCGAACGGTATCGTAGGTGGTGGGTTTGCTATTGCCACAGGTGCAGCACTGACGTCAAAGATGCGCAATGAAGGATATGTCGTTACTTGCTTCTTCGGAGATGGCGCTTCCAATGAAGGTAGCTTCCATGAAGCAATCAATTTAGCATCAGTGTGGAAACTGCCCGTCGTCTTCGTATGTGAAAATAACCAGTATGGTATGTCTGGCTCAGTGAACGATATGACTAATATCGAAAATATTGCGGATCGTGCAGCATCCTATGGTATTCCTGGAAAAGTCGTCGACGGCAACAATATTTTCGACGTTATGAATGGGATGGAAGAAGCGGCCGACTACGCTAGAGAGGGCAACGGACCGAGCATTCTTGAATGTAAGACTTATCGCTGGAAAGGACATTCTAAGAGTGACGCCAAGAAGTATAGAACGCGCGATGAGGAACAAGAGTGGCGTGCCAAAGACCCCATCAAAAGGATGCGCGATAATTTAATCGAGCAGGGTATCTTTACCGAAGAAGATGCGGAAAAAATCAAACAAGAGGCAATCCAAAAAATAGAAGATAGCGTCGAATTCGCTCTCAACAGCCCAGAACCGGACGTGTCAACACTACTCGAAGATGTCTATGCTGAATAGGAGGATATGAGAATGAGGGAAATAACTTATTTGGAAGCAGTAAGAGAAGCACTCTCCCAAGAAATGCGAAATAACGACGATGTCTATATGCTCGGTGAAGATATCGGCGTATATGGCGGTGCGTTCGGTGTATCACGCGGGATGATTGAAGAATTCGGACCAGAACGTATCCGGAACACACCCATTTCAGAAGCAGCCATCTCTGGCGCAGCCATAGGTTCTGCATTGACCGGCATGAGACCGATACTAGAACTCCAGTTTTCCGATTTCATCACCATCGCAATGGACAATCTGGCTAACCAAGCGGCCAAAATCAGATATATGTACGGTGGCAAAGGTACCATTCCGATTGTTGTCCGTACACCGTCTGGCTCAGGAACAGGCGCAGCAGCGCAGCATTCCCAAAGCTTGGAAGCTTGGGTAGCACATATACCTGGTCTTAAAGTAGTCCAACCATCGACAGCAAGTGATGCCAAAGGGTTACTTAAAGCTGCGATGGACGACGATAACCCCGTCATTTTCTATGAGCACAAACTACTCTACAAAACATCGGAAGACGTACCTGAGGAACAGTACAGCATCCCTCTAGGCAAAGCCGACATCAAAAGAGAAGGTAAGGATGCAACAATCGTAGCAACAGGAGTCATGGTGCACAGAGCACTCGAAGCAGCTGAAAAACTTGCAGAAAACGGTATTGAAGTAGAAATCGTCGATCCGAGAACACTCGTCCCATTCGATGTGGATACTGTCGTCGACTCAGTTAAAAAGACAGGGCGGCTACTCGTTGTGCATGAAGCAGTCAAGTTCGGCGGAATCGGCGGTGAAATTGCTTCCATCGTAGCTGAGAGCGAGGCATTTGATTACTTGGATCATCCGATTAGACGCCTTGGTGCTGCTTTTGTGCCGGTACCCTACAACCCTACTCTTGAAAAAGCAGCCATACCGTCGGTTGAAGAGATTATCGCAAACGTTGCTGAGATGGTGAATTACGAGTCTGAGGAGGGATAGAAATGGCAAATGAGATTTTCATGCCCAAGTTGAGCAGTACGATGGCTGAAGGCACCGTCATCGAATGGTTCAAAGAAGAGGGAGATACTGTTGAAGTCGGCGAGCCGATTCTTGAAATCATGACCGATAAAATCAATATCGAAGTCGAAGCTTACAACGATGGAACGTTGTTGAAGAAATACTTTGAAGCGGATGATGTCGTTCCAGTTAACCATGTCATCGGATTCATCGGTGATGCGGGAGAGTCTGTCCCGGATGAAGCACCCGGTGAGAGCGGCAGCGGTGGTTCAAGTGCAACTACAGAGGACGCCACTACTCAGAGTGATAAAAAAGAGGATTCATCGGAAAGTACATCATCTAAGTCCAAAGTATCAGGGCAAAGAGAGTCGATGATTGGTAAAGTCCGGGCGACACCAGCTGCACGTGCGCATGCCAGAAAACATGGTATAAATCTTCAAGACATTACAGGTTGTGGACGGAATGGACGTATCCATAAAGCTGATGTCGAGCACCACCTCTCCGCTCAAAGCAAAGCACCCGTAGAGAAAGCTGAAAGTAAGCATGAACCAGTAGCGAGTCACCCATCAACTCAAGCTGCGGTTCAGACTGAAAAGCTTAAAGGGTCACGAAAAGTTACAGCAGATCGTATGGCTGATAGCAGTTCTACCATACCGCATGTAACATTGAACTTTGAAGTCGAAATGGATCAACTGATTGATTTGAGAAGAGATCTAAACGAAAGACATAACGAAGTAAAGGTTTCCTTTAATGACTTGTTCATCCTCATTGCATCCAAAGCTTTGAGTCTGCACCCGGATATCAACATCACTTTCCAGAATAACGAGATCAGCTATCATGAAGAAAGAAACATTTCATTGGCTGTTGCGTTGGAGAAGGAATTGTTTGTTCCAGTTGTAAAAAATACTGAGAAAATGGGACTGTTTGGTATCAGCAAAGACACCAAGCGTCTGATTGAAGAAACACGCAATCGTAAGCTGTCGCAGGACGATATGACCGGTGGCACCTTCACCATCTCAAACCTCGGCATGTACAGTATCAATAGCTTTACACCAATTATCAATAAGCCGCAAGCTGCGATACTCGGTATTGGTGCAACAAAAGAACAGCCTGCACTTAAGGATGGTGTACTCTACAACAAAAAAATTGCAGTACTCAGCCTTTCATTTGATCACAGGGTCATAAATGGTGCACCTGCTGCGGCATTCTGTGATACGATCAAAAAATTGACTGAAAACCCGATTGAACTGATCCTTTGATGAGAATGCCATCCCTATAATAGGATGGCATTCCGTCTTTGAGGTGGTATAATTTACCTATGAGAGGATGAGTTTATGAGAGCCATTGTAGATGATAAAAAATTAATTGTTAAAGTATGCAAACTCTACTACTTCGATGGAATGACACAAGCTCAAATTGCTAAAAGGATCGGTGTTTCGAGGCCGATCGTTTCCAAAATGCTGTCAAAAGCAAAGGAAGAGAAAATTATTGAAATCTATATAAAAGATGAGAGTGCACATACGGTGGATCTTGAACTGAATATAGAAAAGAAATACGGCATAAAAGAAGCCATCGTCGTGCAAAAGACAGGCTATGAACCATCCGTACTTCTGGATCTGCTGGGTCAGGCAGCAGCTTCCTACGTATCGAAGAAAATAGTCAATATCGATTCTCTCGGCATCAGCTGGGGAAAGTCAGTATCGAGTTTTGTCGAGGCCTATCCATTTGAGAGAAATGAGAACGTAAAAGTGGTTCCGTTGATTGGAGGCATGGGACGTAGCGAACTGGATCTGCATTCCAACATGCTCGCACTTAAACTGGCGCAAAAGTTGCATACTCATTGTAGCTACCTTTATGCACCTGCAATGATTGAGAATGCAGATACTAAAAATAGGTTGCTCGAATCTGAAGATATCAACGGTGTACTTGAGGAAGGAAATGCGGTCGATATGGCCATCGTCGGAATCGGCAATCCCGTCGTTGACTCCACTATGGAAAAAATCGGCTATATATCGGATGAAGACGTGGCCTCCCTCAAACAAGCAGACGCCATTGGAGACATCAATTCCTTCTTCTTCGATATCGAAGGTCTCCCTATTACGCATCCACTGAACGACAGTATTATTGGAGTCGACCTCGAGTCACTTAAAGCCATCGGTACAACTATAGCCATCGCTACCGGGGACAACAAGACCATGAGCATTCATTCGGCACTCCTCGGAGGCGCCGTAGACGTTTTGGTGACAGATGATGAAACTGCACAGAAGATACTAGATATCGAATAAAAAAAGGACGAGCCTTCACTGGCTCGTCCTTTTTGCGATACTATTCGGCTGTCACGCTTTCTTTCGTCGTCACGCTGAATTCATCATCTTTATAATCAATCGTTACAATTCTGCCTTCAAGTTGCTCACCGGAAAGAAGCGACTCACTGAGTCTATCTTCGATATGACGTTGGATGGAGCGGGCAAGTGGGCGTGCACCATATTCCGGATCATATCCTTCGTCTGCAATTTTTTCAGTTGCTGCCTCAGTAACTTCAAGATGAATATCCTGGCTGTCGAGACGTTTGGTAAGCTGGTCGATCATCAGCTTGACGATTTCTTTGAGATGTTCTTTCTCTAGGCTGTGGAATACGATGATATCGTCCACACGGTTAATGAATTCTGGACGGAAACTATTTTTCAATTCCTTCATCATCGTATTGCGGATCGTATCATAGTCACGGGACTGTTCGGTTGTTCCAAAGCCTGCGAATTTATTATCTTTAAGTTCCTGTGCACCGACATTTGAAGTCATGACGATGATCGTATTGCGGAAATCTACAGTACGTCCATTAGAATCTGTCAGACGTCCATCATCCAGTACTTGCAAGAGCATATTGAATACATCCGGGTGCGCTTTTTCAATTTCATCGAATAAGACGAGTGAATAAGGTTTTCTTCTGACTTTTTCAGTAAGTTGACCGCCATCTTCATATCCGACATATCCAGGAGGGGAACCGACGAGACGGGAAACGGAGTGCTTCTCCATGTACTCACTCATGTCCACGCGGATCATCGCATCTTCTTCGCCGAACATTGCTTCACTGAGTGCTCTACCCAGCTCAGTTTTACCCACACCTGTCGGGCCGAGGAAGATGAAGCTACCTATCGGACGTTTCGGATTTTTAAGTCCTGCACGTGCACGTCTGACGGCCTTAGCGATGGATGTCACTGCATCATTTTGGCCAATGACACGGTTATGAAGAATTGATTCGAGATTCATCAATCTATCCGATTCGTCCTCGGCAATCTTGGAGAGCGGGATGCCCGTGATGCCACTGATAACGATTTCGATATCGCTTTTCTTCACTGACTGGGAAGCTTGGCCTTGTTCCTTCTTCCAATCGTCTTCACGTCGCTTCAACTCTTCTTCAAGCTTCGTTTGCTGATCCCTGTAGTTTGCTGCCGCTTCGAACTCTTGGCTCTGCACAGCAGAATCCTTCTCTTTTTTAATTGCTTCAAGCTTACTTTCAAGATCCTTCAAATCAGGCGGTGACGTATAGCTTCTCAGTCTTACTTTAGATGAAGCTTCATCGATCAGATCAATTGCTTTGTCTGGCAGGAATCTATCCTGGACATAGCGGTCACTCATGACTGCAGCTGCTTCCAGTGCTTCGTCTGTAATCGTAATTCTGTGGTGCGCTTCATAGCGGTCACGGAGTCCTCTTAAAATAAGAATTGCATCCTCCACACTCGGCTCATCTACTTGTACCGGCTGGAAACGACGTTCGAGTGCGGCGTCCTTTTCGATGTGTTTACGGTACTCGTCAAGCGTTGTTGCACCGATACATTGCAGTTCACCGCGTGCCAGTGCTGGTTTTAGTATATTAGATGCATCAATAGCACCCTCTGCACCACCTGCACCAATCAAGGTATGCAATTCATCAATGAAGAGCACAACGTTGCCGGCCTTATGGATTTCTTCCATAACCTTCTTCATACGCTCTTCAAATTCACCGCGGTACTTGGTGCCTGCGACGACTGTCCCCATATCAAGCGACATGACGCGTTTATCCTTCAATGTTTCAGGCACTTCATTTTTAATAATCGCCTGCGCAAGACCTTCAGCAATAGCCGTCTTACCTACACCGGGCTCACCTATCAGTACTGGATTATTCTTTGTACGTCTGCTCAATACCTCGATAACACGTGTGATTTCTTTCGAACGACCAATCACCGGATCAAGCATTTCATCGCGTGCAATTTGAGTTAAGTCACGCGCAAGTGAATCCAGTGTCGGTGTATTATGATCTTTTTTCATGCTTTCTTTCTGCTGCAATGCCTCAGGGTTACCGAGCATCTTGATGACAGCGGCACGTGCTTTGGTAATGTTCAGGTCTAGATTGGATAACACACGTGCGGCTACGCCTTCACTCTCTCTAATCAGTCCGAGCAGCAGGTGCTCTGTACCGACGAAATTGTGATGAAGCTTACGTGCTTCGTCCATTGAAAGTTCGATGACCTTCTTCGCTCTTGGCGTATAATGGATTGAAGAAGACGGCTCGTTACCTTCATTGATCAGATTGAATACTTCTTCTTTCACTTTTTCTTCAGTAATATTGAAGGATGCCAATACTTTGGCAGCAATGCCCTCATCCTCCTTAACCAGGCCAAGTAGCAAGTGCTCTGTGCCGATATTGGAATGTTTGAGATTGATTGCTTCTTCCTGTGCATAAGCGAGCACCTTTTGTGCTCTTTCAGTTAATCTGCCAAATAGCATATTATTCCCCTCCTAGTAGTTGTCTCATCAAGGTCGCACGCTCTTCTTCAACAGCACGCTCCAGTGATGCTATTTCTGTATTCTGTTCATTCAGTCGCATCTTGATGAATGCCGGCTGAATCAGTTGAATCCATTTTTGGAATTGAAACGCTTCATGTTCGATCAGTTCAAGATCGATACCAAGTTTGATGTCACTTAAGCATTTTGCCGCTTCCTTAAGCGGCAACTTATAGGCATGTTTCAGTATGCCGTATGAACGGTAGACCGAATCCTTAACTTCAATCGGATGTTCACTTTTAAACTGTGAGCGCATCTCAATTTCTTCTTCTACTATCCGCTGCTTCAGTTCATCCAGATTGCTGATGATCTCCGTTTCATTCTGACCCAGTGTCAGCTGGTTGGAGAGCTGGTATATGTGCCCGAGCGGAATAGATCCCTCCCCGTATATACCTCTTAGTGTAAAGCCAAAGCGGCTCAGATTCGCAGCCAATGTTTGGATTCGATTGCCAAACGTCATGGCGGGCAGATGCAACATGACCGAGGCTCTAAGGCCTGTACCGATATTCGTTGGGCACGCCGTAAGGTATCCGTACTGGTCATCAAAAGCATAACCGACCTCAGACTCTATTTCATCATCGATTTCATTTGCCTTGTTATAGAGTGACATCAGGGGTATCCCAGCACCCATCGTTTGAATCCGCAGGTGGTCTTCTTCATTAATCATGATTGAGACAGACTCTGCTTCATCTATATAGCTGATCAGACCCCGCTTAGTGAACAATGGACTGATCAGATGTTTTTCGACAAGTAATGCCTTGTCTTCAAACTGAAGTGCGTCCATCTGTACACGTCTGTACCCTGTCAGTACGTCATCCAATCTACTTAATACGGGTTCAATCTGTGTAACATCATCCATCATGTGCGGAAAAGGCAAATTACTGATATTTCTGGCTAGACGGACACGCGTCGACATCTCGACAGGCAGTTCTGCTGCGTTTTGCACCCATGGACTGATATGGCTATGCTCCATTATTGCCACCTGCCTGTTCCAGCGCCCTGATTTCATCACGTACGACGACTGCTTCTTCAAACTCCTGAGTTTCAACGAGTTGGGCGAGTCTTTCTTTCAAAGCTTCAATTTTTCTTTTGGTCTGCAGCTGGGCCTGGGATTTCATCGGTACTTTACCGACGTGTTCCGACTGATATGCTTGTACACGGCTCACAATATCCGGCACCTGAGCTTCAAATGTACCATAACAGTCCGGACATCCGAACTTGCCTTTGTGCACGATGCTGTTGAGTGTCGAACCGCATGTTTCGCATTGTTTCGGTTGCTGCTTGGCTTGGTGCAATGATGGATGCTGTGACAGTGATTGTAGCAGTTTCTGGATATTGAACGTATCATCCGGATAACTGAAGTCGTTCTCAAACGATGCATTGGCACATTGTTCACAAAGGAGCTTTTCTGTCTTTTCAAGACCGTTACCTTTTGATATGTGGATGGTTGCTTCTCTTTCGTTGCAGGATTCGCATTTCATTCAATCACTCCTCACTATAGAGAATGACATCAAGCACCCTCATCAGAATATTTGCGCGTAGACGATCACGGTACGGCAAATCGAGCATCAGACTTTCTCTTTCCAGTACTGCATCTATAATTTTTGCTTCTTTGTGCGTAATCACTTTATTCTCCATCAGAGACTGTACAATGCGGCTGGCATTCTGTTGCGATATGCCATCTCCAATGAGTTGCTTCAAGCGGGTCAGATAATCCGATTTGGAGTGTGTTTCTACTTTCGTAATACGGATGTATCCACCACCGCCCCTTTTACTTTCCACCGTGTAGCCATGTTCATTGGTAAAACGGGTTTTTATTACGTAATTGAGCTGCGAGGGAACGCAGTCGAACTTCTCAGCGATGTGTGCCCGTTTTATTTCAACCACTTCACCGCCGGACTGCTCAATCAATTGTTTGAGGTACTGTTCAATTATATCCGACATATTGCGCATTGGATCACCCCTTTTGACCTTCTTTGACTAAATTATATATCCTATATGCGAATATGGCAAATGGAATGTTTTGCAAATTCACTCTTTATATTTGTAACCGTTTGCATTATAATTGATAAGGATGTTCTACAAATCGTACATGTACATAAAGAAACACTCTGTTATATAATGTACAAAACTTACTATTTATGAGGTGACAGATTTGAATATTCTTATGGGTATCGTCGGCATTGCATTTACATTCCTATTGGCATGGATTGTCAGCAGTGATCGTAAGCGCGCTTTCAGCAAATGGAAAAACATAGTGGTTCTTCTCGTAATACAATTAGTTCTCGCTTTTATTCTTCTTTCAACCGGTTTCGGAGAAGCACTAATTGGCGGTCTCGCAGCAGGCTTTAATGCATTGCTCGGATTTGCCGCCGAGGGTGTTTCATTTGTTATGGGTGATTTGACCACACTTGAGGATGGTTCCGCAGCAGACGTTTTCCTATTCAACGTCCTCTTGCCAATCATCGTCATTTCAGCATTAATTGGTATTCTTCAGTTCACCAGAATCTTGCCATTGATTATTCGTGGTCTTGGTCTACTATTGACGAAAATTACGGGCATGGGATATCTTGAGTCCTACAATGGTGCTGCTTCAATGATTCTTGGACAGTCTGAAGTGTTCATTTCACTCAAAAACCAGTTGCCGCACCTTCCTAGACACCGACTTTACACATTGTCAGCACAAGCGATGAGTTCAGTTTCACTCTCCATCGTTGCAGCCTATATGACAATGCTTGAACCACAGTACGTCGTCACAGCAATCGTTCTCAACTTATTCGGTACATATGTCATCGTCCACATCCTCAACCCTTACGAAGTGACGGACAGTGAAGATGCAGCAGACGTCGATGACAATCCCGATGCAGGCAAGTCTTTCTTCCAGGTACTTGGAGACTATATCATGGATGGTGCCAGAGTCGCATTGACCGTAGCAGCAATGCTGATTGGTTACATTGCACTAATCGCCATTCTAAATCAGGTGTTCCTACTCATTCCAGGTATGAACATTACATTCCAAGATGTACTTGGCTATATCTTCATGCCGATCGCCTTCCTAATCGGTGTACCTTGGGTAGATGCCCAGCAGGTCGGTAGCCTGATGGCAACCAAACTGATTACAAACGAATTTGTCGCTATGCTCGACTATACAACGATGGCAGAAGAGCTGAGCCGCAAATCTCAGGCAATGATTTCCGTATTCTTAGTTTCATTCGCAAACTTCTCAAGTATCGGTATCATTGCAGGATCTGTTAAAGGCCTGCACAATGAGAGTGGCGACAAAGTAGCACGTTTCGGTTTGAAACTTGTCTACGGTGCTTCTCTGGTCAGCGTACTGACAGCAGCCGTTGTTGGCTTCTTCGCTTAAATTAAAGAGTATGTAAAAGACAGGCCCAAGGGCCTGTCTTTTTAAATATGGTATTGGACGCGTTTAATTGACTTTACCGCGATATCCGTAGTAACTTTCAGTATAATAATATGACGGAGAGATAACATGAAAATAGGCATCATTGCCGACCTACATATCGATCGGACTAAGACGGAATATACAATCGAAGATTTTAAACGGGTACTCGCATGTGAAATGCTCGCGCGAAACCTCGATTTGCTACTCATCGCTGGCGATATTTCCAATGACTGCCAAGTCACTTCGGAATTCGTCTGGTCTTTGATGACCGCAACAAATATTGACGTTCGTTTCGTCCCAGGCAATCATGACTACTGGCAGCCAGAAAATATGACTAGTTCACAAGTCTACCAGTTCTACAAAGACCACCCGCAAAGCCTGGTTGAATCGCCCCTTGTCCTAAACGATGACTGGGCGATTGTCGGTCATAGTGGCTGGTACGACTACTCTTATGCGGATCCGCGGTTTCCTTTAGAAAAGCTTGCAAGCGGCAAGTTCTACGGCGGTACCTGGCAAGATAAAGTCAGGATTGACTGGCCGGTCGGTGACTCGGAACTCTCGAGGACCTTTGCCAAAACAGTTCAAAAGGACTTGGAGACAGTCAAAGGACTCAACACTATACTGATGACACATGTCGTGACGCATCACAAGTTCGTCGTGCCAACACCACATAGACTGTTCGACTTTTATAACGCCTACATCGGTACATCGGACTTCGACAGTTTCTATAAAGACTATCCGATCCGTTACAGTATCATGGGACACGTCCACTTCCGCCATCGGCTAGAAGCGGATGGTATCCAGTACGTATGCCCATGTCTCGGTTACCAGCGAGAGTGGCGCACGAACGATCTCGCTACAGAAGTACGAAACACACTTGAGGTAATTGAAATATAGGGGGTCTGCGAGGCCCCCTATTTCTAATCCATCCGATCAATGATTGTGTGGTAGCCCTCACTCCCATAATCAAGACACCGCTTGACTCTCGATACTGTCGCACTTGAAGCGCCGGTTTCCTCCTGTACTTTTGAATACGTATACCCTTCCTTGATCATCTTGGCCACCTGAAACCGCTGCTTCAGTGAGACCAATTCATTCGTCGTGCAGAGGTCGTCAAAAAAGTGATAGCAGTCCTCGACTGATTCAAGCTTCAATATCCCCTCGAACAGATCATCCAGCTCTTTGCCCTTCAGTTTATCTATCTGCATATTTTTCCCTCCATTAATACGCTCATCATAACAAAACACTTTAGCGTTTTAAAGTGTTAAACATAATTTCATCAAATGCCTTGTCATTATCAGTGTATTTTGCTATTATCTAATTTATTGATTATTCTTTATCACGCTAAAGTATTAAAGGAGATGTCGCATGAAAAATGAACTGATCATCCGAAGGTTGAAATTCGCACAGGACTACACACAACTGCTTGCTGATGAGAACTATCAGCTTGTCGATATGAATATGGTAGAACCGTTCAATATCGACGATAAACGGCATCATTCTTCTACCATTATCTTCGAGAAAAATGAGCAACTTTTCTCCATCCGTAGTGACTGGACGCGCTCGCTTTTAAACTACAATGAAAACTATACCCTTGATGATCGCTTCTTCGGCTACTTTGGACCGGTAGTGAGAAACTACGAAACCTTCCACCAGGCAGGTGTCGAATTGTATAGCCCGTCTAATGAAGAAGTATTTTCAAGCATTGATATGCACCTGTCCTTCGTTACAGAAAGATATGATGAGAAATTCCAGTCTATCGTCGTCAATGATGATACGCTACTTGACCTCTATATTGAAAAATATGGACTTGAAGACGATATTCGTACGCTCGTCCACGAGAAGAATCTGTCGGAAATAAAGAAGCGCCTTGGCGGCAGCCACTCTCTCTATACTCTACTGACGGCGAAGGTAAGTGACCAGATTGATTTGGTGAATGCTGAATTTGGAGATAGTGATATCATGCGCTTTATTGAAGAACTTAAGCAGCTGCTTGAGAAATACGATATGAAATTTATACTCGACCTGTCGTTTCGTTCTCCCCAGTCCTACTACAATGGTTTCTATTTCCAAGCTTTTCTGAACCATGATTACCCACTTCTCAGTGGAGGGGAATACAACAGCAGCGCATTCGGCATTGCGGTGAATCTATCTAATGGAGGATTGCTATGATTACAGTGGCACTGACAAAAGGACGTCTTTTCAAAGATTTCCTGAAATACATGAATGGGAATGGATTAACTGTCTACAATGAAGCGCTCGAAGAAGAGACGCGCTCCCTATATACTGTCGTCGATAACGTAAAATTCATTTTCGCCAAGGGTCCAGATGTACCGACTTATGTGGAGAGTGGTGTCGCGGATCTCGGAATTGTTGGCTCTGACATCATCACTGAGGAGACGTTCAACATACTAAACGTTTCCCAGCTGCCATTCGGTGAATGTCATTTCTCAGTCGCCGCACTCCCCGATCAGCAGGAGTTCAAAGTCATTGCGACAAAGTATATGAACATTGCTCAAACGCACTTCAAAAACAAAAGACAGGATGTCTCACTGATCCACCTGAACGGTTCGGTGGAATTGGCGCCACTACTCGGTCTATCTGATGGTATCGTCGATATCGTCCAGACCGGCAGTACACTTCGGGACAATGGACTCGTCGAACACGAAGAAATCATGGAAGTTCATGCTAGATTGATTGCCAACAAGCGAACTTTCTACACAAAAGAGGACGAAATTTATAGTTTTATTAAAGAAATCGGGGTGATCGAATGAATGTCGCATCGTTCATATCAACTTTTGACGCACAACGCGGTTCTGCAGGATTTGATGACTACAAAGATGTGATGGAGATCATAGAACATGTCCGGAGCGATGGTGACCGGGCACTGCATGACTATACGGCCCAGTTCGACAATCAGACACTCGACACTTTTAAAGTGGACAAAGCAGCACTAAAGGACAGTTATGATGCCATTTCTAGTGAAGAGCGCGAAGCGCTCGAGACCATCAAGCGACGTATAGAACACTACCAAAAAAGTATAAAGTATACGGACATGGATCACGGCGAATTCCGGTACGTCTACCACCCACTTGAAAAGATTGGCGTCTATGTTCCTGGAGGAACTGCCCTCTATCCTTCAAGCGTATTGATGACGGTCGTACCGGCACTCGTTGCGGGCGTCAAAGAGATTCATGTCGTTACACCCACTTTCGAGGAAAATAATATCACCTTCGCTGCACTATATATCTGTGGTATCGAGAATGTTTATAAAGTCGGTGGTGCCCAAGCGATTGCTGCTTTGGCCTATGGTACGCAAACGGTCCCAAAAGTCGATAAAATCGTCGGACCCGGCAACTACTATGTTGCCCTGGCTAAGAGATTACTTTTTGGTGAAGTTGGCATCGACATGATTGCCGGCCCAAGCGAGATTTTGATCTATGTCGACCAGGACGCCCACATCGACGCCATTGTCTACGATCTATTCGCTCAAGCCGAACACGACGCAAACGCACGCACGTTCCTGATTAGTGAAGATGAATCGATCATAAAAAAGATAGAAGAACGTCTCGAACAGATGCTGGCTAATCAGCCACGTAGTAGCATCATCAGAGCTTCCATAAAAGACAACCACTACGCTGTCGTCGACTCACAGGAAGCACTCATCAGTATGATTAATCACATTGCGCCAGAACATGTTTCTATACAGCATCGAGATGCGGACCGAATCATTCGCAATATCAAATACGCCGGAGCCGTCTTCAATGGGTACTACTCACCTGAAGCCATCGGTGACTATGCAGCGGGCCCATCCCATGTACTCCCGACAGACAAGACTGGCCGCTTCAGTCATGGACTTAACGTCAATGACTTCCTGACAAGCCATGCCGTGATTTCACTCGAGAAAACTACTTATGAAGACATTGTCGAACCAGCGAAAACCATTGCCAGACGAGAACAGCTAGATGCTCATTATCAATCTCTAAACATTCGGACGGAGTGATGACATGATCAGTATGGACCGCAATACCAGCCCGATTTCCCCACTTGATGACAATGCCATTGCTGAAGTCATCAAAGCGACCCGCATCCATGAGTATCCGGGAGATGAAATAGATACCTTTAAACAATTATATGCAGACTATTACAACATCGATAAAACAATACTCGAAGTCGCCAACGGTTCCGACGAATGGATCCAGAAGGCGATTATGACACTGGGCCAAAACGGTGTTATGACACTCGATCCAGATTTCGTCATGTACCATGAATATGCCAATCAAATTGATGTTCCTGTTTACACGGTTGCATGCGACGCACACTTCACTTTCGACTTCGAACAGGTCATCAAGGCCGTCGAACGACACCACCCTTCTCTATTTTTGATATCGGTGCCTCACAACCCGACCGGACAGATGTTCAAAGCAAAAGAACTTCAGTCACTGGCTGACGCAATGGAAGCAGTCGGTGGGTATCTTGTTCTTGATGAAGCTTACTTCGAATTTGGACCTGCATATAAAAGACCTGTTGGCGAACATGTGCTGATCATCCGGACACTCAGTAAAATGTTCGGTGTAGCAGGACTCAGAATTGGCATTGCGATTGCTCAAGAGGAGACTTTCAAAAAGATCACGCGCCTCAATCACCCTTATCCAGTCAACTCGCTGTCTCTGAATCTGGCCAGTAAAATCTTCACAGAGCAGTCTGCACTCGATGACTTCATCCGTTATCAACTCGATTCAAAAGAGCACTTGGTTGCATCACTTAGGCAGGTAGCTGACAAAATAAATATAATTGATTCAAACACAAACTTCGTCCTGACATACGGCGAAAACGCTCGGCACCTCGCCGATTACTTGAAGACGCATGGCTACCAAGCGAGAATATATGATGAACCGCCACTTGAGAATGCTGTTAGATATTCAATCATCGGACTCGAGGACTATGGATCTTTTAACCAACTAATTAAGGAATGGAGCGATCAATATGATTCAAAAGGAACGCAAGACGAAGGAAACGAAAATATCCATATCACTGGATGACGAGCGGTCACCAGACGATTCCGTCCTCTCTACAGGTGTCGGTTTCTTCGACCATATGCTGACACTATTTAGCTTCCACTCCGGTATCTACCTCAATGTTGAAGCTGACGGTGACCTCGAAGTCGATGACCATCATACTGTCGAAGATGTCGGTATCATACTTGGTCAGATGATCCGCGAACTCTATACCGAGAAAGCATCCTATCAGCGGTACGGCACCACCTATATACCGATGGACGAATCCTTGGCTCGAGTCGTGCTCGATCTTTCCGGTCGGCCACACCTCAACTTCCAGGCTCACTTCTCAAAAGAGAAGGTCGGCACCTTCGATACGGAGCTGGTTCTGGAATTCTTCAATGCAGTGAGTATGAATAGTCGGATGACATTGCATATCGATCTGCTCAAAGGCGGCAATACTCATCACGAGATTGAAGCCATCTTCAAAGCCTTTGCCAGAAGTCTAAAGGATGCACTTACAGCAAATAATATAGGCGTGCCTTCATCAAAGGGTGTCATAGAATGATTGGTATCATAGACTACTCCCTTGGTAATATACAAAATATTAAAAATGCACTGGAGAAACTTGGCTACGAATATATACTTTCGAGTAAATATGAAGATCTGAAGCATTGCGATGTCATCCTTCTGCCGGGTGTTGGCCATTTTGGCAATGCCATGGAAACTATCGGACGTTTAGACATCAAAGAGGACCTGTTAGCACTTGCTGAAACGAAGCGTTTCATCGGCATCTGCCTCGGCATGCAGCTACTCTTTGAAGAAAGCGAGGAAGGGAATGCAAAAGGGCTCGGTTTACTGCCGGGTAGAATCATCCGCATGGAAACGCCTCATCCTGTTCCACATCTTGGTTGGAATACACTGAGCAGCCAGAATCCTCAACTGGACAGCAAAGATGTCTATTTCGTCCACAGTTTCATGGCCGAAAGCACGGAAACAGCCGTCGCCACAGCAGAGTACGGCGTAACCATACCCGCAGTCGTTAAAAAAGATAATATCATCGGTATCCAGTTTCACCCGGAAAAGTCCGGGGACCTTGGAGTGGATATGTTAAAACTGGCCATCGAAGGAGGACTATAATGAACATCATTCCAGCAATTGACATCATCGACGGTCAGAATGTTCGTCTGACCCAAGGTGATTACGAGAAAAAAACATCAATGAAGCGTACACCCGAGGAAGCAATCGCCTTCTACAGCAGCTTCGAGCAAGTTGCACGCATCCATATCGTCGACCTGATGGGTGCATTGAAGCAGGATGCGCAGGAATCAACCGTGATACAGGAACTGAAGAAAAAAACAACACTCCCCCTGCAAATTGGCGGTGGGCTGAGAAATACCGAAACACTTGAAAAATACGACGCCATTGGGATCGACTACTTCATTCTTGGTACTCGGGCCATCACGGACTTTGAGTGGCTGAAAACAGTGGTCACAAAATTTCCAGGACGCATTTTTGTTGGTGTTGATGCTAGAGAGAATGACATCTACATCAACGGCTGGACTGAAAACAGTGGTATCGTGATCGATGACTTCGTTCAAAAGATCGAAAATCTTGATGTTGCCGGCATTATCTATACCGATATCAATAAGGATGGCATGAACCAAGGACCGAACTTCGATAATACCAAGCGCATCAATGATTTGACGCGTCACACTGTCATCGCAAGTGGCGGCATCAGGAATAAAGAAGATCTGGATCAACTGGAGTCAATGGGTGTCACTCAGGCTATTGTCGGCAAGGCCAGTCACAGCGATGATTTCTGGAGGGGGATTAAATGATTAAAAAGCGGATCATTCCTTGCCTTGATGTCAAAGAAGGCCGTGTCGTTAAAGGAGTCAACTTTGTCGGCCTTAGAGACGTCGGCGATCCTGTGGAACTGGCCACTCGATATAATGAAGAAGGGGCAGATGAACTCGTCTTCTTAGATATATCGAAGACCCAAAACGGACACGAGCTGATGATCGATGTCATTCGCGCAACTGCCAAAGCCCTATTCATTCCACTGACAATCGGTGGAGGCATCTCGACTGTCGATGATATCCGTCAGCTTTTAAATGCAGGTGCCGATAAGGTCAGTGTCAATTCGGCGGCCATCAGAAATCCGCAATTAATCCGTGAAGCCAGTGAAGTATTCGGTAGTCAGTGCATATGTGTCGCAATCGATGTAAAGTATGATGGCGAGGCAGCAGATTACTTCGTGCATACCCATGGAGGTTCAAAAAAGACGGAAATTCGTGCTTTTAAATGGATTGAGCAGTGTGCCGCACTCGGTGCCGGAGAATTCCTGATTACAAGCATGGATCATGACGGCGTTAAGCAGGGCTTTGACATCGACTTTCTCGCGCGTGCAAATCAAATGGTGGATATTCCAATTATCGCAAGCGGCGGTGCCGGCAATGCACTCCATTTTAAAGCGCTCTTCGAGAAAACTGGCGTCTCCGCTGGACTCGCCGCTTCCATCTTCCACAACAAGGAAGTAGAAATCGAGGATTTGAAAAGAACCCTTAACCAATCAGGAATCGAGGTGAGATTTATATGAGACCGAATTTTGACAAAGCCGATGGCCTGCTATCCGTCATCTTGCAGGACAGTAGTACCGGCCAGGTTCTGATGAACGGCTTCATGAATGAAGAAGCTTACGAGAAGACGCTCCAAGACAACGTTGTATGGTTTTACTCCCGCTCCAAAGAACGGCTGTGGAAAAAAGGGGAAACCAGTGGCCACATCCAGATCGTCAAGAGCATGGCGCTCGACTGCGATGCTGATGCACTACTCATCCAGGTGGATCCACAAGGACCAACATGCCACCTTGGCACACAGAGCTGCTTTGGTGATGATCACTTCAACTTACAGACACTCAGCAAGATTGTCGACCAAAAAGTGGACTATCCGCAAGAAGGCTCTTACACAAGTTATCTTACAGAAGAAGGCCTCGATAAAATTCTTAAAAAATGTGGTGAAGAAATGACCGAAGTTGTCATTGCCGCCAAAAACAATGATCGACAGGAGCTTGTAAACGAAACAAGCGATCTTTTCTACCATATGCTCGTTCTGTTAAAGCAACAGGATGTTTCATTGAAAGAAGTGGAAGACAATCTCGAAATAAGACATGGACAAAACCTTTCATACAAGGTTCGCGGAAACATTGAAGAATGGTAGAGTAGGTGGTCAGGGTTAATTTTGCTCTTCTTTCCTCATCTTAATAAAAATGGACGTTCCAGCTATCTTAGGTAGCTGGAACGTCCATTTTTTATCCTTCACAAAAAGCTTTCAGATGATTCCCATGGAAAGTTTCACAATGCAGGCGATCAGCGAATTGAATAATCCAACACCCAGTATAATACTAAAGAACGCAATCGCGAATATGAACATGGTGGCAACAGATAGCACGGGACTAATACTGTCATTAAAGAGTTCAGTAATCTCAACGATCAAAATAACTGATCCATTCATTCAAAAAATGCGTATATATAATGAGCGATTGCAAAATTAATCAGAATTTCTCCGTCATTCCTTGAATGTTCAATTATATTCTAACTGGATATAAAAGCCAATGTCGTCGAAACAAATTATTTACAAATTTAGCTACTTAAGGAGGAAATGAATTGAAGCAGCCCAATAAGAACCGCTATGCCACCATCTGGCGATGGCATTTATATGCAGGAATTATCATTACACCAATATTGCTGGTTCTTTCATTTACCGGCGCGGTCTATCTATTCAAATATGATATAGAAGCCGTTTTATATAAGGATTATCATCACGTTGAAGCGGTAGGAAATGCGATTACTCCAGAAGATCAAGTGGATATTGCACAGAACGAGGTAGAGGGCAGTGTCACTCGCTATCGCCCAGGAGAAGATCCGGAACGTTCTGCTGAAGTCGGAATTACCGCAGACGATGGTACTTCTTATACAGTCTTCATCGATCCTTATGACGGCGCAGTACTCGGGGTTCTCGATGACGGCAAGCGCGCGATGGATATCGTAGAGAAGATTCACGGCGAACTTATGGCAGGGACGGCCGGAGACAGAATAGTCGAGCTTGCCGCATGCTGGACGATCATCATGATCATCACGGGCCTATACCTCTGGTTTCCAAGAAAATCAAAAGATTTCGGAGGAATACTGATTCCTCGTTTAAGGCAGGGGAAGAAAATCTTGATACGCGATCTCCACGCTGTGACCGGATTCTGGTGGTCTGGCGGATTGATATTCTTTCTCTTGACCGGTTTGCTCTGGACTGGATTCTGGGGAAATGGTGTGCAGAACCTCACGACCATGAGTGGTGCTGGCTATCCTCCATCAATCTGGGTGGGTCCAGCTCCTGAGTCCGATATTAAAACCGAAGAGGTGGCAGATGTTTCCTGGGCAGCGGAAAACCTACCTGCACCGACCTCTGAAAGACTAACAGGACGCATTCCCGTCTCAATCAACGATATCGTCGAGAAAGCTGAGGCGATCGAAGTCCATCCCACATACGACGTCTTCTATCCTGATAGCGAGGAAGGTGTTTTTACTTTATCGACTTTCCCAGATCGGGCCCAAGATGAGGCAACTGTCCATATCGACCAATATAGTGGCGTTATACTCGCAGACTATCGATTCGAAGATTACGGTATCATTGGAAAAATCATGGCACTTGGCATCACTATCCATAAAGGGCTCCAGTTCGGGTGGATCAATCAGCTTTTCGGACTTGTTATTTGTCTTGGACTCATTACCATGGTTATCACTGGTTTTTGGATGTGGCTCAGAAGAAAGCCGAAAAACAGCACTGGTGCACCTGCATCAGACAGATTGATCAATCACAAAGTCCCTTTCCTTATTCTAATGGTACTGGCGCTGGTCTTCCCGCTTGTCGGCATTTCCTTGATTGCAGTGTTCCTGATGGATTTGCTCATTGTACAAAGAAGCCGAAAGCTGAGGAAATGGTTGAATGTCAAAGAAAATCGGAGGTCTGATGATGTATAGGCTATTGTTTGCAATATTCATTGCAGCCCTTCTAGCTGCTTGTAGTAGCGTTGATAGAGAGACTCACGATATGTATACAGAGATTCCCGACATATCCATTACTCTAGATACAAGTGGAATTTCTGAAAAAAAAGAAAGTCAACCCGTTTTCATCGAGATTCGTGACGGAGAAAAAACAATCGACGGTGCAGAAATCGACCTAGAAGTATGGCGTGCGGTCGAAGGTGCCTCGACAAGTGAGAACTATCCCGTTTCTCAAAGGGAGGACGGCGTCTATATAACGAATATCGAGACCGATGTCCCTGGTCTCTATTTTGCCAAAGCCAACATATCAGCAGGAGACTTGAAGGCGGTACCCACCGCGTACTTTATAGTCGGAGAACTTGACTCGCAGGAACATGCACTGCTCGAAGAAATACTTCCTAATAATGAAGATCATGAGAGCGGTCATCATTAGCAGAACACACTTCAAAATAAAAAGTTTTTCGTTCTTCTTTACTGAAGAACGAAAAACTTTTTATTTTTCTTTCAATGCCCATTCCACCGCTTCTACTGCATGGATATAAGTTGTATCAAAGATTGGAACGGTTGCGTCTTCCGGTTTTACCAGTAGACCAATTTCAGTACATCCTAGTATGATTCCCTCAGCACCTGCTTCAATAAGATTTTCAATCACTTGCTTGTAGTACTCTCGGGACGCTTGTTCTATTTTTCCCATACACAGCTCTTCAAATATAACCTCATTTATAGTCGCACGCTCTGCTTCTTCGGGGATGACCACATCGATACCACTGGATATCAGACGTTGCTTATAAAAGTCCTGTTCCATCGTATACCGTGTCCCTAGCAGTCCGACTGAAGTTACGCCATGTGAATTGATTTGTGTCGCAGTAGCGTCTGCGATATGGAGTACAGGAATACCCACTCTTGATTCAATCTCATCTATGACCTTATGCATTGTGTTGGTACAGATGACAATGAAATCAGCACCACCTTGCTCAAGAGACTCTGCTGCATCTGCGAGTATATGTCCTGCCTGCTGCCACTCCCCTAATGCCTGACATCGTTCTATTTCTTCAAAGTCTACACTATAAAGTAGACACTTGGCCGAATGTAATCCGCCCAAGCGATGTCTGACCTCTTCATTGATAAGTCGATAGTACTCTACTGACGATTCCCAACTCATTCCGCCAATTAAACCGATTACTTTCATCATAATACCTCCATATATATTCCTAACAGACTTGCTGATGCTGCTTTCCTACTCCTCTACTTTACGCTTCGCCTCCTGATAGACTTCATCGGGGAACTCATAGAGCCTGAGCAGTTCGATGGCATTGGAAGTCGAGGCCACTCCTTTTAGAAGTTTGTAGTCGAAGTAGATATCGTCACCTTCAAGATGTTCCCTGAAGTGATAGAATGCATACTTATCTCTCAGCAGCTCAGTCAGTTCCATATCATGCGTTGCTGCAATAACGAAGACATTTTCTCTTTGGTTCAGATAGCGCAGTACCGTCTCTGCTGCTGCAACCCTCTCCACTGTGTTGGTCCCTTTGAAGATTTCATCGATGATGCAGTAGATGTTTCCTTCAAAATCTTCCACTTCCTCCATGATGCGCTTCAACGATTTTATTTCACTAATAAAATAGCTGTCGCCTTCGATGACACTATCTGTGATGTCCATCGAGGATATTACTTTGCCAGGTTTGTACTTGAAACGTGCGCTAGTAGATGTATTAAGACCGTTGCTTGTGATGACATTGAGGCCCATTGCCTTCATAAATGTGGATTTCCCGGCAGCATTCGAACCTGTCAGCAGAATATCAGTATCGTATTCAAGATCGTTTTCCACCGGTTCGGTCAGCAATGGATGATAGATTTCTTCACTTACAATCGAGGCTGTCCTGCTGGTTTCCGGAATAGTATAGTAAGGCAAGGTCTCTCGCCATAACGCCACACTATAGTTTACATCCAATCCAGCCAAGTAAAGCCAACTTTCTTCGTATAGGTCATGGTGTCTGCTCAACGATTTAATAATCACATGATAAAGATGGTAGTCCAAAAGGAACGCGGATTTCAGTCCAATGAACAGCTGAAGTCCCAAATTCATTTCACGGGCATTGTCGTCTGTTATTGAAAGCGGACTGATGAACGACAACCGTCTCAATCCTTTACGATTATATCTTGAATCGATCTTTCCAGCGGCAATGATAATATTGATGGCGTGGAAGATGTCTGGATAGTCGAAACCGGTCGAAGATTTATGTTTTTGTGATATGTAAAAATTAGTACCTAGGCCACCGAGTACTGTCATGATTGATAGAAGTGGGTGGATGAAGAACATAAACACACCGATGATGGGGAGCAGTGACAACAGAATGAATGCTGGATTGTGTGTTGACTCCGGTCTAAATGCGTACATGAACTTACTCGTATCAGAGTTTCCCGATTTCCCCAATTGAGCCAACTGGTATGAAATCTTCTCGCGATATGAGCGATCCGTTCTTACCTTTTCAATTAGTACTTCGTCGATCATACTCTTATCGGTCGCATTTCTGAGCGTGGCATATAGCAATTCATCACCAATCGTTGTAAATGTAAAGTTACTTTGGGAGAGTAGTTGACCGACATCGAGATCACTCCAAGTCTGATCATCGACGACATTCCTATTCTCCGTCACTTCATTTTCCATAATGTTGACGAAGTAGTTATGAAAATGGACATATGGGGTGTTGGTGTCAGATAGCGCTCGCTTCCTATACCATAGTGTTTTAATTGCCATTTTTATTTTATATTTCTCGTAAATGCTCATGCCGATTGATAATAGGAAAGTAAACGCAACGACTATAGTAATCAAATATAACGGTTGTATGAAAACCACCTGTTCCAAAAATAATATATACCAACATTATACAGAAGTTGGAAGACTCCATCCAACATTACATTGAGAAATAAATAAAACCTCCCCCATTTTTGGAGGAGACCATTATTTTACCTTTCAGCCTGCTTATCTTCCTTCTTCCCCATGTACAACAAAATACCGACAATGATTACAGAACAGACGAAAAGTGACACACTTGAAATGATCAAATATCTTTCGCTCATCGGCGAAGCGCCGTCGGTAGCAAATTTCGCTATGAGTTCGGGTGCAGATAATAAGAGTAAGAGTACGGCAAAGAACCATCTCTTCATAAATAACGTAATGACCAGGAAGAGACCAAGGAGCGATAGACCGATAATAAAGTTCAGATTTGGATTCCCTTCGTAAAAAACGAATCCTGGGTTTGAGCGAATGATAAACTGTCCACCGATCATCCCGGCAAATATCAACGCCCCGTAGGACATAGCGTAGATGTATGTCTTTTTACTATCGCCATACTTCAGGATCATCTCTTTAATGACATAAAGTGAGCCAAAGCCCATAAATAGGATCACAAGAAAATAATATATAAGCAATGAAGTCGACAACTCGAACTGTCCGCTGAGTAGGCTCGGTATAGTAAACAGTCCGAGAATGTAGAGAATAAGCTGCATGCCTTTCTTTTTAAGACCAGGTTCTAACGAAAGTTCTTCTGATATCGACCGTATATAGTCTTTTACAGAACCACCTGTAACACTGTCCACGCTCTCGCCATTCGCCTCGGCTTCAGTCAAATGATCTCTCAGTTCTTCCTCCATTTCTTCGATCTCTTGACTGTCCTTCCCTCGCACCATCAATTCGATCCTCAAATCTAGCAGAAACTTCTCAGATTGTTTACTCAGCATTTTCATCACTCCTCATCAGATTATTCATTCCGTGGTTAAGATAAGTCCACTTATCTCTAAAAACTGCCAGTTCCTCAAGACCACTTTCAGTAATGGAATAGTACTTCCTTTTTGGTCCACCCGTATCCGACGTTTTCATCTGTGTGCTCACGTATCCTTTCTTACTTAACCTTAGTAGTACTGGGTATATACTGCCATCACTGATTTCTGGAAAATCCTTTTCTTTCAGCTTTTCCAGAATTTCATAGCCATAGGTTTCACCTTGTGCAATCAGCCCGAGTATGGCACCATCCAGCAAACCTTTCATCATCTGTTTCGATACTGTCATAAGTTTCCTCCTACCAACTATCTTATAATGTAATATAGTTGGATATGGCCAAGTTGTCAACTATCTTATATAAAAAGGTAGTTCTTTTCATCTATTCATCAGTTGAACGAATACTTAAGGGTATTAAGGGAAAAAGATATATATTTACTATAGATGGGAGAATACAATATGAGTAATCGTGAAGGGCTGACCGTAGTTATTGCAGGAGCTTCAAGTGGATTTGGCAAGGAAACAGCAAAACAACTTGCCCAAGAAGGGGCGAATGTGGTCATCGGTGCCCGTCGCACGCATCTGATTGAGGAACTCGCTGACCAGTTGGGTGAATCTGTCATTGGAGTCACAATGGATATCAGTCAGGAAGCAGATGTTAAAAAGCTTTACGATGCTGCTGTAGATAATTTCGGGGATATAGATGTGTGGATTAATATGGCGGGGGTTGGATTGATCGGCTCCTATACTGAAATACCCGTTGAAGACATGAAGCGCATGCTTGATGTCAATGTTCTAGGGACGATGATCGGCAGTCAAGTGGCACTGAAGCATTTTAGACAGCAAAAGAAAGGGACTATCATCAATATCGGTTCCGTAGCAGCCAAAGTACCGTTCCCCTACTATACAACCTATAGTGCAAGTAAACACGCTGTCTCCTCACTGAGCTACGCACTACAACGCGAAATGGAAGCAGATGGTTATGACGACATCCATGTCTGCACCGTCCATCCATGGGCGACTGATACTCCGTGGTTCGATCATTCAGGCAACTATTCCGGTCACCGCGCTCAGATGCAACCGATGGATAAGCCGGAGAGTGTCATCAAAGCAATCATCGGTTTAATAGATGAACCCGAGGAGAGTGTGGAAGTGGGCATCAAGACAAAAGGGACAGGCATTTCGGAGAGTCTGCTGCCAGGTCTGACTGAGAAGTTTAATGCCAATCATGTCAAAAGTGTTATTGAAGATGCACCTGAGGCTCCTTACACTTCAGGCAGTCTACACGAACCAATGGAAAGTGGTACTGAGACTTCTGCAGGTATGAAGGAACGGATAAAAGCAGATAAGAAAAATAAAGATGACTAATATGAAAAACTGCAAAATCTTTAATAAGATTTTGCAGTTTTTTTCTATACGATTATTTTATGTGAAATATCTTCTGACACCATATCCATGAAATATCGATGGAACACGAGGGAGTTTGTCAATTCTGGATGGAAAGAGATGCCAAGGTGACGTTTGGAGCGCACAGCTACAATTTTATCACCGACTTCAGAAAGTACTTGTACACCATCTCCGATCCTGGCAATATGTGGCGCTCTGATAAATACTGCGAGTGCACGTGTCTCAATCCCTTTGACTATAAGTTCAGCTTCGAAGCTGTCCACTTGTCTACCGAACGAATTTCTTTCCACCGTGATATCCAGTTTATTGAGATGACCTGATTTCTGGCCCACTACCTCGTTGGCTAAAAGGATGACACCAGCACATGTTCCAAACATCGGCAGTTCACTCGAACGCAATGCTTCTGTAAAACCGTAGCGGTCCATCAGTCTTCTGATGGCAGTAGACTCTCCGCCAGGGAGAATAAGTCCGTCGATTTCAGCCAGAGTTTCTACTCTCTTGACTGGGACGGCTTCCTCACCACAAGCTTCCACCATCTGCTGGTGCTCCCGGACAGCCCCCTGCAGAGCCAATATGCCAATCTTCATTACCAGCCACGCTCCTGCATTCTCTCTTCAAGTGAAAGCTGGTTGATATCCAGGCCCTTCATGGCTGTACCGAGTTCCTTGGCGAGTTTGCCGATCAGTTCATAATCTTGGTAGTGTGTAGTTGCTTCGACAATCGCTTTCGCAAACTTTTCGGGGTTATCCGATTTAAATACACCAGATCCGACGAATACGCCATCGGCACCAAGCTCCATCATCAATGCCGCATCCTGTGGTGTTGCGACTCCACCTGCTGCAAAGTTGACAACTGGCAATTTACCGAGTGCCTTGATTTCTTTCAAAATATCATAGGGCGCACCGTGGTTCTTCGCTTCAGTCATCAGTTCATCATCATTCATTACAACAATCTGACGTACTTGCTGATTGACCATCCGCATATGTCTAACCGCTTCGACGATGTTACCTGTGCCCGGTTCCCCTTTCGTTCTGAGCATGGATGCACCTTCCGCGATGCGTCTTGCCGCTTCACCGATATTACGACAGCCGCATACGAATGGCACTTTGTAATCGTCTTTTTTGAGATGGAATACTTCATCCGCTGGTGTCAGTACTTCTGACTCGTCTATGTAGTCGACACCCATCGCTTCAAGTACTCTAGCCTCCGTGATGTGACCAATTCTACATTTTGCCATGACAGGAATAGACACAGCATTCATTACGTCTTCAACAATTCTTGGATCACAAGCCCGGGCTACACCGCCTGCTGCCCGGATATCAGATGGTACACGTTCAAGCGCCATCACTGCCACTGCTCCTGCAGCTTCAGCGACGCGTGCCTGTTCTGCATTCACGACATCCATTATGACGCCACCCTTTTGCATTTCCGCCATACCTCTTTTTACTCTCTCAGTGCCTGTCTGTTGCATTAGAAAAGACTCCTTTATTTTCAGATTATAATACCGTAGTATAGAGATAAATCTGATTACCTAAAAGTGTCAGTTTATAATAATTTAAGGAGGTCAGATTATGCTGATCACCCTCGATCGCCAATCGGATATTCCACTTTTCGAGCAACTATACAATGCACTCAAATCACAGATACTTGAAGGAACATTGGATAGTAACAAGAAACTACCCAGTAAACGTCTGTTGCAAGCCGATCTCTCCATCAGCCAAACGACTGTTGAACACGCATACCAACTGCTGCTCGATGAGGACTTGATCTATAGCCGAGAGAAGAGTGGGTTCTACGTTTCAGCCATTGATCAACTCAGACAGACTGCATCTCCTGTGGCTGCCCGGATCAAAAGACCGAAACAAAATGAACAAGCACTACCGATTGATACGATTGACACTACACTTGTTCAGAGTGATGTTCTCAAAAATATCGCCCGGGAGGTTTATACTATCCCGGAACTTCTAAACAAAGGAGATGACAGTGGCGAAACGGTACTCAAAGAACAAATTCGACAGTATCTTCGTATTAACCGAGGAGTGACTTGTGCAGTCGATCAGATATTCATTGGGCCTTCCACAGAATTCTTACTGGAGCAGGCATTATATTTACTTGGACATCCAAGAGTAACCATCGAAGATCCAGGTTACCCTGTAGTCCGTAAAGTATTAGATCGCCTGGATAATGGTATGGACAGTGCTAGGGTACTTCAAGATGGCATCGATATTGATCAGGTCAAAGCCTTGAACAACCCCGTTGTCCATGTTACACCTTCGCACCAATTTCCAAGTGGCGCTGTGATGTCTCTCCAAAAACGCATTCGGCTTCTGAATCATGCGAGCAGTCAAAATCATTACATCATCGAGGATGATTATGATAGTGAATTTCGTTACACTGGTCGACCTCTCCCTTCCCTTCAAGGGTTAGATCAAAATGATCGGACCATCTACATGAGTACTTTCTCAAAATCACTTTACCCTTCATTGAGGTTAGCCTGTATGGTCCTGCCAGCTGCATTGGCAGAGAAATATTATGACAATGCACTTTCTTGCAACGTACCAAGGCAGATGCAGCATATTGTTGCGAACTTCATGGTGCAAGGATATCTGAATCGTCATATCAATCGCATGCGGAAGATTTATAGGAAAAAAATGAGAGATGTAACCCAGTGGCTTCAAACATTCGAGGGTGTAGAAATATATGGAGACCATACAGGGATGCATTTTATGCTCAGAATCCCCGGAATTGACATTGAAAGTTTCGCTAGAAGCCACCATCTGGTGCATGGTAATGTTTATTCCGAGACCGGAGTTCTCAGTGACACGGTAGTTATAGGGATCGGAGAAAAAGACACTGGGGAAATTATTAAAATACTTGATGCCTTCCTGAAAGACTGTCAGACATCCGCAGTAAAGAAATCGCCTTAAAGCTAATCTTTATCACTACACACTGGAAATCGTCTGCGACCTCCGTACATATAGAACTATTCGTTTTATGTAAACTAAAAGAGTGGCGGTAAAATAGTCTTGGACTCTCCCCGCACATCTTTTAGTTTTTATATCTACCTTTAATCTTGAGTCCAAACGATGTGTATTACTGTTCTTCGCCACTTTATTGCTCAATCAATGGGTACTTGACATTCTCTTTCAAAGTATCATTCACTAAGTACAGCTCAGATGCATGAAAATCAAGCGCTGCGAGTTGGATTGCCCTTTCGAATACAATACGGTCTGCTTCGGTTACGTGTGTCTCATCCATCACATACTCTACAGATGCGACACCATTCTCATATGAAGCATCTACAACTTCCAACCCCTCCACTATAGCTGAACCGTAAAACGTTGCTTCGTTTTCTACTGTGCCCATCGCCTCTATAGTTTCCGGGAAAGACAACAGTTCATCGTTAACATCCACGATACTCTCATCCAATACACCACCAGGCAGGAATAGTGTTTGTTCTAAGTGTGCGTCGTAGATAGTGTAGTATCCACGTGTTTCCCCTCTTTCATCTTTAACAATTATTGGTGCGTCGACCAGCCGTTGAGCCACAGTGATGTCCTGCTCAGATTCTGCATTGAAAAATTGGATTTCTTCAATTCCATACAGATCACTGATTCCTATCAATGAATCGTAAAATAGTGTTGTTTGAGCAGTCGTCGTAGACAACTCATTCTCTTCAGCATCAAAGTAAATTTCAAGTGTGGGCCACTTTGTTGATAAATCAGAGAATGACTCGAAAATATTCTGTTCTGAAGGGTCACTTTCTATAAGAGAAGTATGCAGACGTTCGTCAAATTGAATACCTGAGCCCTCGTTACGATCAATTAGAAACGCAGTTAGAAACTCGTGTCCAGAATCATATGTGTGCGATTCCACAAAATAGTTGGGTGATTCATCAAAATCTGAATATGAACCAGCGGTTTCGATATTTTCTTCACTTGATGATTCCTCCTGATCTTCATTGTTTGATTGTTCCTCACCACTTTCTCCCATTTCATCATTGATGGTCTGTTCAGTTTTACTTTCATCATTGCCCTCGCCTGTCTCTATCGATTCATCAGCAGGTTGAACTTGACTTTGATCAGCCTCATCCTCAGGTGAAACGTCTTCGCTCTCTTCACTTTCGGAACTTTGACAGCTACTGAGCAAAAACACTAAAAAAATTAAACCGACTGCTTTACCTATTATTTTCATCTAAATCCCCATTCCTTTATATGTAATACAACAATGACAGTGTCCATACTTCTGACTGTTATTTTATTAATATTGTTCACTATCTTCGTAGTTCTAAACGTCCCACTTAGGCTTTATGACGATTGTTTTAATTGATGCATTAGAGTCTATCCGGACTATACTACCCGGATACGGTATATAAAATTCCACAAAAAAAGACATGGATATTTCCATGTCTTTTGAGTGGGCCTAAGTGGACTCGAACCACCGACCTCACGCTTATCAGGCGTGCGCTCTAACCAGCTGAGCTATAGGCCCCTATCATATATGTATTGAAAATAAAAAAAGTGGAGACTAGCGGGATCGAACCGCTGACCTCCTGCGTGCAAAGCAGGCGCTCTCCCAGCTGAGCTAAGCCCCCATCGTAAGATGAAAAAATTAAAACAAGAGTCGGGAAGACAGGATTCGAACCTGCGACCCCTTGGTCCCAAACCAAGTGCTCTACCAAGCTGAGCTACTTCCCGTGAATTACTGAGCGCGCCCGAGAGGAGTCGAACCCCTAACCTCTTGATCCGTAGTCAAACGCTCTATCCAATTGAGCTACGGGCGCATGAAAAAAATAAAAACGGTATCCACCGCTTAAAAAATAATGGAGCGGAAGACGGGATTCGAACCCGCGACCCCCACCTTGGCAAGGTGATGTTCTACCACTGAACTACTTCCGCATGTAATTATAAAATTGTATATATGGTGCGGGTGAAGGGACTCGAACCCCCACGCCGATTAAGGCACTAGATCCTGATTCTAGCGCGTCTGCCAATTCCGCCACACCCGCATATATTAATATAGAGGAAATCTCCCCTAGAATGATCACTACTGCCTTGTCAAGCTATTGTCGAATCGAATCAGATGGTGCCGGCCAGAGGAATCGAACCCCCAACCTACTGATTACAAGTCAGTTGCTCTGCCAATTGAGCTAGACCGGCTGAATCAACAAGTTTATAAATGGTGGAGAATGACGGGCTCGAACCGCCGACCCTCTGCTTGTAAGGCAGATGCTCTCCCAGCTGAGCTAATTCTCCTGGAAGGTCGAGTTGATTAACAACGACTGTTATATATATTACTATATTTCAGCATAAAGTCAACAACCACAACCATTTAAAAAAGGAAATAATACACTCAGAGCCTTTACTGAGTGTATTATTATTTATAATGATTATTTTTGTCTCATATAAGGGAACAACAAAACATCACGGATGGATGCGGAATCTGTCAGTAGCATGATAAGGCGATCGATGCCGATACCGAGACCACCGGTCGGTGGCATGCCATATTCGAGTGATTCGAGGAAATCTTCGTCCATTTCGTGTGCCTCGTCGTTGCCTGCTTCCTTCTCTGCAACTTGAGCTTCAAAACGCTTTCTCTGGTCAATTGGATCGTTAAGCTCTGTAAATGCATTCGCATGCTCTCGCCCTACGATGAACAGCTCGAAACGATCTGTGAATCTTGGATCTTCCGGATTCTGTTTAGCAAGCGGGGAAATTTCAATCGGATGTCCGAAAATGAATGTCGGCTGAATAAGTGTTTCTTCCACCTTCTGTTCGAAAAATTCATTCAGAATATGCCCGTATTTCATTGTGCTCTTCACTTCAATACCATGTGCTTCCGCAAGTTCATGCGCTTCTGCATCGGTTTTGACCTCGTAAAAGTCGACTCCGGTTTGTTCCTTTACCGCATCAACCATATGCACTCGTCTCCACTGTGGCGTTAGGTCGATCTCTTCACCACCGTATTCGATGACTGTCGTGCCATTGACGTGCTTGGCAATGTGCGCCACCATTTCTTCCGTGAGATCCATGATATCGTGAAAATTAGCATAAGCTTCATAGAGCTCGATCATTGTAAATTCAGGATTATGGCGTGTGGAAACACCTTCGTTCCTGAATACACGGCCGATTTCATAAACTTTCTCCATACCACCGACAATCAGACGTTTCAAATGAAGTTCAATTGCGATACGCATGAAAAGTTCCATATCAAGTGCATTATGGTGCGTAACGAATGGACGTGCCTGAGCGCCCCCTGCAATGGTATGCATCATTGGCGTCTCTACTTCAAGGAATCCGCGCTGATTGAGATAGTTACGCATTTCCTGGATGATACGACTGCGCTTAATGAATGTATCTTTGGAATCCTCACTTGTAATCAAATCGAGGTAACGTCTGCGATAGCGTTCTTCAACATCTTTCAGACCATGATATTTATCCGGCAGTGGACGCAATGCTTTCGTCAGCAATGTAAACTCCTGTGCTTTGACGGAAAGTTCACCTGTATTTGTCTTGAACATGACACCTTTGACACCAACGATATCTCCAAGATCCGCTTGGTTCCATATATCGAACGCTTCGTCACCCACCTGATCTTTGCGGACATACAATTGCAACTGTCCTTTAATATCCTGGATATGGGCAAATCCTGCCTTACCCTTGCCCCTCTTCGTCATCAGGCGTCCGGCAATTACTGTAGTCGATTCCGACTCTTTATCTGCCAGTTCTTCTTTTGAAAATCCATCCCAAGATGCTTTTAGTTCGTCCGTGTAGGATGTACGTTCAAATTTCTCACCGAATGGATCGATACCTAGATCGATGAGTTGCTGCATTTTTTCTCTTCTGACTGCTATTTGGTCATTTATTTCTTCACTCAATGGTTTTCTCTCCTATACTATCAATTATTTTTAATTTCATTTCATATGTCGAGCAGGTTTTACTTGATTCATCGTCGAAATGAACAGAAAGAGCCTAGTGGCCTGCTTCCTCTGCTTCCAGCTCATGTTTCAGCGTCTCAATCGTTTTGCCGAAGCGAGGATGGACCACATCTCCTGCAATTTCCGAAAGCGGTCTGAGAACGAACCCACGCTTGTGCATCTCCGTGTGGGGAATGTTCAGATCATCCAAGGACAACTCCAGGTCTTCATAGAGTAGTATGTCTATGTCAATCGTACGTGGCCCCCATACTTCTTTCCTCACACGTCCCATGTCATGTTCAACAGCGAGGACAATCTCAAGAAGGTCCAAAGGAGAGACGCGCGTTGCAATCATGATACACATGTTCATGAAGTCTGGCTGATCTGTTTTTCCATAGGGTGCTGTCTCAAGGATGGATGAGCGTTTGACCACTTCGATTGATTCATGGTCCTCAAGCCTGTTTATGGCAGTTTCGAGGTTCTCCCTGCGATCTCCCAGGTTACTTCCAAGTCCCAAATATACAACCGCCATTAATCTTCCCGCTTTCTATTCAATGTAATGCTGACGTTATCATAGTTACCCTCTATCGGAGGGTTTGTTTTAGTGATGGTCACTTCTGTCTTTATTATTTTATCATACTGGTCAAACAGTGCCGTAGATACCTTTTCGGCAAGATGTTCGATAAGATCTACCGATTCTCCTTTAACGATCTGCTCAATCATCTGATATGCTTCGCCATAATGTACTGTCTCGGTCAGCTTATCCGTTTTGGAGGCAGCTGACAGATCCAGATACATGACAACATCGGTAATGAAGAACTGGCCGAGTATACGCTCTGCTTCAAGGACACCGTGATAGGCGTATGTTTTGATACCATTGATTTTGATATTATCCATCGAAATCCTCCTTGAGCTTAATATATGCATCAGAAAGTTTTCGGTTGAGAGCCACATTATGTACCCTCACTGCACTGACGCCTTTATCGATGCCGTAGATGGTTGTAGCTGCGGTCGCTTCATCCCGCTCCGTAGCTGTCGTTTCCTGATCAATCAGTTCCTTGATCATACGCTTGCGACTCGTCGCAAGCAACACAGGATACCCTGTTGCTACGAGCATTTCCAAGTGACGCATCACCGCCAATTCCTCACTCCGCGATTTAACGAAGCCAATGCCTGGATCAAGCCATATATTCTCACGTGGAACACCGTGGGATTCTGCCAACGCCACTGAATCCATCAGTTCTCCAATCATCTCTTCTACAACATCGTTGTATGTAGCGTGAGTATTGTTGTGCATCAGGAATATCGGGACATTATAGTCTCTTGCTACATCCAGAATGGTTTCATCATATGTTCCCCGCCACTGGTCGTTGATCATCGTCGCTCCTGCTTCTATTGCACACCTTGCCACAGGCCCTCGGAAAGTATCGATTGAAATGTCTGGACCGATGTCCCGAATCGCCTCGATAACAGGAACAATTCGCTTGATTTCTTCTTCCGTACTGACCTCACTATGCCCAGGTCGTGTGGAATAGCCTCCGACATCGATGATATCTGCACCTTCTTGGGCCATTCGCCTTGCTTGAGCCACCGCACCTTCCACAGAATGGTATTTTCCGCCATCACTGAAGGAGTCCGGTGTCACGTTCAGTATGCCCATGATCTGAAGTCGTTTCATACTATCCCTCTATTCCGTAAGAATAGCAATATTATAACATGTATGGATATCGAAGCATAAGACTCCGTTGTTGAAAATAAAAGACCATATCCCAGTCGGGACATGGTCTTTGTGCAATGCATCAGTCTTCGAAGTTAAATAGTGGGGTGGACAAGTATCTTTCACCATTCGATGGCAGTACTGTTACGACACTTTTGCCTTTGCCGAGCTTCTTCGCGACTTCAAGGCTCGCTTTTACTGCTGCGCCAGAAGAGATCCCACCAAGGATACCTTCCTTCGCTGCCAGTTCACGTGCCCATTCCATCGCCACCTCATTACCAACTTGAATAACTTCGTCGTATATTTCCGTATTGAGGATTTTTGGCACGAAGCCTGCACCGAGACCCTGCAGTTTGTGCGGCCCTGGTTTTCCACCACTCAAGACAGGGGAATCTTCAGGTTCCACTGCATAAATCTTAAGATCCGGATACTTCTCCTTGAGCACTTTGCCGGCTCCAGAAATAGTACCACCTGTACCAATACCTGCGACGAACGCTCCCATATCTAAGCCTTCCGTCTGTTCAACAAGTTCAGGTCCTGTTGTTTTTTCGTGGATTTCAGGATTGGCCATATTTTCAAACTGCTGGGGCATAAAGTAACCGTTCTTCTCAGCAAGCTCTCCGGCTTTGCCAATGGCCCCTTTCATGCCTTCCGCTCCTGGGGTCAAAATGAGTTCTGCCCCATACGCTTTGAGTAGGTTGCGTCGTTCCTTACTCATCGTATCCGGCATGACAAGTATTGTTCTGTAGCCTTTACTTGCTGCTACCATCGCCAGTCCAATACCGGTATTACCGCTTGTTGGCTCGATAATTGTCGTATCTGCAGTGAGTACGCCTTCCTTTTCAGCGCGTTCAATCATGGAGAGCGCAATGCGGTCCTTGACTGAACTTCCGGGATTCATGAATTCCAACTTTACATAAATATCAGCCATGCTGTCGTCTGTCAGGTTATTAAGCTTCACAAGTGGCGTGTTGCCGATCACTTCTGTAATGCTATTATAAAGTCTACTCATAACAGTCTCCTTCATCCCTACTTATTTACTATGAAAAATATACCATTTTCATTGTCGAAAATCAATTCTAATGCGCGATAAGTTCCTGGAGTTCTTCTTTCTCGATCCAGACTTTATTACGGCAGAAATGACAATCCGCTTCCGCACCACCATCTTCTTGGATCATAGCAATAATCTCAGATGGATCAAGTGATGCGATGGCGTTCAGGAATCTATCCTTCGAACAACTACATTCGAAGTGGACCGGCATCTCATCGAGTGATCTCCAGTTCTCTTCTCCTATCGCCTCATTGATGATCTCCTCTGGAGATAGCCCCTGATCGATCAATTTCGACACAGGTGTCATTTCCTTGGCACGTGCATCAAGATAGGCCATTGTCTCATCACTCGCACCCGGCAGCACCTGTATGATGAACCCACCGGCAGCTTTGATTGTATTGTCTGGGTTTACCAGCACACCAAGCGCGACGATGGATGGAATCTGCTCACTCGCGTAGAAGTAGTATGAAAAATCTTCTCCCAGTTCGCCGGACACTATTTCAGTCGAGCCCGTGAAGTGATCCTTCAAGCCAATGTCCTTAGCTACACTCAGGAAGCCATCTGTACCAACAGCCCGTCTTACATCAAGCTTTCCGATATCATTGAGTGGGAAATGCACTTTCGGGTTCCCAAGATAGCCACGCACGCTCCCTTTAGCATCGCTATCGACTACGATTGCACCGATTGGGCCGCCGCCCTGGACAGTAATTGTTACTTTTTCCTCGTTTTTGAGCATTGCACCCATCATCAGACCTGCTGTCATCGAGCGGCCGAGAGCTGCTGCAGCTGTTGGATAGGCACCATGTCTACTTACTGCTTCGTTTACTGTATCTGTTGTATCTACGGAAAAGATACGAATTTCATCGTTCATTCCAATTCCTCTGATCAGACGATCCATTGGAATTCCTCCTTATAAATAACCAAAAGTCGCCCTAAGGGCGACTTGGCATTAGTTTCTTCGGTTATCTTCTTCCCACCGCTGTTCTCTTTCTCTTTGTTCATTCAGAGAACGATCTTCCTGTGGGTTTTCTCTACGTTCAACCGGTTGTTCGCCAGGTTCAACGAAGCGAGATGTTTCTTCTTTTTCTGCTTCTTCAGCAGGATCTTCCTCAGAGCGTCTATTGGCTTCCTCTTTGGCCTCTTCGAAAGATGGGCCAATTTTTTCATCTGCTTCGTCATCACGACTCTCTTCGTAATTACGCTCAGGCAATTTACCGTTGTGGAAAAGCCCTTCAATCTGTTCACGATCAAGCGTCTCTACTTCAAGCAGTGTTTCGGCGATCAGATTGAGCTGCTCTTGGTGATCCGTCAGAATCTGGCGGCAACGTTCGTACTGTGTCTTGATGATATTCTGCATTTCCTGATCAATTTCATAGGCGATGCTATCTGAGTAGTTCGGATCGGATTGCATATCTTTACCAAGGAAGACTTGGCCATTGGAATCGCCAAACTGTAACGGTCCAAGTTTATCACTCATGCCGTACTCCGTCACCATGCTACGTGCAATGCCAGTTGATCTTTGGAAGTCGTTGTGTGCACCTGTAGACACTTCACCGAAAGTAATCTCTTCGGATACACGACCACCAAGAAGACCGACAATCTTGTCTTCAAGTTCCGGCTTCGTCATGAAGTAGCGATCTTCTTTTGGAAGCATTACTGCATAACCGCCTGCCTGACCGCGGGGAACGATTGTCACTTTGTGGACCATATCCGCATCATCTAGAACCATGCCGATGATGGTGTGGCCAGCTTCGTGGTAGGCAACGATATTACGTTCTTTCTTCGAAATGACACGGCTCTTCTTCGCCGGGCCGGCGATGACCCTGTCTGTCGCTTCATCGACATCTCGCATGTCAATTTTCGATTTTTCCTGTCTGGCAGCGACAAGTGCTGCTTCATTCAGCAGATTCTCAAGATCTGCACCTGAGAAGCCAGGTGTTCTCGCAGCCAATGCAGCAAAATCAACGCTGTCATCGAACGGCTTATTCTTCGCGTGTACTTTAAGTACTGCCTCACGGCCTTTAACATCAGGGCGACCGACCGGAATCTGTCTGTCGAAACGACCTGGGCGCAGTAGTGCTGGGTCCAAAATATCTGGTCTGTTTGTCGCTGCAATCATGATGATGCCTTCGTTTTCCCCGAAACCATCCATTTCCACGAGCAGCTGGTTCAACGTTTGTTCACGCTCATCGTGACCGCCACCGACACCTGCACCACGCTGACGGCCAACGGCATCGATTTCATCGATGAAGATGATACATGGCGCGTTCTTCTTGGCGTTTTCAAAGAGGTCACGTACACGGGAAGCACCAACACCGACAAACATCTCAACAAAATCGGAACCACTGATTGAGAAGAACGGTACCCCCGCTTCTCCAGCGACCGCTTTTGCGATTAGCGTTTTACCTGTACCCGGCGGGCCGACAAGCAGCACACCTTTAGGTATTTTTGCACCGATGCGGTCAAAACGACGTGGATCCTTCAGGAAGTCCACCACTTCGACGAGTTCTTGCTTCTCTTCATCTGCGCCCGCCACGTCTTCGAAACGGACTTTCTTCTTGCTTTGGTCGTAGAGCTTCGCTTTACTCTTACCAAAGTTCATCACACGGCCGCCACCGCCACCGCCGCCTTGTGCCTGACTCATCAGGAACAAGAAGAGGAAGAGGATAAGCAACAAGGGAATGAATGTAAACAGCATGCTTGTCCAAGGACTCTGCTCTTCTGCAGGTTCAATCGAGAAGTTGAGGCCTTCTTGGGCCCTTGCTGTATCCAGAATCTGATTCAGGTCCTCGGTACTGTTGTAAGGAATTACAGAGGTAAAGGATTCCTGTTCATTCTGTCCGGACAGACGACCTTCAACGAGATAGACGTTCTGTTCAGGCTGTATCGTGAGTTCTTCTATGTTACCGGCATCCAACTGCTCAAGGAATTCACCATAACGGAGTTCCTCTTCAAGAGCTGAATTGCCATTGAAACTTTGAAATATACCAAACATGATGACTGATAGGATGAGTATCAGTAAAATGTTACGGCCTACATTCTTAGGCATCCGTAAACCTCCATTTCTAATACGACTAAGAGAAATAATACCATAATTTCACAAAGTTATTCCACTGTTTTGCCTTACTGGTAAAGCTCGGGCTTCAATAGACCGATATACGGCAGATTGCGATATTTTTCATCGAAATCCAGTCCGTAACCGACGACGAAACCATCAGGTATTTCCGTTCCTACATACTTCACATCAACTTCAAGCTCTCTGTTTATCGGTTTATCCAACAACGTCACTATTTCAAGTGATGCTGCATTTCTGTATTCGATCAGATCAATGATTGAATTCAATGTTGTGCCGGTCTCTATGATGTCTTCCACTACAAGTACATGACGACCATCCACCGAAGTGGAGAGATCTTTTAGAATTTTCACTTCACCGGAAGATTTTGTACCGACATAGCTTGAAACATCCATGAAATCAATTTCCAGATGTGTATCTATGTACTTGATCAAGTCTCCCATGAACATGATGGAACCTTTCAGGAGGCCGACCAGTATTGGCGTTTTTCCTTCATAGTCTTCAGTAATCTTTTTGCCGAGCCGTTCTGCTATATTCTGAATTTCTTCTTCAGACAGCACAATCTCGCTAATATCATTTCTCAGGCTCATTCGTAAACTCCTTTTCAATAATTAATTGACGCTTCTTTTCCTTGCTATCCATTATATTATAAATTTCACCCAGTGCAATGATTTGACGGTTTTTATCCACAACGACAGGCATCCTACAGCGCTCATCAGCAGGTACCTTATTATCAATGAAAATGCGCGACAGTTTCTTCCTGCCCGTACCGGGAACCGCCATGCGGTCACCCTCCGATTTCGTCCTGACAATCAACGGGTAATAGCTGTCCGCCATATGCGCTGTAATCTTGTATCCATTGAAATGATAAGTACCGTCGCCATAAATTTCTAGCATCTCCATTTTTTCATTCTGGCTTTGTACTTTTAGTACAAGATCGTATGATAGGACGATGCTGACCGCACCTGTTTCAAAGGATGCGTTGGGGATATCCGACTCAATCGCATCGAGGATGGACTCGATATGACGACGTCTTGGTACCTCGCCGTGCGCGGCAAGCCAAGTTGTCAGTATGTACAACCTGACGATGCGTCTTTCCTGATTGAACACGCGACGGTCGATGTGTGTGTTGTAGCGCGCCAGGAAAGCATCTGCTCGGTCCTTCAAAAGCGCATCCACATCAGTCATATCCTGCTGGACACGAAGGAGCTGTTGCTCATGAAGATGCCGGCTCTCCCGAATTTGTGGCATGAGTCGATGACGGATGTAATTTCTTGTGTAGTCGGTCCGGACATTCGTTTCATCTTCGAAATAGACCACATCGTGCGCTGTGGCATAGTCCACAATTTCTGTGCGTGACGCGTCAATCAGTGGACGGACAATGGTGTAGTCGACCATGTGCCTTTGCACTGGAATCCCCATCCTACCAGGCAGATGACGCCCGGTAAGTAGGGCATGGAGAATGGTTTCATACTGATCATCGAGATGATGTGCTGTAAGCAGTACTGACGCACCGTGTCTTACCATCATTTCACCAAAAAAATCATACCGCGCTACCCTAGCCTTCTCCTGACTAAATTCGGCCGATAGTATATCGAGCGTGACCGTTTCACATAGTTGGCCGTTTCGTTGTGCCATATCGACGATATATTCCGCCTCGTCAAATGAAGCTGTTCGTTGTCCATGATTTACATGGAGGAGGAGGAGCGTATCGTAGGTCTCTTTATAAACCGTGTTTAAAAGCTGATACAGAACCATGGAATCTACTCCGCCCGAAATTGCGAGCGCAACCTTTTCCTCCGGGTCCCAAGGCGTGAAGAGTTCCATAAGATCATCCTTCTCAGAAAATAAAATAAGACGATTACTGGAATCGTCTATGTCTCTATCTATTTCTTGCCTCGTCCACCACGACGTGATTCGGCCTGTCTCTTGATGGTTGACATGCGGTCTTCGCTATCTTTTAGGAAACTCGAGAGCTTCTTCTCGAAATCTTCCGGAGACGGCTCTTTGCGTGGTTTCGGCTTAGGTTTTTGCTCTTTCGCTTTTTTGATGGACAGACTGATTTTGCCGTCATCTCCAACGGTCAGGACCTTGACTTCCACTTCTTCCCCTACACTAAGGTGCTCATTGATATCCTCTACATACTGATCTGCAACCTCACTGATGTGAACGAGCCCTGTCTTTCCTCCCGGAAGCTCTACAAATGCTCCGAAATTCTTGATACCCGTGACTTTCCCTTTTACTTTACTGCCCACTTCGACTGACATCGTTATATATTATCCTCCCAATTATCATTTAATCTCTTCTTATCATATCATTAAAGAGAAAAATAATCATTACATATTGTAATGATTATTCCTCGTTCTCATTTTTTTCAGACTGCGCTTCCGCTTCTTCCGAGTCCGCAAGATTGAACACAATCTCACCCTCTTCAGAAAGGAAGAATTCGCTTCTTGCAATACGTGTAATATAGGTATCATCATTCAGTTGTTTGATCTGCTGTTCCAGATCCTTCGACTCATCTACGCGCTCGTCCAATACAACCTGTGCCTGGACAAGCTCTTCGTGAAGCAACTGATTATGATTCTTTTGACTAAAAGCGACAATGAGCAGAATGCCTGCTATTACAAGCAGTACACTTCCAAACAATAATGTTCGCTTCTTCGCTGCAAGATTCTCGTTCTGTTTTGTCTTCTTCTCATTTTCGCGTCTTTTCGTGTAATTATTGATGACCTTGACTACCTTGCTCACGGCTCTACACCTTCAATCTGTCCGTTGTCTGCTATCTATCTATAAAATACACTATAAAAACGTTGTTTACTAGAGAAAACTGGTATCCTTTTCAATTTTCTGTTCTTTTACCACTTTGTACATGCGCTCTGCGTCTTCCTTGCGGGCATGTGCACCGAGCTGCAGTACTTCAAGTGTGACAATCTTTCTACCGAATTCGATTTCTACAATGTCTCCAACCGAAAGATCTGTGCCTGCTTTGGCTGTTTTGTCGTTGACCTTGACGCGGCCATCATCACTGATCTCCTTGGCTAACGTCCGTCTTTTGATTACTCTGGATACTTTGAGAAATTTATCAAGTCTCATCTTTATATCCCCTCTCTTTCAAAATGTCCTCAAGCGGTTTCTCTTGATGGATGGTTTGCTGCATCCATTCCAATACAATACCACCATAGGCTTTTTCATACTTTATTTTGTTCTTTTTTCCTTCTTTTGCCTTAGCTTCTGCCCACACACGGTCGAGATCATCAAGGGACTCAACAGAGACATCGCCGAACACGTGCGGATGGCGTCTGATGATTTTAGCCGTCACACTGTCCAGAACATCGAAGAAGTCGAAATAGCCATCCTTTTTGGCGATGGCACTGTGAAGTGCGACTTGCAGGAGAATATCACCGAGCTCCTCGACGATGCCTTCGTCGTCCTCTCTTTCGATTGCCTCGATTACTTCGTAGGTTTCTTCAATCAAGTGGCGCTCAATCGATTTGTGGGTCTGCACCTTGTCCCATGGACACCCATCCTCACTGACGAGCCGATCAAACACCTCCGTCATATAGTGGATATCACGCTGTGATATGCGCGCATCTTCAACTTTCGGAATATAGAGACAGAGCAGGTTACTCTGAATACCTACGTGATCGATTTCATGAAGCGGCAAATCTATGACCTGTTCTCCAGTGCCGCCTGCAGCATCGACGAGCTTTACTCGGGTTTCAGGTGGATAATATTCAAGGAGTGACAGTTTGACTTCGCCAAGGCTGTACTGGTCATAGACTTGTGTAACCAATGTGTGTTTATGATAATCCAGATTCTCAATATTGAAAGTCATGCCATCAAGTACTTGGAACCCTTCATTCACAGGAACGCCGACAGCAGCAATGACCGCATCAATAAAACTTTGACCGCCGGATATCGACACTTCAAGTTCACCTTCTTGCTGATGTGCAAGCAACAGCTCGGTCGTCGTTTCGTAGAACATTGGGTGACCAGGCACTGCATAAAGTACCGCTTCATGTTCTGCTGCTGTCAGAAGCTTATCTACTATCGCATGATATGTTGCTTCGAATGTTTCATTCTGCTCATACATATGATCCAAATTGATCAGCTCAGTCCCACTCTCCTTGAGCGCTGTCACTGCCGGGTGATCTTCAGTTCGCAGATATACCCGTTTAGCTTGTTCGAGACGTCGCCAGACGCCAAGCGGCATCTGGTCGAGATCGGAACTCCCAAGTCCAATCACTTCTATGTGCTTCATAGTACTTCCTCCATCCTACTGTTCTGCACCGCTTCCAGAATATTGACAAGCTGATTGACATCCTTGTTCCGAATCGTAATCAGCATCTCCCCGTTCTGCACGGATATCTTCATAATTCTGCCATAGTCCTGCGTATCGTTGAACAATTTCTCACCATCGATCTGACCTGTCGCTTTCTGTGAGACATTGAGATAGAAATTGCGACTGTCTTCTTTGACTTGATAGATGCCAAACATTAATGCAAAGACTTTGATACGGACAAGCTGAAGCAGACGTTCCACTTCGACAGGGTATTCCCCGAAGCGATCCAACAACTCATCTTGTATATCACGTATGACATCAATCGATTCCGTTTTTCTCAGCCGTTTGTATATATCGATCTTGGACTGTTCGTGTGAAATATAGGATGCCGGTATATAAGCATCCAACGTGATATCGATCGGTATATTAACTGGTTCTGGCTCAGGTTCAAGCCCCTGCTTCTCTTTGACGGCACTCTCGAGCATCTCAGAGTAGAGCTCATACCCAACAGAGTCGATGAAGCCCGACTGGTGCTTACCGAGGAGATTGCCGGCACCACGGATGTTGAGATCGCGCATCGCAATCTTAAAACCACTACCAAGTTCCGTATATTCTTTGATGGCCTCAAGTCGCTTCTCTGCGACTTCGGTCAGCACCTTATCTGGCTGATGGAAGAGATAGGCATAACTGATACGGTTACTCCGGCCGACACGGCCGCGCAACTGATACAGCTGACTCAGTCCGAAGCGGTCTGCATCCTCGATAATCAATGTATTGGCATTTGGTACGTCAACCCCCGTCTCGATGATTGTTGTTGTCACCAACACATCGTACTCGCCGTTGACAAAAGCAAGCATCGTCTCCTCAATCTCTTTTTCGTTCATCTTAGCATGCATGACGCCGACTTCTGCATCTGGGACCATTGCTTCGACATGTGCTTTTTTCTGATAGATTGTATCTACCCGATTATGCAGATAGAACACTTGGCCATCGCGCGAAAGCTCACGCTCTATTGCCTCCCGTACAAAGTCACCCTGGTATTCGAGGACGTATGTCTGGACTGGAAAACGGTTTTCAGGCGGTGTCTCAATGACAGAAAGATCCCTGACGCCGGAGAGGCTCATGTGGAGTGTTCTTGGAATTGGTGTCGCTGTCAGTGTGAGGACATCAACGTTTGTTTTCAGTTGTTTAATCTTTTCCTTATGCCTGACACCAAAGCGCTGTTCTTCATCGATGATGAGCATGCCGAGATCCTTAAACTCGATGTCTTTTGCCAGTACTTTGTGGGTCCCGACGACGATATCGACTGTGCCCTTTTTCAAGCCTTCCTTCGTCTTTTTCAGCTGACCTGCGGTTCTAAAGCGGCTCATCATGTCGACGTTGACCGGGAAGTCCTCGATTCTTTCGATCAGACTTTCATAGTGCTGCGCTGCAAGTATGGTTGTCGGTACAAGGAACGCCACCTGTTTGCCATCCTGTACAGCTTTGAATGCAGCCCGTATGGCTACTTCGGTCTTACCATATCCAACGTCTCCACAGAGCAGCCGGTCCATGGGCTGGATTGACTCCATATCTTTTTTGATCTCGCCGACTGAAGCCACCTGATCGGGCGTCGGTTCGTAAGGGAAGCGTTCTTCAAAAGCCGTTTGCATATCTGTATCCATCGAATATGCGAACCCTTCAGCCTGACTCCGCTCTTGATACAGCTTGATCAGTTCATCTGCAATTTCATTGACATTGGCCTCGACCTTCGCTTTTGTCTTTTTCCAATCCGTGCCACCAAGCTTGTGCATCTTCGGCTGTCCATCGTCGCTAGAGACATACTTCTGCACAAGATTCATCTGGTCAACTGGAATGTAGAGCTGATCTGTACCTTTATACTGCAGCTTCATATAGTCGTTATGAATACCGCTGATTTCAAGGGTCTCAATACCGAGATAGCGTCCGACACCGTGGTGGACGTGAACGATGTAATCTCCGACATTCAGTTCCTGGTAGGACTTGATCTTTTCTGCATTGGATATTTTTTTGGTCCGTTTCTTCTTGCGCGATGTTTTATTGTAGAGCTCCTTAGAACCAAGCACTGCTACTTTCATGAATGGTAGAATAAAACCTTTTGACAAGACACCTCTCGTCAGTACAATCCCAGAATCCACCGGAATTTCCTCGATATAACTCGGGATTTTCAAGTCTTCAAGCAACTGGTGTGTCTTGTCGACCTCATCCTCATCCCTTAGGACCAAGTTGATCATATATCCATCATTCAGCATCTTGTTGAGGTTTGAAGCAAGAATATCGTATTGACCATAGTAGACTTCAGTCGGCCGGACTGATATTTTTACGATATGACCGATCTCGACTGGCATGCTTTTTGTGAAAAGGTTGAAATAGGTGCTGCCTCGGAGCGATAATAACCGTTCATATTGTCCTTCGAGGAAATTACCTCCTCCTTTAAACATACGGCCAGCTTCGATCATAGATTCGTAATAGCTACTGACTGAATTGAACTCCGATTCATATGCGGCTGCCATATTTTTAACCTCATCGACGATCACGCGATGTGCATCACTAATGTAATCGACTATGGAAATATCGCGGTCGGTCAGCAGACGACTGTAGTGGACCAGATGGTTGAACGTCTGATCTGGATGGGTAACTGTGTCGTAATACTCGTCCAGCGCCTCCTTGGCCGTCTGATCCAGATGTACTCTAGTATTCTGATGCATCTGCTCGACCTTCTTAAGCAGTCGGGCGCGTTCATCCTGTTCGATGATATACTCAGCATGCGGTTTCATCTGGAAAGCATCGATATTCTCTATGGAACGCTGTGTTTCCGGATCGATTGATCTAAGGGAGTCCACTTCGTCATCAAACAGCTCAATCCGGATCAGTTGCTCGGACATATAAACATCAATGATGTCCCCACGAACTGCAAACTCTCCGAAGTGTACGGCCTGATTCATTCTTCTATAACCGAGACTTACCAAATCTTCAATGAATTGATCGTATTCGAGAATACTTCCTACTTCTATCTTCTTCTCAAAGTTAAGAAGCTTCTCCTTTGGCATTAACGGTTTTAAAAGCGCATGAACGGGGACGATAAATAGCCCTGGCTCATTATGTGCCAGAGCAAAAAGACTGCTCATTCGTGCTTTCATGAATTCGGGACTCTGTTTGGCATGATTCTCTATCATGATATCCCCAACCGGGAAAGTATGGACATTGTCCATCATATCCATCAGGGGCGCAGCCAATTTTTCCATCTGATGGTTGTTCTGTACAAACAGGACAATCGGACGTCCTTCCGATTGTACCAACTCATATAACAGAGCTGGTTTGAAGTCGTCATTGATGCCAGTAACCATCATGTTCAGCGAATCTTTATGATTGGCGACTTCTAGAAAACGCTCATCATTCTGTATTCTTTTTGACACTTTATCATTCATCTACATCACCGTTGTATTCCGTCATCACTTCTTCGAACGACTCTGTCAAAAACGCAGCCGAGGCTTCGGAAGAACGTGTGACCACTTTTTCAATTACAGGTTGTTCGGTTTTGGAAAATCTACCGAGCACGTAGCTCGGAATCGAGCCTCCGGGCCCGGGTCGATCTATACCGATACGAATCCTTTTATACTTTTCTGTACCCAGATGCTGGTTGAGTGATTTAATGCCATTATGGCCACCACCACTTCCCTTTTTCCGTAGACGCAGTCTACCGACAGGGAGGTCTAGATCGTCGTATAAAACGAGTATGTCTTCAACATCAATCTTGTAGTAATCGAGAAGCGGGCGCACACCTTCGCCACTCAGGTTCATAAAAGTCTCTGGCTTGACGAGCATTACTCTTTGCCCTTTATAGTAACCTACACCAAAAAGGCATTTAAATTTTTTGCTGGAGAGATCGATGCCGAGTGCATCCGCCATATGGTCGATTACCATAAAGCCGATATTATGTCTTGTATAGTCATACTTCTTCCCTGGATTTCCAAGTCCAATCACACATTTCATTCCATCACCTCATAGAACGTTAAAAAAGGCGATGGGAAGTCCACCGCCATAATCAAACATATATTACGCTTCTTCTTGATTGCCTTCTTCGGAAGATTCCTCAGATTCTGTTGCTTCTTCAGATCCTTCAGTTTCTTCACTTTCTGCCGCTTCATCCTCTTCAGGCTCTTCTGCTTGAGGTGGAACGATAGAAATAATTGCCTCGTCGTCTTCGTTCTCAATTGTGTAGTTACCTTTGGAACGGATATCAGATACATAAAGTGTATCGCCAATCTGCATTTCTTCAATATCCACTTGGATGGATTCCGGGATGTTGTCTGGTGTTGCTGTAACGGAAACTTCGAACACTGGGTGCTCAACTACGCCGCCTTCAGCTACGCCAGCTGCTTCTCCGACTGTCTCGATTGCAACATCAACTGTCACTTCGGACTTCATGTTGATCGCTACGAAGTCGATGTGTGTGATCTGATTTTTCAGGGAATCAGCCTGATATTCTGTAACCATTACTTTTACTGGATTACCGGACACGTCAAGATCAATGACGCCGTTTCGTCCAACTTCACGGATAACCTTGATAAATTCATTTTCGTCTACAGCGACTGCAGTGTTCTCCACTTCATAGCCGTACACAACAGCAGGGATTTTACCCTCTGCGCGCAATTCAGTAACTTCTGAACGCTTTGCTTTGCCTTCTCTATTCGTTGAGGCTAATTTTGCCATGGTATATTTCCACCTTTCATCTACAGACAGTTTTGCATTACTTCATTTAACACATAGCCATGCATAATAATAGCATATTACCCGCATGTTTGTAAAAAAAACATCACGGGAACTGCTTTAATTATCAAAAAGTAGGCTTACAGACTCCTCTTCATAGACGCGAACGATGGCCTGTGCCATGAGCTCGCCCACTGAAAGCTCTACAATTTTACTGCTTTTCTTTTCTTCAGGCAACTGTATGGAGTTCGTTACTACCAGTTCCTTGATGACCGATTCTTCGATCCTCGAAATTGCGGGGCCGGATAGTACCGCATGCGTACAGCACGCATAAACTTCTTTCGCACCTTTATCAAGAAGAGCCTGGGCTGCAAGCTTCATTGTACCGCCAGTATCGATGATATCATCGATGATGATCGCAGTACGGCCTTCGATTTCACCTACAATATTCATCACCTCTGCCACGTTCGGCATTGGGCGGCGTTTATCAATAATGGCGATTGGCGTCTTTAGACGATCTGCCATCTTGCGGGCACGTGTTACCCCACCATGATCCGGAGAGACAACGACAACCTCATCAAAATTGAATGACTTGTTTTCCTGGAAGTAATCACTCAGAATCGGTACCCCCATAAGGTGGTCGATCGGAATATCGAAGAAGCCCTGAAGTTGCGGTGCATGAAGGTCGAGAGAAATCACACGATCTGCTCCAGCCGTCTCTATCAAGTTGGCAACAAGCTTCGCAGTGATCGGCTCACGCGAGCGGCTCTTCCTATCTTGACGAGCATAGCCATAATAAGGCATTACGATATTGATTGTAGCAGCAGAAGCACGCTTCAATGCATCTATCATGATCAATAGCTCCATCAAGTGTTCGTTGACCGGCTGACTTGTTGGCTGGACAACGAACACATCACACCCACGCACACTCTCTTCTATGTTGATCTGAACCTCTTCGTCAGAAAATCTCTTAACCTGACACTTTCCGAGAGGAATTCCGATATGTTCTGCAATTTCTCTTGCGAGTGGTTCGTTTGCCTGTAGAGAGAAAAGGCGTAGGTTTGAATTTTTATAGTGATTGCTAGAAGCTAACATGTTCTTCCTCCATTAATTATCTTTTTTATAGTATCCGTCTTTTGTCGTCTGCCTGTTCCTAGCAATCGCCAGGCTATCCTCAGGCACCTCTTCTGTAATTGTGGAACCCGCAGCTATGAAAGATCGGTCACCTACTTTGACAGGTGCTACAAGATTAGAATTGCACCCGATAAATGCATCTTGCCCGATTTCCGTTCTGAATTTGTTCTTACCATCGTAGTTTACAGTTATGGTACCGCAACCGATATTGGACCGGGCACCAATAAAAGCATCCCCGATATAGCTGAGGTGGGAGACTTTGGATTCATTTTCAAGTGTGGCTTTCTTGATTTCAACAAAGTTTCCGATTTTCACTTCTTCCCCAAGTTCCGATTCCGGTCTCAGTTGGGCAAATGGTCCGACCTTTGTCCCTCTACCTACTTTCGACGATGTCACAACAGACTGTCTGATCTCAACATCATCACCTATGATGGAGTCCTTTATTTCTGATCCTGACGAGATTATTGCATTTTTGCCGATTTCGGTTCTGCCGCGGAGGATTGCACCTGGATAGATGATTGTATCACTACCGATGACAACCGATTTGTCGATGTATGTTACATCAGGATCGATCAGCGTTACACCATTCTGCATATGCAGTGTATTGATACGCTTTCTCATCACCGACTCGGCATGGGCTAAAGCAACCTTGTCATTGATACCAAGAGTTTCTTCAAAGTCAGGCGTTACGTAAGCTTCCACTCGCGCCCGTTGTTCACGAAGAATGGAGATGACATCCGGGAGATAGTATTCGTTTTGGACATTATTGTTATCCACCTGCTCAAGTGCCTCAAATAATGTACGATTATCGAAAATAAAAGTTCCTGAGCTAACCTCTTTGATTTCACGTTCCAGATCAGTCGCATCTTTCTCCTCAACGATACGTTTGACTGAACCATTCTCTTTTCTCACTATCCGACCATAGCCGAGGGGCATCTGTGTACGCGAAGACAAAATAGTGGCTTTCGATCCAGTTTCAAGGTGATAGTTCATGAATGCCTGCATCGTCGTTTCACTTATAAGCGGTGTATCTCCGCATACGACCATTGTATGGCCGTCCTTATCCTGAAGCGAATCCTGCCACTGACGCACTGCATGCGCTGTCCCAAGCTGTTCTTCCTGGATCGTCGTATGTATACTGTCGCCCAGATAGCTGCTGACTGTTTCAGACCCATGTCCAAGAACCGCGTAGATATCTGAAATACCGGCTTCTCTCAAATTGCCAATGACGTGCTGGATCATCGGTGTACCACATACCTCATGCAGTACCTTGTATTTCTCGGACTTCATCCGTGTACCTTTTCCGGCTGCAAGGATAATTGCTCTCGTCTGCATAGTTTACCTCCATTTTATAGCTATCCTCAATTATATTTTAGAAATGTGGGAGTTTCAAGTTGTAAGCGGATACATTAATAAAGTTGTTGATCGCAAAAAACCCACAAAGCATATGCTTTGCGGGTTGATACTATCTATCTTCTCTCATACCATTTTGTTCTGACTGATGGTACTCCTCATCCTCGCGACTGACAGCGTCCTTTGTAGGATCGACAATCGTTTCTGACGTATCAGGTGCCTCTTCTATTTGTGGCTCAGGATCTTCTGTCTCTTCGTAGACTCGCATCACTTCTTGTTGTACATGCTGACGCATATCGGAGTGGATTGGGTGGGCAATATCTCTAAATTCCCCATCAGGCGTCCTTTTGCTCGGCATTGCTACGAATAATCCGTTATTTCCCTCGATGACCCTAAGGTCATGGATGACGAATGCATCTTCAAACGTAATTGATGCCAGTGCCTTCATTCTAGTATCTTGGTTATTTACTTTCCGCAGTCTAACATCTGTTATTTTCATCGTATGTTCCCCCAATAATAGTTATTGTTGGATCGTATGTGTACTGCTTCAGTCAACCAATCTATTCGTTCGTTTCAGATGCAATCACTTCAATCTCGACTCTTACATCTTTAGGTAAACGACTGACTTCTACACATGATCTTGCTGGTAGTTTACCCGTAAAATACTCACCGTAAACTTCATTGATCAGTGGGAAATCATTCATATCGCTGATGAAAATCGTTGTTTTGACAATGTTCCCGTAATCCAGATTCGCTGCCTCAAGAACATGCCCGACATTCTTCATAACTTGTGTAGTCTGTTCCTGTACATCGTCCGAGACGATTTCACCCTCTAGATTCAGCGGAATCTGACCCGATGAATAGAACATGCTACCTACTTTCATACCATGGCTGTATGGTCCGAGTGCTTCTGGTGCTTTTGAAGAATTAATGGCTTCCATTAGTATAGGACTCCTTCTGACTTGTAGAATTTTATTTTTCGTTCCCATTCTCAATATACTCTAAACAATTACCCTCTTCCACTAGGAAGGATTGATTGAATTCATCGATTTCCGAAACCTTCAACAATGAAGTGTAATCGTTGAAACGACGGTTTTCTACTTGTTTCGCTTCGACCAACACACTGACCCCAACCACTTCTGCAGAGAATTCCTCCATTAGATTAATCACACCTGTTATCGAACCACCAGCGCGCAGGAAGTCATCCACGACTAGAACTTTGGACCCTTCTTTTAGCGTACGCTTCGATAGGACCATTGTCTCTATCTTGCGCGTCGAACCTGATACGTAATTGACGGAGACGGTGGAACCTTCTGTCACCTTATTGTCTTTACGGATGACAGCTACTGGTACATTTAGTTTTCTGGCCACTGCATTTGCGAATGAAATACCTTTAGTCGCGATTGTGACGACCGCATCAATCGTCTCATCACCATACATTGTTGCTATTAATTCCCCGATATCATTCATCAGATGGGGGTTGCCCATGATATCCGACATGTAGAGGTAACCGCCAGGAAGAAGACGCTCCTTCATCTTCAGCACTTCCATGAAATGGCTGACAATCTCTTCAGCTCGCTCATAACTGATTTTCGGCTGAAATGTAACACCGCCTCCTGCGCCTGCTGTTGTCTGTACAGTGCCGATACCTTCATTTTCAAAGACGTCCTTGATGATACGGATGTCCTCGCTGATTGATGATTTCGCTTGCGTAAACTTGTCTACGAAATATGTAAGTGGAATCAGCTGATTCGGATGGGAAGTGAGGTGTTGGGTCATGAAAACCAACCGTTCACTGCGTTTGAATTTCATAAAATAACTCCTGATACCGTATTTAATACAGTGATTTTACCATAAAAGTTCGGTTTTCAGCAATCACCCAAGCAATCTTACTTTATAAACTTCGTGACAACAGCCTTTAATTGCATTGTAGAGTTGGGTCGCCTGCCGCTCCTTATGGGTGAATCCAAAAACTGTAGGACCACTCCCACTCATCATCGCACCATCTGCGCCATTGTCGAGCATCGTATCAATGAGCTTTTTGACATCTGGATGCTTTTTCATAGTCACTTCCTGAAGATCATTCTTCATCAGCTTCATCATCATCTGGTAGTTGCCAGCTTCAATTGCTTCAACCATATTTTCTGAAGCTGGTCTGTTCTTCCCAGGTTGTAAAGCTTGATAAATGGTTTTTGTCGACACATTCACTTTTGGCTTGGCTAAAACCACCCAGGCGTTCGGAGGTTTACATAGGTGCTCGATTCTTTCACCTCTGCCAGTTGCCAGTGCTGTTCCACCATATACACAAAAAGGAATATCGGAACCGAGCTGACCAGACAGTTCGGCCAGCTCTCCGATATCAATACCAAGGTCATACAGTTCATTGATACCCCTGAATGTGGCCGCTGCATCTGCCGAGCCTCCTGCAAGCCCTGCGGCAATAGGGATATTCTTTTCTATTACGATAGTGACCCCTGTATCGATGCTGTACCTGCGAATCATCAGGGCTGCAGCCTGATAGGCTAGATTGCGACGATCGGAAGGTACATACTGATGCTCCGTCTCGATGACGATTTTCTTATCATTTCGCTTCTCAAATGAGAGCTGATCATTCAGATCGACAGTCGTCATGACCATGTTCACTTCATGATAGCCGTCTTCTCTTTTGAAAAGTGTATCCAATGTCAAATTGATTTTTGCTGGTGCAGTTTCAAAATGCATACTTTCACATCCATTATACGGTCATTTTTGTATCATTTTATCATAAATTGGAACGATACAATATGACTTTGGGACATCTATTTCTTCTCATCACTCATACGTTTTCTGAAACTCCAAACAACGTATAGGAAACTGACAAGTGTCCATGCGACAAGAATGACCGGAGGAACAGCTATTTCACCTTCGTGAATAGCGATATTTTGGTAGATTGGAAGATAGTCGGCGATTCTTCTTGCTAGGTGTTCCGGGTCCTGTACAATCAGTTCTATCATTGGTGTAAACCCAAATATGAACATTACGGGAAGAAGGTAAACACTCGTTGTAGCTACACTATCTACAGTGAGCCCTACTGCAATACCTATGTTGAGGAAAAACAGCCCCAACAAGATTAAACCAGCTAGCACAGCCGGAGACCACTCAAACCCTGTATTCATCAGGATGAAAGAAACAATGAGTGAACCTACCGTCATCAAAACGACAACGAGGCTTTTACCAACTAGAATATCCATCATCGAAGCTGGCGACTGCACTAGCCCTCTCAATGTATTTTTCTCATTCTCTTCTGCCATCATTGCCATAATTCCACTACACAATATTCCCGCAAAAGCAACGCCGACCACCAGATATACAATCATTGGTGGAAGCACCTCCTCCCCCATGCGGGAATATATAAATGCTAGAAAAATGGGTAGTAGTATTGTCGTGAAAAGCATCATATTACGTGTAAATTCTTTTATATCTTTCTCGAAGATCGCCATAATTCTTCCTGCATTCATATTAGACAAGCTCCTTTCCAGTCACTTTTTTAAATACCTCACCGAGCGTCGGGTAGTCACTTTTCATATTGACCACATTTGCATCGAACATTGCGGCTTCTAACTGTGCTTTGTTTTCAAGATTCAAAGCAATCTGTTTTGTCGTACCATCGTTATATGTGATATGCATAGCGTTACTCCTGTAAGACTGCCTCAAAGCATCGGGCGAGCCATCATCAATGATGACGCCATCGTTTAGAAACGCCACTGTATCGCAAAGCTTCGTTGCTTCATCCATATTATGCGTTGTCAGCATGATTGTCGTTCCCCTCGATTTGATCTTAAGCAACATAGTATGAATACTCTCTGTTGTAACGGGATCGAGTGCACTTGTAGGCTCATCGAGGAAAAGTATTTCAGGTTCGTGCAAGACCGCTTTACATAAAAGTATGCGTTGCTTCATACCTTTTGACAAATCCTTTACACGTTTGTTGATATGGCTTTCAAGACCCACTTCTTTTAAGACCTGATCCACTTTTTTCTGTTCCGTGCCATAAAGTTTCCTGAACAAAGTCAGATTATCCTTTACAGTAAGACGTTCATAAAGGGAACTATTGTCAGAAAGTATACCGAGAGATCTGACGTAGTCCGATTTTTTAAATGCTTCGTGAGAGTAGCCGAGCACCTCAACTTGTCCTGCTGTCGGTTCCAGTTCTCCTGTGAGTATTTTAATTGTCGTTGTTTTACCTGAGCCGCTTGGTCCGAGCAGCCCAAATATTTCTCCTTGAGCTACTTTAAAGGAAATGCCCTTCAACGCTTTTTCGTTATTAAAATGCTTTTCCAACGCTTTTACACTTATTCCAGTTTTCATAAATTAAGCCTCCGTTTCTAGGATGTCTCCACTCTAGAACCGGAGGCTGGATACTGCGATGTATTTAAGATGAGACGTCGCTATGATGCTATGAAATGTATAAAATCATCAATAAGCAACTCGGTCATCCGATGAAACGTACTTCTGTTGGTGCAAAGTGTACTAGTGAAGGATGAGCAGTTCTTGAATTTCATTATATTTTGCTCTAGACAACGGAATTTTTGTCTTATCAGGGTTATCTATGACAATCGAATATGTATTTTTCGACCAGTTGATGATTTCCTTCACCTTTTTCAGATTGACGATATAGGATCGATGACACCTGTAGAAACCGTAATCCCTTAGTCTATTCTCAGTTTCTGTCATATTCCCTTCTATAGCGAACTTTTCCCGGGAAATATTTATATAGACCTTACCTTCATTACTTTCCATGTACTCAATATCCTCTAGATCCACGAAAACTGTTTTATCTTCCATCTTCGCCTTTATTCGGTTAAAAGCACTATGTGGTTGGACGGTTGGTTCCTCGGTTTCCAACGTCTTGAGCCCCTGATTGTTGAGTTTTGATATGTTCTGGGAAATGACCAACGCATCTTCCGTGCTATGTGTGATAACCATAATGCTCTTGCCCATCTGCTTCATCTGTTCGATTACACGGTGAAAAATATGTATATTTTCAATGGTTGCCCCGTATAATGGATTGACTGCCAACACAAGTTTTTGATTGGACATCATAGCTTGAACATAAGCCATTCTCTGAGCGATTTCATCGCTACATTTTCGAAGCCTCATCTTTTGAAAAGACTCCAGATTAAACTGCTTCAAAATAGAATCGATGTCCATTTTGCTACCATACCATTTGTTGAAAAATTTAAGGTGTTCTCGCACTGTCAGACGCACATAGTTTTGAGTTGAACTTTCTAGATGAAAAATTGTTGATGAATGCTCGGTTAGCTCCGTAATCTTCTGGAGATATTCGATAGGCATTTGAATAACGGTTAAATCTTCCTCGCCAAATCTTATGTATTGATCACTCTTTTCACCTATTACTTCTGATACTTTAATTTCTTTCATGGTTAACACCTCATCGCCCTATATTCATTTCTTATTATATTACACTTACTGAGCCATTGCTTCATGCCGAATAAAATATAGGATCTGATCAAATAATTTGAAATTCCCAAAATTTACTTTAATATATATAAAGCAAGTTACTTTTAAATACTATATATGCATTATCTAATCGACGGATATCGGAGGAATAACTTATGGTTAAAATAGGGATCATTACAGGTAGTACAAGACCGGCGCGTGTAAATCTTCAAGTCGCAGAATGGGTGAAAACATTTGCGGAAAACCTCAAGCTCGATGCACAATTTGAAATCATCGATATAATGGAATATGATTTTCCAATGTTTAGCGAAGACCTTCCACCAATAATGGCAAATAAGCAGTATTCTACAGACGAGATCAATGCGTGGTCTAGAAAGATAGATGAGATGGACGGCTTTATCTTCATTACACCTGAATATAACAAAAGTATTACAGCTTCTCTCAAAAATGCAATTGATTACATTGGTCCAGAATGGGCGAATAAAGCGGCTGGAATCGTCGGTTATGGCTCTACCCTTGCTGTAGCGGCGACATTATCACTTCGTCAGATTCTTTCCAACTTGAATATCGCTACTGTAACGCCATTTGGTGCATTCAGTCTCTTCAATGACTTTGAAAACATGAAGACGTTTAGACCATCAGATATACACCATGCAACTATCGAAAACGTTGTTACAATGACAGTCAAATGGTCAAAAGGTCTCAAAACTATACGGTAAGAAAAAAACAAGGAACAGGCAGTTATCTGTCTGTTCCTTGTTGATACAAAAAGGCTACTATCCTGAGGATAGTAGCCACCGTTCGATTATTGGATTACAAATGCTTCTCTCTGTTCATTATAGAATGTCACTTCAACGTTAGATGTCAATACGTCAGTATATGTATATGACACTCTTTCAAAGCTGTGTTCCTCCTGATCGAGTTCTACGACGAAGACAGAAGGATATGTCTCTCTCAGAATACCTCGTCGTTCAACCAACTTCTTGCGTCCTCCATTTGCACGGAGTAAAACTGGACAACCCAATTGACAATCAAGAATTTTTTTGATGTCGACTAAAGTTTTTGGCATTTGACCCACCTCACTATTCACAGTATAGCAAGTTTACATAATTCTGTCAAAATTCCCCGTAAATTCTGTCACTTCTACTATATCTCAGCCAGCTTCAAATCAGGCGTAGCTTTGACCTCTCGATATATTTTCGCAAAATCTTCGATAGAGAGACTCTCTCCACGCCTCCTTGGGTCAATACCTGCTTTTTCAAGCATCTGGTGGAGCGCTTCCTTCTTCTCTTTCCCCTCTTCAAAGATGCTCGAATAGTTGTTGAGTATCGTTTTCCTCCTCTGACCAAATGCTCCTCTTGTCAGTTTGAAAAACAATGGCTCGTCTTCAACATCTACTTTCGGCTTCTTGCGACGCACCATCTCAACAATGATAGAATCTACGTTTGGGGGTGGCATGAAGACAGATTTAGGTACGTTCTGAACAACACGTGCTTCTGTATAATAGTCGATGGCAATGGAGAGCGATCCATATGCTTTACTGTTTGGACGAGCACTAATCCGTTCTCCAACCTCCTTTTGCATCATGACATAGTAACGTTGGATGGGCAGGTTCTGCTCGAGGAAATGCATCAGTATCGGTGTAGTAATGTAGTAAGGTAGATTGGCTACAACAATCACTTCCTCGCAATCCGACAACGATTCGGAGATGGTTGTTGCGACATCCGCTTCCAATATATCCGCATTTACTACCTCAACGTTATCGTATGGAGATAATGTATCTTGAAGTACAGGAACTAGGCGCTGATCTATTTCAAATGCAACAACCTTTCTAGCACGTTTTGCAAGTTGTTCTGTAAGGGAGCCGATTCCTGGCCCGACTTCGATGATACCCGTTCGGTCTGTAATATTCGCCTTGTCCAGGACTTCTCGGATTACGTTCAGATCCACCAGAAAATTCTGTCCCAGACTTTTCTTGAAGGTAAATCCGTGTTCACTCAATATTTGTTTTGTTCTGCCAACCGTTGCAATATCCTTCATTCTATTCACCTTTTAGTTCATTTAATGTCTGTTCGATTCGCTCGTGCGAAATACTGTAGCGGTTCAGCTTCTTCCGCAGCTGCCCTGCATTTGCATAGCCAATATTCAACCGGTCACATAAGTATGTCCTGCGATTGGAAGCTTCCCTGTTCCCGGATAGGCGCCATCTTACCATATCCTGTATGGTGATATTCTCCTCATAACGGGAAACGCTCGTATATACCTTGGACAGACTATCTACGATATCCTCAACAGATGCGTGCTCTATACCAATACCACCATTTTTGCCTTTTGCTTTTTCACGTGGCATGAAAGCTTCTTTAATGTCAGGAAAACGCTCAATTATTGTATTTCTTATTTTTTGGCCCGGGTAGTCTGGGTCTGTAAATATGATGGCGCCACGCGTAGATAGTGCCACTTCGATTTCGCGCATCACCGTCTCATTAATGGCAGATCCGTTAGTCTCAATTGTTTCACAGGAAACAGCTTCATTCAGACGTCTTGTATCGTCCTTGCCTTCAACTACAATGATTTCCTTAACTATAGGTTTTTCCATTCATGCACCTCATTTTTATCATATCATACTTTTAATATAAAAAATGAAATCACCGTAATGACGGTGATTTCATTCCTATATCTTAAAGAGTGCCCGGGCATTTTCTGTCGTCTGTTTCGCCAAATGCTCATAGGGTATTTCTCGAAGTTCTGCTATTTTCTCTGCAACAAGCTTTACAAGAGCAGGCTCATTTCTCTTCCCTCGATACGGATGAGGAGTCAAAAACGGCGCGTCTGTTTCGACAAGCAACCTGTCGATTGGTACATGTTTGGCGATTTCCTTTGGATCTTTAGCGTTCTTGAATGTAACGGGACCTCCTAGGGAAATATGGAAACTCATCTCAATCACTTCGTCTGCAACGTCTGGTGTTCCACTAAAAGCATGCATGATACCGCCAATTTCCTCGGCACCTTCTTCTTTTAGTATATCGACACAATCCCGAGTCGCTTCACGATTATGGATAATAATCGGTAGGTTCACTCGCTTTGCGAGAGCAATCTGCTTTCTAAAGACCTCTTTTTGGATATTCTTAGGCGACTTATCCCAATGATAGTCGAGGCCTGTTTCGCCAATACCAACTATTTTTTCATGAGCAGATAGCTTTTCGATCCATTTGAGATCTTCATCAGTACAGTCCACCGCATCCACCGGATGCCAGCCAATGACCCCATAGATATTATCGTATTTATCAATCAGTGTCATAGTTCGTTCAATCGTTTTCCGATCGAAACCTACAACGACCATCTTGTCGATGCCAGACTCTGCCGCTCGATTGAGGACTGCTTCTAGATCTTCATCGTACTGGTCAGCATTCAGGTGTACATGTGTGTCTATCAGCATAATACTCCTCCTCTATTTGACTATACTGCCATTTTCAATACCATTTGGCACTGAGATCAATGTGAGACGTTTACCCATTTCCGCCGTCAGTATCATTCCCTCCGACATCTCTCCTCTGAGCTTCACAGGCTCAAGGTTCGTCACTACAAGCACTTTTTTACCGACGATGTCTTCTGGTTCGTATGCTTCGCGTATACCCGAGACAATCTGTCTTTTTTCTTCACCGAGATCCACCTGAATCTTAAGCAATTTGTCGGCTTTCTTGATGCCTTCTGCGTGGATGACTGTCGCAACTTTGATTTCGACTTTATTGAAATCATCAATTGTAATCTTTTCGGATACCACTTCCTCGACTTCCTCTGGTGGGGCATCCGGTGTCATTAAGTCTTTTAGATGAGTGACTTCAGCTTCCACATCAAGACGTGGATAAATCGGCTCAGGCTTTGCAATCATCCTACCTGTCGTACTGATACTGCCATAAGTCATGATAGACTCAAATGTCTGAAGGTCTGCATCTGTCACATTCATCTGTCTGAAGATCTCGTTCGGCCCATGAGTCAGATAAGGTTTCAGAAGAACCGCAACGATACGGATATTCTCAGCCAAGTGCACCATGACGTTACCGAGTGCCTGTTGTTTCTCCTGATCCTTAGCAAGTACCCAAGGGGCCGTTTCATCTATATACTTATTCGTACGGCTGACAATGGTCCATACTGCTCTAAGCGACTTGCTGAATTCTGTCTCTTCCATACTTTCTTCATAAAGTTTGATATTTTCCTGGACCGTCTGTTCGAGGTCTTTATCAAATTCCGTTTCATGACCCGTATATTTTGGCAGTTCACCATCAAGATATTTATTGATCATGGAAATAGTACGATTGACCAGATTCCCGAGATCATTGGCAAGGTCAAAATTTGTCCGATCAACAAATGCTTCCGGCGTAAAGACGCCATCAGAACCAAATGGTACCTCGCGCATCAAGTAGTAGCGAAGGGCATCGAGTCCGTATCGCTCAACAACCGTTTCAGGGTAGATAACGTTACCTTTTGACTTCGACATCTTGCCATCTTTCATCACCAACCAGCCATGGCCGAGTATTTTCTTCGGCAGAGGGAGATCAAGCGCCATCAGCATGATTGGCCAATAGATGGCATGGAAACGTACAATTTCCTTACCTATCATGTGGGTATCCGCCGGCCAGTACTTCTGGAAAAGCTGATCATCATCTGTGCCATAGCCTAAGGCAGTAATATAGTTACATAGTGCATCTATCCATACGTAGACGACGTGCTCAGGGTCGGACTCGACAGATATGCCCCAATCGAATGTTGTCCGGGAAACTGCGAGATCCTCAAGTCCTGGACGGATGAAGTTGTTAAGCATCTCATTCTTACGGGACTCTGGCTGGATGAAGCCAGGATTATCTTGGTAGAACTTTTCAAGACGGTCTGCATATTTACTCATTCTAAAGAAGTAACTTTTTTCTTTTACAAGTTCCACTTCATGTCCGCTTGGCGCTACGCCACCAATCATTTTGCCTGCTTCATCTCGGTACACAATATCGAGTTGAGTTTCTGTGAAGAATTCCTCATCCTCAACGGAATACCAGCCTTCATACTCACCAAGATATATATCACCCTGCTCATAGAGCTTGCTGAAAATCTTCTGAATTGCCGCCTTGTGATCCGGACTTGTTGTACGGATGAACTGATCGTTAGTAATTTCTAAGAGTGACCATAGGTTCTGCATATATGCAGCCATTTCATCCACATAATCCTGAGGAGATATCCCCATTTTTTCCGCTTTTTGTTCTATTTTCTGACCGTGCTCGTCGGCACCAGTCAGATAGTAGACATCAAAGCCGCGCATGCGTTTGTACCTAGCCATGACATCACATGCAATAGTTGTATAGGCGTTGCCGATATGCAGTTTTCCACTCGGGTAATATATCGGTGTGGTGATATAATAAGTTGGTTTTTCCATGCTCTTCCTCCTATTTGTTCATTTACTAAATATAACGAATTTAAGGCAGATTTTCAATAATATCGGTTGTTTATGTTGGCGTAAGAAGAGGCAATGTGCTATAATCAGCAGGAACTCAACAGAAGGAACATATGTGTTCATTGACATAAAACGTTCTTTATGTTAAGTCATGTTTCAACCGATTCATTTTGGGTAAGCAATCTAAGTACCGATTTTCCCCTCTTCATGATATCTTCTGAAGACATAGATAGAGAGATGGAATAGGTCATGTGGATGAATGAAAATTTGGAGGGATTCTTTATGAAATCAACTGGAATTGTACGTAAGGTGGATGAACTTGGTCGGGTAGTCATCCCAATAGAACTCAGACGCGTGCTTGATATCGAAGTTAAAGATGCACTTGAAATATATACTGATGACGACACAATCATACTGAAGAAATACAAACCACAGATGACATGTGCTGTTACCGGAGATGTCTCCGAACAAAATATGCGCCTCGCAGACGGACGCATCATTCTAAGTCAAGAAGGTGCAGAAAAACTGATTGAAGAACTCCAATCAAAAATGGACAAATAAAAATAAGCGGTATATACCGCTTATTTTTTTGTTTCATGAAATTCATCATATACGTCCTGCTTTTTCAAATCTCGAACCTCCGCCACTTTCTTTATTGCTTGTTTTGGCGTCATACCTTCTTTTATCAGAGCTTCCACATGTTCTGTGACCGGGATGTCGAACTCGATGGCTTCTGCTTGTGCCCCTTCGATAACAACCACAAACTCTCCCTTTAATGGGATTTCATGACCCAAAAGTTGGAGCATCTCATCGGCCGGACGTCTGACGTGTTGCTCGAATTTCTTAGTAATCTCCCGCGATATACTAACCATCCTACCGCCATCAATATTTACGATTGCAGTCAGTGTATCCATAATCTTGTGAGGAGATTCATACAGGACGGATGTCTGTTCATAAGACATTATTTCTTGGATCTTTTTCCGGCGTTTTGCATTTGCTTTGGGTAGAAAACCAAAATAGGTGAATTCATAGGACGGAATGCCGCTTGCGACAAGAGCAAGCGTAAAAGCAGAGCCCGATGGGATGATGGAGTATTTCAAGCCAGCATCCTGCATCTTAGAAACAAGCTCGAAACCAGGATCGGAAATAACTGGCATGCCGGCATCTGTTACGAGGGCGAAAGTCCTTCCATCTTGCATCTCCTCAATGATTCCGTCTTCTACTCCCCCTTTATTGAAATCGTGATAGGCTCTGAGTGGTGTGTCAATATCGAAATGGGTCGTCAGCTTGCGTGTGGTACGTGTATCTTCACATAGTATGACATCGACATTCCTTAATGTTTCAATCGCTCGGTAAGTCATATCATCCAGATTACCGAGTGGTGTGCCTGTGATATACAGTTTCATTTACATCTCTCCTGATTAATGCCAATTTCTGCTGCCTAGTCAACCTCTTGATTTCATATTCACGTTTCAGTGCCTCACTTTTTGTCTCGTATGACTCCGAATGTACAAGATGGACCGGCCCCCGATTTCTAGTATACTTGGCTCCATTTCCACTGTTATGCTTGGCGATGCGTGCTTTGATATCTTTAGCATAACCGGTATATAGTGTATTATCTGCGCATCTTATAATATATACGTAGTGCTCATCCATAGTAGACTGTCATCATTTCTTTTGTATATTTGCCTTCAGAGTCATATATGTACAGTGGTTTCAAGACGTCCGCATAGGCCTGGCTATTGAATATTGCTTCTACTAGAACAAATAATGCCGTAGCAGAAGACTGGTCGTTGTAAACGTACTGCACTCTTCTGATGCGAAAACCGGCATTGAACATTTCATTCGCCACTTCCATGCTACGCTCTGCACGATGTACCATATACAATCGGCCTTTGTTCTTGATAAGAAAACGCGCCGCTTCTACCACACCCTTTAGATCAATATGTATCTCATGACGCGCGATACTATGCGGTCCTTTATTTTTTATGGGTTGGTTATTGGTAAAATAGGGTGGATTCACTGTGACGATATCAAAAGTCGAATGCGTATGTATTTTCTTTATATTTCTGATATCTCCTTGCGCTATAGTAATCTGTTGCTCCTTATGGTTCATCCGAATACTGCGCGCTGCCATATCGACAAGTTCCGGCTGGAGCTCGAGACCCATGATGGGGAGTTCAGTACGATGGGACAACAACAGTGGAATGATTCCGTTGCCTGAACATAGATCGATAATCGTGTGGTCCCTCTTTAGGAAGCGTGTAAAGTTTGCAAGTAGCAGTGCATCGACCGAAAACGAAAACACTTCACTGCTCTGAATAATCTGCATAGACTCCCGGAACAATTCGTCTACACGTTCTCCTTCTCTTAACATATATTCACCCTCAATAAATAAGACGGCCGAGGCCGCCTATTTGTTCCTATGTTGAAGGAATCCCTGGCAAAACAGACAGTCCTCTCCATGCCGATGTGTTCCAAAATGGATACTACACACATGAAATCCTTCATCATATAGATTGTTTAATGTATTCTGCTTGAATGATTTTGCTTTCTCCGACTCTTCTTTTACCAGAAGCTGTTCATAGTTCTCCTTTTCCATCTGTAGACTGACATTCTCTTCTACCAGACGGACCGACAGTTCCTTTAAAGTCTGAAGCTCATCGTACATATGATTCATGTCCGCTTCCATCTTGCTGATGTGCGTGAACAGTCTCTCGCGATCCATTATTACACCTCGCCCACTGCATTCAGTTCATCACAATGATATTCCCGGATATAGTCATCTTTGTACTTCACCTTGACGACAAGATCAAGTATATTCATACCGATGACTACAGCACGCCCATCCGGAGTATCGATTGTTTGGCCGACGTCAGGCATCTTTTCACGCGCATCTTCATAGTACTCGTCTTCATAATTCAAACAACACATCAGACGACCACATGCACCTGAGATCTTCGTCGGGCTAAGAGAAAGATCCTGATTCTTCGCCATTTGAATACTAACAGGTACGAAGTCACCCAGAAAAGTAGAGCAGCAGTGTGCACGCCCGCATGGACCAATTCCCCCCAAGTATTTTGCTTCATCTCTCACACCAATCTGACGAAGCTCAATACGTGTTTTGAAACGGTTTGCGAGCGTACGTACAAGACTTCTGAAATCTACACGCTCATCTGCAGTGAAATTGAAAATCAACTTCTTACGATCTAGCGTATATTTTGCATTGACCAGCTGCATATCGAGTTTTTCCTGTACCACAGCTTCCTTACAAAAACGCAGGGATTCTTTTGCCATATTGTCATTCTTATGGAACGTCTCCACATCTCCATCTGTAGCAGTGCGGATAAATCTGCCATCCGGCTCTACGATGTTATCTTCAGGAACTTTATAGTTGGCCTTCACAACACGTAGCATTTCATACCCACGTTTTGTCTCTGCAACGATGTAGTCATCGCGTTCCACATTAGTTTCTTTCATTTCTATATATAAGTTATCAAAAAAGTCGAGTTGGGTCGCTGTGATGAGTTCTATCATATTGTTCAACCTTTCGAGCAGATGACCATGCTTTCGAATACAAGCATCGGGTGCACATTTGACTGGAGTAGACGATTTGCTGTCTGTACTTCTTCCAGCATGCGCGACAGTCGTTCAAGACGCTGCCCTGCTACTGTTTTATTCACTTCGTCACCAAACGGCCTAAAGTCCTCGAGTTCCAGTAGTTCATGCATGCATTGTCTCACGTAACCGTCGATTATCTGCAATAGCAGTGCATGATCTTTCCTACTCTGCCCGAGATCAAGCATCGGCTTGAGTTCAATTAAAACGAGTGGATGATTACCAAGCCACTTCGCCGAAAATTCCATGGCTGTCTGCCTCAACTCCGAAAACGAAGAACCAAGTTCCCTGACGTGCTCGGCGTTCAAAGCTAATATATCCACAGTATTCAATTCCGCTTGACTTAGACCGTCGAGTGTTTTGATGCGGTCATCGCGTTCCCCTTTGATGTGGATGTGCTGTGCTCTTGAATGAATGGTGGGAAGAATGCTGCTTTTATCAATTGTAAGCAGGATTGCGATTGTCTTCTCGGGCGGATCTTCAAGAAATTTGAGCACACTGTTTTCTGCTTGTGGTGTTAGTTTTTCAAAAGCTTCAATTACATAAACTTTGTATTCCGATTCTGTCGGTTTACGGTTCATTCTTCTAACAAGATCTTCAACAGCTTCTTTCTTAATGCTTGTTTCCTGTGTCTCGAGATAGAAGAAGTCAGGATGATTCCCTTCTGAAATGAGCATTTCATTTCTTCCATTATTACCAAGAATATTTAACGCGAAGTATCTGCTATAGCGCTTCAATGTTTCTATTGCATCGCCTTCAAACATATAAGTATGGCTCAAGCGGCCATTTTCAATAATTCTGTTCAATTGGTTTTCCACACCGCTATTTTCAGCTTTCATCACCAATTGCACTTAGAATCTTTCAAATTGTTCGATAGGCAGGACGAATACTGTCGCGCCGCCCACTTCTACTTCCACGGGGTAAGGAATATAAGAATCTGCATTCCCACCCATTGGGGTTACCGGAGCAACCGTCTGTTCCCTGTTGCCACATGTTTCGTCGATCACTTTGAGCAACTCATCTACACGTGCATCTTCTAGACCACACAGGAAAGTCGTATTGCCTGCTCTCAAGAAACCACCTGTTGAAGCAAGTTTCGTACTTCTAAAGTTGTTCTTTGTTAATCGATCAGACAATCTCTGACTGTCATGATCCTGTACAATTGCAATTACCATTTTCATGACTGATTCACCTCTTGATTCAAGTATTGGTTAATTATCTCTATTGCATCTTTCATCACCTTTTCCGGTGATTGACTTGCATCTATAATTTTGATTCTATCTGGATAATTTTCTGATAATTCATTATACCCTGAAACAACCGATTTATGAAAGTCTATTTTTTCGGCATCCAACCTGTTATGATCTCTTTGATTGCTAGAAATTCGATCGAGACCAATTTCTGGATCCAGCTTTAGGTATAGTGTTAAATCGGGCATATGGTCCTCTATCGCAAAGCGGTTAATTTGCATTACTGCTTCAGTCCCTATGCCCCGAGCATACCCTTGATAGGCAATAGAACTGTCTATGAAGCGGTCACACAGAACAATTTTACCGGCTTCAAGTGAAGGTATGACCTTCTCTATGAGGTGCTGGCGCCTGGAAGCTGCGAACAGCAATGCTTCAGTCCGTCCATCCATATCGTTACCCTCAGCCAGTAGGATTTCCCTAATCATCTCGCTGATTCCTATCCCCCCCGGCTCACGCGTCATGATAACTTCATGCGACTTTGAAAGCTGTGTGTGGACCTTGGAGATGAGTGTTGTCTTACCTGAACCCTCCGGACCTTCAAATGTTATGAAATAACTCATTAGTCATCCTCATTCTTGTAGTGTTCTAAATTTGCTTTTACACCTTCTATTCTAACATGATTATTTAGGTAATGCGCAATGGATTTGACAGCACTCGAGGTAATCCGCTCCCCTTCGTGTACAAGTGGTACACCGGGAGGATAAGGTATGATGCTCTGTACACAAACACGGTTCTCCAAAAAATCAATGGAAACTTCTATAGTGACTGATGTACTCTCAGTGATATTCATTGTACAAATACGTTCCAGTAGTAAACGAAACGGGAATCGGTCGTTGTCATGAAAAAGCGGCAAGCAGAAAAGTACACCTTCGTCTCCCCACATCTCTGGATAGATACCTTGCGCAATAAAGCACTCCGCTAGGGATCGCGGGGTAATTACAGGATGAAATAGTAGAAGCTTAGCAGGGTCAGCCTGCATCCTTACTTCAATATTTCTTTCTTTAAGCACTTCAATCAACTTTTCCCTTTTATGAAAAAACTTTTCAGCATTGTAATCGTTATAGAACCCATGCGCTTGTTCAATCGAAGCCATTACAAGATACGAAGGGCTCGATGTTTCAAAGTAATCGATATATTTCATAATACTTTGGTAGATTAACCGATCTCTTACAAAAATTACCGAAGCCATGGTCAATGCTGGAAGCATCTTATGGTAGGACTGGATAGTCACATCGGACTGGTAATTCATCGATGATGTTGGAAAACCTTCGGCAATATCAAAGTGTGCACCATGAGCCTCATCTGTAATAACTATTCCACCAAGTGAATGCACATGGTGAATAATACTTTCAATGTTGAAGCATTCGCCTATATATGTGGGATATGTTATCAACAAAACATCATCTGTAGTAAAAGAAAAAAAGACACATTCTTCGATTGTTACACTTATATAATCAACTCCAGCAAGTTCCAGGGCATGGTAAATCGACTTGTGGGCACCTTCTGCAATAATGAAACGTTTATGACTTTTCGATATCGCATAGATTGCAGCAAGTAAGCCATTGGTAGTGCCATTGACCATCATTTGTGCCGTGTATCCATCATATTTCTTACTAAGCTCACCATTCAAACGTTCCAGTACACCATTCGGTTCATGAAGATCATCAAGTCCTTCAATTTCCGTCATATCATACCGCCAATCGATTCTTGGTAAATATCCAATGGTATTGTTTTTATGACCCGGTACATGCATAGATATACTCTCTTCATCGATCATTGCAGTCAGTTTACGATATAGCTGCATTGTTCCACCACTATCTTTCTTGATCTTATTTCTTCCTATTATAATGAATAAAAACAATAAACCAAAATCTTATGTCAAAGTACAAAAAAAGGACTCCTTATAAAAGGAATCCTTTTTCTATGTAATTGCCCGGCGGCGTCCTACTCTCACGGGACGTCAGTCCAACTACCATCGGCGCTGGAGAGCTTAACTGCTGTGTTCGGCATGGGAACAGGTGGGGCCTCTCCGCCAGTGCCACCGGACAATATGAAATTGAAAGTACATCGGTAACGCCGCTGGTGCGGCGTACTGACCGGCTAAATGCTGAAGCATTCAACCGCGCATGCACATTCAAAACCGGATAGAAACAATGCGCTGCGCAGAAAACCCACACGGTTTTCATTA